>JANPNG010000074.1:0-6294 GCA_031427355.1 Hylemonella sp.
ACCGATGTTGCGGTAGCGCTCAATGGGGGTATGGCGAGCCATGATGGATCCTTGGTTGATCTGTGTCTTCTGTCTTCAATCCGCTACGCGCACAACGCGGCGTAGCGAGAAGACTTCAGGCTAGGCGCAAACCCGCTGACAGTGCGAATAGCACGGCAAGGGTTTGCAACGACGCATGAAGTCTTCGCAGTAGCCGCCTCTTAGAAGCGGAAGTGGGAGAAGGCCTTGTTGGCCTCTGCCATGCGGTGAACTTCGTCACGCTTTTTCATGGCACCACCACGGCCTTCGGTGGCCTCCAGCAGCTCATTGGCCAAACGCAGGGCCATGGATTTTTCGCCACGCTTACGGGCAGCTTCTTTGATCCAGCGCATGGACAGGGCCAAGCGACGAACCGGACGCACTTCAACTGGCACTTGGTAGTTGGCACCACCGACACGGCGGGACTTCACCTCTACCATGGGCTTGACGTTGTTGATGGCGACCACAAAGGCCTCCAGCGGGTCTTTATCAGGGTTCTTCTTTGCGATCTGCTCAAGCGCGCCGTAAATGATGCGCTCAGCAACCGCTTTTTTGCCGCCTTCCATGATCACGTTCATGAATTTGGACAGCTCGACATTGCCGTACTTGGGATCCGGCAGGATTTCACGTTTAGGGACTTCGCGACGACGTGGCATTTTTTCACCTCTTTGCTTCAGTTGACATCTTTATCAGATGCCGCGAAAACCATTTTGGCTTTCACTTACTCGACCACCGAGACGGAATTGTCTGTTTGGGTCACTCCGCTGCATCACCGCGCCACGCGGGAAACAGCACCTCTATTTCTCAAGTCACTTTGGCGGATTTGCCCGATTGACTTACCGGCTGTACTAACCGGAATTACTTGCCTGCTTTGGGGCGTTTGGCACCGTACTTGGAGCGCGACTGCTTGCGGTCTTTCACGCCTTGCAAGTCGAGCGAACCACGCACGATGTGGTAGCGCACACCTGGCAGATCTTTAACGCGGCCACCACGCACGAGCACCACTGAGTGCTCTTGCAGGTTGTGACCCTCGCCGCCGATGTACGAGATGACTTCAAACCCGTTGGTCAGGCGCACTTTGGCAACCTTACGCAAAGCGGAGTTTGGCTTCTTTGGCGTTGTGGTGTACACACGAGTGCACACACCGCGACGCTGCGGCGAATTTTGCATCGCCGGACTTTTGGACTTGATCGTTTCGACCTCGCGTCCCTGACGAACTAACTGATTAATGGTTGGCATTGAAAAACGTCCCTAAACGTTTGAAATAACGAAAACGTGAAACCCTTCGGAAATTCCGAAAAGCCTTCCATTATAACAACTTGGGTATCTGACCGCAATCAAAATCGATTCGGGTCAGGAATTCCCCTCCGAACACCCCGTGGTTTTGCTCGCAATTGTGCTATTTGACCCACAAGCGGACTGCATCCCAGGCCCGCCCCAGCAATCCTGCCTGCTCCACAGATTCCATGGCCAGCAAAGGCACTTCGATAAGTGGCTGCTCACCCAGCAACACGTTCAGACGAGCCACCTGCTGCCCTTTGAGCAAAGGGGCGACCAAGGGGTCGGCGCGCAACACTTGGGTTTTGATCTTGCCCGCACTGCCTGCCGGAACCGCAACCACAATGGCTTGCGGGCGGCCCAAAACGACTTGCGAGGTCTTGCCTTTCCAGACTGGGGGGGTGAGCACAGCCTGATTCGCATCAAACAACTTGACCGCTTCATACGCGGTATAGCCCCAGTTCAGCAACTTTTGCGACTCATTGGCCCGCGCGCTCTCGCTAGAGGCCCCCAGCACGATGGACAGCAAACGACGGCTGCCCATGGCCGCAGGCGTGCCAGGTGCAGCACCGGCAGCACCCAAATTGGGAAAATCTCGTTTGGCGGTGGCGATCAGGCAATAGCCTGCGGCATCGGTATGCCCGGTCTTGAGTCCATCGACCGTCGGGTCACGGAACAGCAGCAGATTACGGTTGCTGTCGTTGGCGGCTGGCGTGCCCTCGTAACGGTATTTCTTGATGGCGTAGTAGGACACGTAATCAGGGAAATCTCCCATCAAACGGGTCGCCAATATACCGAGATCCCGCGCAGTGGTGGTGTGGCCCGCCTCGGTCAGTCCTTCGGGATTTTTGTAGGCGGTAGCCTTCATGCCCAGCACCCGCGCCTGCTCGTTCATCAACTGGACAAAACGCTCGGCCGTGCCACCCACGCCCTCGGCCAAGGCCATGGTGGCGTCATTACCGGACTGCACGATCATGCCTTTGATCAGGTCTTCCACCGGCACCTTCATCTTGGGGTCGATGAACATGCGCGAGCCCGGCATCTTCCAGGCGCGCTCGCTCACTGACAAAGTGTGCTTCAAGTCGATCTTTTTGCTGCGCAGGGCATCGAACACCAAATAGGCCGTCATCAGCTTGGTCAGCGAGGCGGGCTCCACCGGCACATCAATCTCCTTAGCCGCCAGTATCTGATTGGCTGTGACGTCAATCAACAGATACGAACGGGCGGCAATTTCGGGCGGCTGAGGCAAGACCTGCGCCATGGCAGAAGAGCAAGCCACGACCACCGAGGCCAGCAACGCAGAAATAATTTTGATCATGAGGTATCCGAAGTAATTTGAAGCACCATGCCGTGCCGCATGACGCTCTGAAAACAAGGCCTGGGGCCTACTGAACCGGGGCACTCAAATGGCGCACGACCAAACCCCGCAACAAGGGAAGCTGGCCGTGAAAAAAGTGACTGCCACCGGGCACCACCGTCACCGGCAGTGTCTGGGGTCGCGCCCAGTTCATAACGTCGGCCAAGGGCACGGTGTCGTCCAGTTCGCCGTGAATCACCAGCGTGCGCAGGTGCGCCTCAGCAGGCAAGTCGGCCACGTCAAACCGGCTGGCCGCTGTGCCCACCATCACCAGTTTTTCGATATCGCGCGCCGGCCACAACGTGGCCAACGTCTGGCTGAGCACAAAGGAGCCAAAAGAGAAACCCGCCAGCGCCAGTGGGCCTTCTGGCGCGCATTGCTGCACTACGGCCAGCAGGTCTTGTGCCTCGCCTCGGCCTTCATCGTGCACGCCTTCGCTGGCACCCACGCCGCGAAAGTTGAAGCGCACGGCGCGCCAGCCGGATAAAACGAAAGCACGTGCCAATGTTTGCACCACCTTGTTGTCCATGGTGCCGCCAAACAGCGGGTGCGGGTGGGCAATGATGGCCACGCCGCGCGGGCTTGCGCCCTCGGTCAGCACCGGTTCATCGATCAAAGCTTCTATCTGACCTGCTGCGCCAGACAAGCGCACGCTTTGAGTTTTGGGGTTCATGTTTAACGGGGGTCGGCTCAGCGACCCACATGGGGTGGTGTCAGCAGACGCGTCACCACCTGCCCATTTTTAAGATGGGACTCCACAATTTCATCAATATCGGACCTGTCCACATAGCTGTACCAAACGGCCTCGGGATAGACCACCAGCACTGGGCCTGCGGCGCAGCGGTCCAGACAACCCGCCTTGTTCACGCGCACTTGGCCTGGCCCACTCAGTCCCGCCGCCTTGACCAGCGACTTGCAATGGTCAAACGCCTCTTGTGCCTGATGCTGCGCGCAGCAGGCTTCGCCGCCCTTGCGCTCGTTCAGGCAAAAAAACAGGTGCCTCTCATAGTAGGAAGTGGCAGGAGCCACCGTTTCGTTGATGTTGGGGGATGCTTGAATTGAACTCATCTGTCGATTTTAGTTTTTTAGCGGCTGCGCCCAGACCCGGGTCAACACATACAACAGGGCCGCATAGGGCCAAAGCCAGCCCAGCCATTGGGCCAGGCCATGAAACCGGATGAAACGCCCCTGCTCCCAAGTCAGCAAGGTCTGCGCAAAATAGGCACTGGTCGGGGCCTGGTTCAGTACGCTGAGGTAAACACCCAAAGCCAGCAACATCAGCGCCGCGCTGACCCGGCTGGGCACCGGCAACAGCATCAACGCCAGCACACTCCCCGCCCCCAGCCCCACCTGAACCGGCAAACTCAGCCAGGACCAAGCGTGCGCGGGCCCATAGCTCATGGCCGCAGACAACACCGTCACCCCCACGCCCGCCAACACCACAGCCCCCACAAACAAGGTGCGGCGCGTCTTGCCCCGTATGACACAAAAGCCCAACAGACAGGGGATCAGGATGCCCAGCATCACGCACGCCAATTCAGCCCCCGGCACCAGCGGCTCCAAATCCAGATCTCGCACCGGCAGCCATTCCAGAAACGGCGTGTCCTGCAAGCGCTCAGCCAGTGCGGCCTCCAGGCGCTCAAACACCTGTCCCAAACCTAGCGGCACGGCGGCCGGGAACAGTAAGGCCATGGGCCACAGAGCCAGCAGCACGATCGCCCCGCGCGCATCGGGCAAAAACCAGCGTGACCGAAAGCGGCTCCAGCGGTCAATCGCGCCCCACTTTTCCAGCAAAGCGGCGATTGCCGCGCCCAGCCAGGCACCCAGAAAATTGAGCCCCAAATCCACGTTGGACGGCACGCGCGCGGGCAGGTAGCTTTGCAAGGCCTCCATCACCAGCGACAGCGTGCCTGCGGCCAGCGTGGCCAAACCGACGGCCCTAGCCCCGCGTCCGGTGCGCAAGGCACTCAAAGCCAGTAAAAAACCCAGAGGGATGTAGCCCAACACGTTGGAGCCCACATCAAAACCCGTCCAATAGCGCGGCCAAGGGCCCCACAGATAATCCCAGGGGGCGATGCCCTGATCACGCCAATCAGCGAAGGGATAGAGACTGGCGTACACGATCAGACCGGCATACACCAAGGCCAAGGGCCAGGCTGCAGTCTTGTGCATTGTCATGGCATCAGTTGCCGCCGGGCCGCCCCAAGACAACAACGGCCCCCTCGGGGGGCAGCGCAGCACACAAAGTGGCAAGCGTGGGGGCCATTTCAGAACGGCTTGACCACGACCAGAACCACGGCCGCCAGCAACAAGACCACCGGCACCTCGTTGAACCAGCGGTACCAGACATGGCTGCGTGCGGGCGCACCGCGAATGAACTTCTTCAGAATGACACCACAACCATGGTGGTAACCCAGCACCAAAACCACCACAGTCAGCTTGGCATGCACCCATCCATTGCCCGGCCCCTGGCCGATGCCATAGCCCAGCCAAAGCCACAGCCCAAAGACTAGGGCAGGTGCTGCCAACAGGGTGGTAAAGCGCAAGAGCTTGCGCGCCATCAACAACAAGCGCTCGCGCTCAGCCAGCGAGTCGGCGGGCACCATCGCCAGATTCACAAAAATGCGCGGCAGGTAGAACAGGCCCGCAAACCAGCTGGCGACGAAAACGATGTGGAGTGATTTAACCCAGAGCATGGGCAAAGTGTAGGGGCAAAAAAAACCCCAGCACGAAGCTGGGGTGGTAAGCCTATTTGCTGTCACACATCAAGGCCCTGCTCAGGGAGGAAAAGCAGGAGGTGGCGAACCACCCAAGCGAACTCTAGCAAACCTAAAAGGGCAATGCAAGGTCTGAAGTGTAAAAATTTTTTTGTATCTTGACTCAAGTCAAGGCAAATCAAGACCCAAAGCAGGCGGGGCAGGCCATCTTTCTCGGGGGACTGATGCGCCATCACCCGCAGGCCTCTCGGAATCAGGCACAATTTTCCCCCATGACCACCCCCCAAGCACCCTACCCTTTCAGTCGTCCGCGCCGCCTGCGCCGTGACGAATTCACCCGCAATCTGGTGCGTGAAAACCTCCTCAGCTCGCACGACCTGATCTACCCGGTCTTCGTGCTGGACGGCCAAAAGCGCCGCGAGGCCGTGGCCTCCATGCCTGGTGTAGAGCGCCTGAGCCTGGACCTGCTGCTGCCCGTGGCGCAGGAGTGCGTGGACCTGGGCATCCCCGTCATGGCCCTGTTCCCGGTGATTGACCCGGCACTCAAAACTCCTGACGGGCGCGAAGCCCTCAACCCCGACGGTCTGGTGCCCCGCGTGGTGCGTGCCTTGAAGTCACGCTTTCCCCAACTCGGCGTGATGACCGACGTAGCACTGGATCCCTTCACCAGCCACGGTCAGGACGGCCTGCTGGACGACAGCGGCTACATCCTGAATGACGCCACCGTGCAGGTGCTGGAGCAGCAAGCCCTCACTCAGGCGCAGGCCGGGGTGGACATCGTCGCCCCCAGCGACATGATGGACGGCCGCATCGGTGCGATCCGCTCAGCGCTGGAAGCCAGTGGCTTCATCCACACCCGCATCATGGCCTACAGCGCCAAGTACGCCAGCGCCTTTTACGGCCCGTTTCGCGATGCGGTGGGCT
>JANPNG010000075.1:0-22832 GCA_031427355.1 Hylemonella sp.
GCGCTGTGACGAGTCGCGGCAAACGAAATATTCGAGGAGTCAGAAAAAGAACCAGCAACTACGGGGCGAGAAACAGAGGAGACCCCATCAATCAGCCGTGTCATCCAACCCTTCGTATTTTATCTAACTAAACAGTATTGAGTATGAGCCTGAAGCCCTGAGCGGTTGAGAGTTTCTGTCTGGTGGCTTGACTTGGTTAAAGCTGAAGTCTAAGGTGCCGGGCTTGTTGGGTGGGTTTCTTTCTTTACAGGCCCCTGCCAGGCCGCCGGAGGCACCCCCGGCGCGCGGATTTTTCCACCGTAAGTTGCGCTGCCTTTTTCCTCAGCGCAGGTCTGGCTTCAAATCTGACTCTGGTTTTGTCGCGTTGACGGTCAAGCAGCTTGCTCGACTATTCTGAGAACTTTGACTGAAAAGACTTGAAACGCGATGCTGGGGGTGAGCCGATCACGTCCGTTGATCAGGATGTCGCGCACGTCTGCACTCTTGGTGGTGCCGAGCTCCAGCGCGATCAAACAGGCCGCCTCCAGACGGGGTTTGCCGTAGCGCTTGGCCAGTGACAGCAGCGCTAGACAAGCCCGGTAGCCGTGCTCCGGGTGTTGACGTGTTTGCAGCATGCGGGTGACCAAGCTGCCCGTGGCCACACCAATGTCCTGGCCCCAGTGAATCAGCCGCTGCGGGCTCCACTGCAGGTGTGCCCGGTGAGCGGCTGATTCTATTTCCACTTCGATAAAACATCAATAATCCAAGGCCAATAGGTAATCGACGTAATCACCTTGGGTGTGTTTTCCATGGCCAGCAGGCCCATCACCAAATCGTCTTCGAGCGCATCAAGGCTGGCGAAGACCTTGTTGTGAAAACACTTCTCCCGAAGTTCGTCCCAGAGATGCTCAACCGGATTGAGTTCTGGGGCGTAGGGTGGCAATGCGAGCAACCGGATGTTTGACGGAGCCACAAGTTTTTTGCTGGAGTGCCAACCGGCTCCGTCCATCACCATCACGATGTGATCATTGGCATGCCTGGCTGCCACGGTGTCCAGAAATATCTGCATGCACTGTGTGTTGACCTGAGGCAGGATCAGCGCATCCATCGTGCCAGTGGCTGGCTCGCATGATGCATAGGCGTAGGTGTACTCGTGAGTGAGCATGGCTTGGCATAAAGGGCGCATGGGCCTTGGGGCCCAGCAGCGACGTACATCGTTGATGCGTCCAAAGCGAGCCTCGTCTTGAAACATTAGCCGGATGGGTTTGCCTTGCCAGTCTTTGCAAAGGTCTTGGAGGGTTTCTAGGAGTTTTTTTTTCACTCCTCCTGGGCTACCGGGTCACTCTGCGGATGACGCTTGTCTGGAGCCAGCTTTCGCCAATCATGGCGGTGCAGCAGCGTGTATACCGCCGACAGTGACATGGGGCGCCCCAACGCCTCCTCAAGGTGATGCTTGATTTGACCAACCACCAAAATGCCGCCCTCGCGGGCTTGCTCCAGAAACGGCTTGAGTACAGCCTCCTCCTCTTGCGGTGTGAAGTTTTGCCTACGCCGCCCCCCGCGCGCAGGAACAGTGCCATTGCCTACCGCTTTTCCCTGGATGAATCGGTTGCGCTGCTTGCTGACCCATCCAATGGAGAGTCCGGTCACCTCAGCGGTTTGCGCCAGACTCATCGAAAATCGCAGCGGCAGGACCACCGCCTGTGCCTGGCGCAACTGCTCGACAGTTACGGCATTGGCGATGACTTGCATCGCACTCTCAACGGCCTCTTCTCCACGCGCAACTCTGGCCATAATGAAACCTTTGGTAGATAGGGTTTCATATTATGGCTTTATTGAAGTGGAAATAGAATGAGAGGTGTTCTGGCACCGTGGCAAAGCCCCCTTTATGGGCGCAGCGCATATGGCTGGCCACACGCTGGCCGCGATGCAAAATCTCCACCACGCGCTGCGTCACCCGGGCCTCCAGCGTCACGCCCACCAGTGCATGGGGCACGCTGTAGCGGTGGCCCTCGAATTCGATATGTTGGTCGATGTGAACCTTGACCGTCTTAAAGACGGCAAGCTCCCAGGTCTGCATGGGCAGTGCTCGCAGGGCCGGGGCGTCAATCTCGGCAAAGACACTGGCGCGACATCCGACGAGCTTTTGAAACGGCTTGTTGTTGAGCTGTACCAGTAGCGGTGCAATCGCTTCATTGACTTCATCGACGGTCTCAAACTTCTGGTGGCGCAGGCGCATCAGAATCCAGCGCTCCACCACTTGCACGGCTGATTCCGCTTTGGCCTTGTCCTGCGGGTGGCGCGGCCGCGCGGGCAGCACTGAGGTGGCGTAGTGGCGGGCAAAGTCGAGCACCGTGTCGTTGGCCCGGGGCTCGTAGCGGTCCGGGTTGGCGATCATGGCCTTGGGGTTGTCGGGCACGATGAGCTCGGTGCAACCGCCATAAAAGCGTAGCGCCTGTGCGGTGGCACCCAACCAATCGGCGGTGGTTTCACGCGGTGTGGCGTAGGCGAAGGTGTAGCCTGAGGCACCCAGGGCCGAGACGAAGATGTGGGCACGACTGCCGTCGCTCAGGCCCACCGTGGGGCCAGCGTAGTCGATGAACATCTTCTCACCGGCGCGGTGGATCTGGCGCATGGAACGTTTGAGGGTTTTGGCGAATTGGCGGTAGTTCTCGCAGAACTGGGAGTAGCTGTGAATGAGCGCATCAGGGTGGCGCTCGCTGTGCTCTTGCCACAGCAGCATCAGGGTCATGCCCTTGCGTTGGAGCTCCTGGTGCGCTTTAGCGTAGTCGGGGGTCGCAAAGCTGCTGGCACGTTGGGGTGACCCGGTCAAACGGGTGTGCAGCTGCGTTTCGTCCATGGCCTGGATTTGCGGCCAATGCAAGCCAGCGATGCTGGCGAGCTTGACGTATTTGGCGACTACGCCTTTGGAGATGCCAAGCGCGGATGCGATGTGCTGGTGCGAGTGGTGGAGTTCGAGTTTGAGACGCAGGACGTCTTTGATTCTTTGCATAGTGATCCTTCGGGTATCGGGCATGTCGGCTCCAGTAAAAAAACTGAAGAAGACTAGCCCGCATGGATTGGGATAAATATGCGCAGCTCCTGCACGCCGCTTGGTCGATTCTGTGATGCTGTCGCGAGCGCCTGTTACAGCGTCATGACTGCTGGTTCAGATCATCCAGGTCATCGGTCACGACAAACCAGAACGGGCGGTCACGATCGACCGGAATACCCACCCGGCGTCCACGGTTGATGAGGACTTGGTCAAGACCCTGGCCACTCTGGCGTTTACCGATACGGCGCAAAACGCCGTACTCATTGGTGGCCCCGGCACAGGCAAGACGCATTTGGCGACGGCCATAGCAGTGGCAGGCATCGCATCAATGGGCAAGCGGGTGCGCTTTTATTCCACGGTCGATCTGGTCAACACGCTGGAGGCAGAGAAAGCCCCTTAAGTTCGACACTTCCCACCCGATTTCAAGCCCCCCGTCGCGCCACCGCTGAATCAAATCAAAGACTTACGCGTGTTTTTCCCTTGAATTTCAAAATTGTTTGTAGTGGCACGTTTCTAATTAAAAGTAGCTTTAATTGATCTTGGGCTGATGTACACTTCTCCCCATGTTCATCAAAGTCACTCAATCAGGCGCCCGGCGTTATGCGCAACTGGTGGAGTCGTTCCGTAACGCTGACGGCAAACCCCGCCAGCGCACCGTGTGCACCCTGGGTCGATTGGAGGACGGCGGCGAAGTTGACTCCCTGATTGCCTCACTGCAACGCGCCCGTGGCGTGGTGCCAGTTGCCTCGCCCCTTGATGGATTGCGCTTTACCCAGAGCCGCCATGCTGGTGACGTCTGGGCCTTATCTGAGCTTTGGCGCTCTTTGGGCTTTGATGACTTGGCCAGCGCCTGGCGGCGCTCTAAAACCGAGGTTGATGTGATGGCCTGCCTGCGCCTCATGGTCTTCAATCGCCTGTGTGATCCGGGCAGCAAGCTGGGCGTGCTGCGCTGGTTGGAGACCGTGGCCCTTCCGGTGGGTGTGGCAAAGAGTCTGCCGGAGCACCAACACCTGTTGCGTGCCATGGACGTGCTCGACGAATACAGCGACACATTGGGGGCCAGACTGGCAACGCTGATGCGCCCCTTGATTGACCAAGACCTCTCCGTGGTGTTTTATGACCTCACCACGGTGGGCGTTACCGGTCAGACTGACCTGGAAGAGGATGTGCGCGCCTATGGGCGAGCCAAGTCAGGCCTAGTGGAGCGTCAATTCATGCTGTCTTTGGTGCAAACCGCAGAAGGCTTGCCCATCGCCCATGAAGTGCACCCCGGCAATACGGCAGAAGCCAAGACGCTGCTGCCGATGATTCGCAGTTTGCTGGCGCGCTACCCGCTCAAGCGCGTGGTGCTGGTGGCCGACCGGGGTCTGCTCAGTGTGGGCAACCTCGATGAGTTGGACAAACTGCAAGCGCAGCTTAAAAAAGACGGCCGTGATGTGGCGCTGGAATACATCCTGGCCGTGCCTGCGGCTCGTTATGGCGACTTCTGTGAGGACTTGAAGCGTTTGAGTGCGGCACAAGCACCCGCTCAAGAATGGTGCGCTGAAACGACATGGCAGAACAAGCGCCTGGTGGTGGCGCATGTGATCAAGGTGGACTTGAAGGCCGAGCTGTTCAGTTACGCGATTGACGAGGACAAAAAACGTTATCTGGAGCTGCTCGACGGCAAGTTGCTGCTGGTGACCAATACCGACACCCCGGCGGCAGAGGTGGTGCAACGCTATAAGAGTCTGGCCGATATTGAGCGCGGGTTTCGGGTGCTCAAATCCGACATCGAGATTGGTCCGGTGTACCACCGCCTGCCTGGGCGGATTCGCTCACACGCCTTGGTGTGTTTTATGGCCCTGATCCTGTACCGGGTGATGCGCCTACGGCTCACAGCGGCCAATAGATCAGAGTCACCGGCCACGCTGCTTGAGCAACTCAAGCGCATTCACCAGCAGACGGTGCAAACAACGGACGGGAAAACTCTGACGGGCTTGACCGAGATGACGCTCACTCAGAAGTCGCTGTTTGCCGCCTTGGAATTGACACTACCCGCCCTGGGTCAATATTGGATCGGCAGGGTCAATATTCAATCGGCGCCGACAAATTGGGCGGCCCGATAGCGGGTACTGGTCCTCAGATCACTCTGGTTCCAGAGAATGACGAGAATGGCAGGAATGCAAACACCCTCCCTTTTTCCAGCGTCAGTTCGCTGCTGGCTTGTTCCCACATTGCTGGCGATCCTCGTGGTTGCCGGTTGCGCCTCCGCACCGTCGGGCGCACCCAAGGCACCGAGTCCATCGACGGACGACGCCAGCCCTCCGCGCGCCGGATCCGGCGAGGTAGGAGACAGCCAACAGTTTGCACGCTGGGTGGCTGATTTCAGCACGTATGCACGCGCAGCCGGCATCGACCAGGCAACGCTCCACATCGCATTCGACACCGTCCGCTTCGTTCCGCGCGTCATTGAGTTGGATCGGGCACAGCCCGAGT
Organism: Hylemonella sp.; assembly: GCA_031427355.1. GTDB lineage: Bacteria > Pseudomonadota > Gammaproteobacteria > Burkholderiales > Burkholderiaceae_C > CANCDA01. The sequence goes on from JANPNG010000075.1 coordinate 5,513, forward strand.
TTGTCCGCACCGTGTGGGACTACCTCGACAGGGCGCTGTCCCAACAGCGAATCGCCCGTGGCCAGGATAAGTTGCTGACACTGCGACCTGAAGTCGATGCCATTGTTGCGCGCTACGGCATCCCTACAGAGGTCCTCGTCGCGATCTGGGGCATGGAGAGCAATTACGGCAGTTTTGTGGGCGACATCCCGGCCATCGACGCCCTGGCGACGCTCGGTTTCGAGGGCCGACGCGAGGAATGGGCGCGGGGCCAGTTGCTCGCAGCCTTGAAGATCTTGCAGAACCGTGACATCGACCGCGCGCAGATGATCGGTTCGTGGGCCGGCGCGATGGGACAGACTCAGTTTCTGCCATCGGTCTTTCTGGCCTATGCGGTCGATGCCGATGGCGATGGCCGACGCGACATCTGGGGCAGCGTGGCTGATGTGATGGCTTCGACCGCAAACTTCCTGGCAAGCTCTGGATGGCGGGCCGGCCAGCCGTGGGGGCTCGAGGTGCGCTTGCCGCCCGGATTCGACTATGCGCAGACCGAGGTGCGACAGCCGGCTTCGGCATGGGCGGATCAGGGTGTGCAATCAATGGACCAGACGCCGCTGCCGGCGTTAGCCGACAGTTCGATCATTCTTCCGGGCGGCGCACGCGGGCCAGCCTTCTTGATCGGCCCTAACTTCCGCACCATCCTGCGCTACAACAACTCAATCAGCTATGCGCTCGCCGTGGGCCTGCTTTCGCAACGACTGGCCGGTGGCCCCGCGGTGCAAGCACCCTGGCCGCGCGATTTGCAAGCAATGACGCGCAGCCAGTTGCTGGCCTTGCAGACGGCGTTGAACGCACGAGGCTTTGACAGCGGCAAGTCGGACGGCATGATGGGCTCGGCCACGCAGCGCGGCGTGCGATTGTTCCAGCGCAGCCTGGGTTTGCCAGCGGACGGCTATCCGACCTTGGACCTTCTGCAGCGTCTGCAGTGAAGTGACGCGCCCCGTGCCTTAAGCGGATCGGTGGCGAAATGGGAGCAAATCGGGTTGCACACATTCGCGCCATCTTCGCAAATGTTGGGTAATCTCCACAATTCACTGGGCGATTCACCCTGTCAATTTGACCAATAATTGCGCCTTGAACCGGGCTTGTCCAACAACCGGTTCAGATCGCGGCTGCGCTTCACTTGCGCGATCTAACCTTATTCGTGCAACCGCTGTCATGTGTTTACCCAGTTGGAGGATGCGCTGGAGGACATTCTGGATGGGGCGTCGCATTACACGCAGGTCCCGCTGATTGAGTTCGACGCCTTGCCACCGAACATTCAAATGCTCATTGCCCCAGACAAGGTCAAGGTTCTGCGCCTCAAGTCAGTTGGGCAGCACATCCGCTATGTGGAGCTCGAGACGCTGCAGCAGCAGAGGTAAACGCTTCGATTGATACCCGGTGTTGGAGCCATAAGTACATGCTGGCTGGCATGGGCTGCAAAACTCCGCACACTTTGCCCCCCGATACTCACCATCAACGCCCGCGTATCCACCGCTTCCCCAACCCGGTGAACCTCGACAACTCATCGGTGCGCTCCGATTCAAGCCTTGGGTGAGCGCACTTTCGAGGCGCTGTCGGGATTTCCTGCGGACTCACTGGCTCCTATCGTCCGCGCGGCTGAGACGCTGACAAAGCGTTCAGTTGCTCGCTTAAGTGCTGCACTTGCTCGCTCAAGTCGTCCAGACGACTTGACTTGCCAAGGTTCGCGCAGTGGCCCGGAAACCGTGCACAGTAGCCTGACTAGATGTGTACCCCATGATGCGCATGGCCTTATTCAAGGTGTTCTCTGAAATGAACCGACCCGGCTTTACCTCCGACGGAAATACGCAGCCGCTTTCACCAGTCTCCTTAAAAAGCTCTTCCAAAATCTGCACGGCCTGACGCGCCAGAGGAACCAGGTGTGGTTCACCATTGATTTTTTGGTCTTTGGTCCGCTTCATGCGAATGGAGGGTACATACCAGATGCCGTGATCCAGATCGAATTCCTCCCAACGCGCCAAACGCAATTCACCTGGTCGCACCATGAGCATGGGCGAGAGTTTTAATGCAGAGCGAACGCACAGCGTTCCACTGTAGTGCTCGATGGCCCTGAGCAGACCCGTCAGTTCGGCAGGCTTGGTGATCGCAGCAAAGTGCCGCACGGGCGGCCGCTTGAGTGCATCCCGAATTTCGTGGCATGGGTCACGCAAATCCGCGCCTTCAGCAATCGCAAATCGGAAGACCGATGAGCAGTGTTCACGCAACCGATGGGCAGTTTCCAAGGTGTCGCGGGCTTCAACTGTGCGGCAGGCATCCAGCACGGTCTTGGGCGAGATCTCTTGCAACAGCTTACGCCCGAACTTTGGGAAAGCGTGGAGCTCCAGTCTGCGGATCACTTTGGAGCTGTAGTTCTCCATCCACTGACTTTCCTTGACCGAAAACCAGCGCCGCGCCACGCACTCAAAGCTGCCTTCCTGTGGCAATCCTGCAAGCGCACGACGCTTGGCCTGGGCTGCTTGCACATGCGCATCTCGCTTGCTGCGGCGCTCGTTGGTCGGATCCAAGCCCGCAGCCAAGAGGGTGCGCGCTTGTGACGCCATTTCTCTGGCCATAACCAGGTTTACCTGCGGGTGGGCGCCAAGGCTCAGCGTCTTGCGACGCCCCTCGAATGTGTAGTCCAGGCGCCAATAGTGGCTGTCTCCACCCGTTCCACCTGCAAAGGGGAGCAAGTACAGCCCCCCGCCATCGTTGAGCCGTTTGGCCCCTTTTTTGAGCACGCTGATGGTGCGCTCGCTTTTGATGAGTTCCGTTGCCACGGTTTCTCCTTCACTGCCATGCGCGCCCCGGTCGATCGGAGTGATGCAGCGACATGTGAAGTAACCTGCGTGGTCTTTTTATTGGTTCGAAATCGTGGCACGAATGCCTTCGACCTCAGCTTCTGAACCCGCAAAAAAACTTACTGCGAAAGTTACTGCAGAAGTTACTGCAAAAGTGCTGGTTTTGGGCTGTTGGAACCGGGGCGCGGAAGACAACAAAAAAGCCCTAAGTTGTTGAAAACAAAGGGCTTTTTGGAGTTTTGCACAGGGTGTGCAAAAGTCAGTTTGGTGGCCTGGGGCGGAATCGAACCACCGACACAAGGATTTTCAATCCTCTGCTCTACCGACTGAGCTACCGGGCCTGAGCCGCGAATTATAGCAGCAACTTCCTCTGAAAATGGCCGCAAAACTCAGGCGGAGAGGCGCTTGCCACGCGTGAGATCGACGCCGAGTTGCTTGAGCTTGCGGTAGAGGTGGGTGCGCTCCAGGCCGGTCTTTTCGGCCACGCGGGTCATGGAGCCGTTCTCCTGGGCTAGGTGGTATTCGAAGTAGGCTTTTTCAAACTCGTCGCGCGCTTCTCGCAGGGGTTTGTCGAGTGCGAAATTTTGTTGGGACTGTGGGCCTTGTTCTATGACCGTGATGGGCTGAAGACCCACAAGCCCCAATAGCACTCCGCTTGTTTCGGCCACCTGACCAAGCAGCAGTGACACGGGCTTGCGCTGCGCGCCTTTTTCCAGCCCCTGCTCGACCGCTTTGAGCAGTTTTTGCAAGGTGATGGGCTTTTCAAGAAAGGCGTGGGCACCGATTTTGGTTGCGGCCACAGCCGTGTCGATGGTGGCGTGTCCGCTCATCATGATGACGGGCATGGTCAGCGCGCCGGACACCGACCATTCTTTGAGCAGGGTAACGCCGTCGGTGTCGGGCATCCAGATGTCCAGCAAGACCAAGTCGGGCCGCTCGCGCAGGCGGGCGGCGCGGGCCTGCGCTGCGTTCTCGGCCACCTCGACGGTGTGGCCTTCATCGTTGAGAATTTCCCATAGCAGATCACGAATGCCGAGTTCGTCATCGACCACCAAAATATTTGCCATGATTTACCGCTGTGTTCCTTGCGAATAAAAGCCCGTGCTCAAGCGTTTGCGGCTTTCTCTATGGCGAATGATACCGATACTTGTGCGCCCTGCACTTGGTCACCCACGACTCGGTTGGACAAGTCGATGCGCGCGCCATGCTCATCCACTATTTTTTTGACCACAGCCAGGCCCAAGCCCGTGCCTTTGACCTTGGTGGTGACATAGGGCTCAAAGGCTCTTTTCAAGATGCTCTCGGAGAAGCCCGGGCCGTGGTCCAACACACTCAGTCGGACCCGCCCGCTGGACGTGGACAAGTGGGTGCGCACGGTCACGCTGTTCTCGGCACCCTTGCGCCCGGCTGATTCGGTAGCGTCCTGCGCGTTTTGCAGCAGGTTATGCAGCACCTGGCGCAGTTGCTGCTCGTCGCCCATGATGTTGGGGCAGCGCGCGTCGATCTCCATGACCACGGGCACCTGCACATTTTCCCCGCTGTACAGAGTCGCGATTTCTGCAACCAGCGTATTCAAGTCCATCGGTCTAAGTTCAGCCGCTGGCAGGCGGGCATAGTCGCGAAACTCGTTGACCAGTCGCTTCATGGCATCGACCTGATCCACGATAGTTTTAACGGACTTGGTCAGCAAGGCCTGCTCGGTCGGCGCGACTTTGCCCGTCAATTTCATCTCCAACCGCTCTGCTGACAACTGGATCGGAGTCAAGGGGTTTTTGATTTCATGGGCCAGCCTCCGCGCCACCTCGCCCCAGGCTTGCGCGCGCTGAGCGGACACGATTTCTGAAATGTCATCAAACACCAGCAGGCGCGCATGTCCCGGCAGCTCTGCCCCACGCGCCACCAAGGTGATCAAGCCTTCGTCATGCAGCCCGGCCACAGCGCCAGCCGCATGCGTGGTGCCGAGTTCAAAAGATTGCTGCCAGTGGTCCAGCCCATGTTCACTGCGCTCTCCTAAAAAATCGTCAAACTGGCGCTGCACATTTTCCGCGAAGTCTTCCAGTCCCTCAATGTCGGCGAGCCGCCGACCCTCGCACGCGGCCATAGGCACCCGCAGGATGCGAGTCGCGCCGGGATTGGCCGATTGGATGACGCCTTGGGCGTCCAGCACCAGCACGCCGGCCGTGAGGTTGTCCAGAATGGTTTGAAGATTTTCACGTGCCGCGTTGACTTGCTCCATGCTGTGCTCCACCGCCAGGCGGGCATCGTAAAGCTGCTGGGTCATTTGCGCAAATGAACGGGTCAACCCACCCAATTCATCCCGGCCTAGCAAGACGTCTTTGGGGGTCAAGTCCCCAGCCGCCACCTCGCGCACCCCCTTGGCCAGCAAAAGCAGGGGGCGCGTGATTTGATTGCCCAGCAATATGGCCAGCAACACCGCACCAAACACCGCCAGAAAAAGGCTCAGGGTGAGCGTGCCGATGTACATGCGGCGTAAACCCTCGCGTGCCAGCGCACGCTCCTGGTATTCGCTGTAAGCCTGCGTCACCGCCAAGGCATTGGCAACCAAGGCGTCCGGCAGGTCTTTGGTCACCATCAGGTAGCGGGCGTTACCCAGCATGTCCAGGCCCGCTCTGGACACCATGACCAACACTTTGATCTTGGCCTGGTTGGGCGTTGCCGCTCCCGCATCGTCCAGCCCCTCGATCCAAGTGACCGAGCGCTGACTGCGTGCGGTCTTGAGTTGTTGAGTACTGGGTCTTGCAGGGCTCAGTTCGAATTTTGAAGCCCCCACACTGGAGATCAACTGCCCCCCCGAGCCCCACAAGTTGACATCGCGCAAGGCCAGTTGTTCACGCATGCGCTCCAGCACCAGCCCGGATGTGATGTCCGGGCTGTCCTGCAATTGCTGCGCGGCAAGGCGTGTTTTACTCGTCAGGTCGGAGGACAAGGTGTCCAGCGTGGCTCGCCCCAGATTCAGGCCTGCTTCCAGCGCTCCTTCCACCTTGATATCAAACCAGCTCTCAATCGAGCGCGAAACAAACTGATAGGAGACCACGTAAATCAACATGCCGGGGACAAAGCCAGCCAGGGCAAAGACGGCAGCGAGCTTGACCAGCAGACGGCTGCCAAATTTGCCTTGGCGAAGACGCTTGGCCAGCTTGTAGGCCACCCAGCTGATCACCAGGAAGAGCATGCTGGCCACCACCACATTCACCGCAAAAAGACGCGCGTAGTTGCGCTCATACAGTTCGCGATTGTCGGTGGCCTGGGTCAGCAGGAAAAGCAGCACCAGCCCGATGGCCGACATGGCTGCCACGCCAACCACCAGTGTCCAGCGCAGGGCACTGGATGAGCGTGTCTGTGGCGCTGCTTCGCCGCCACTGAGCGTTTTCACTTCAGACTCTCCAGCGTGAAACGCTGCGTGGCCGCGGCCGCCAAGGCCCAATCACTTTGGCCCAGCGTTCCGATTTGCAGTGAGCGAGGCAGTTGCGATGCGTCGAGCCGGAACCGAAATTCAAGCCGGTGCCGCGTGCCTGCATCGATGTCGTCCAGCTCGGCAATGCGCCAGCCCGACAGCCGCCGGATAGCCCCCAAGGCTTCTTCTAACGTATCGAAACTTTGATTCAGCGCCACGCCCAGTCCGTTGCTGGTGATCAAGCCCGCGGCAACCACCAAGCGCCAACGGCGGGTCAAGGGCTGGAACAACAAGCGCATGTGCCGCTGGGCATTGGCCACTTTTTTGTCGGTCCAGTACCAGCGGTCACGGTACACATCCGCCTCAGCCACAAAAATCACGGGGATGCCTTTGAGCAGTGCGTCTTCCACAGCGCTGGGGAGTTCAAATTTAACGACAGCGGTCAATGCCAGGCTCTCTCCGCTACGCTCAAGCCGAAGGGGCGAAACTTCTGGAACGGTTGAGTCGGCTCGCCCTGGCAGGGGTACCGCGCATAACACCAAGGCGCAGAGCAGCGCCACGGCAAAGTCAAGCCGCGCGTTTTTCAAGCAATGCGTAATAAAAGCCATCATGGTCAAGGCCTTCATTCTCCGGGACGACCTTGCCTCTGATGGTAAAAGTTGGCATTAAATGGCCTGGGGACGGTAGCAATGCGGCTTGGGTGTTGCGTGCAAGAAACGTTTGTATCTGTGCCTCGCCTTCTGCCTTGAACACCGAACAGGTGCAAAACAGCAGCCGACCGCCCGGTTTGAGTAGCGTCCACAGGGTCTCCAGCAGCCTGCGCTGCTGCGCTGCCAGCTGCGCCACGTCGCTCTCCCGCCGCAACCATCGCACATCAGGGTGACGCCGCACGATGCCCGAGGCGGTGCAGGGGGCATCCAACAAAATGGCGTCGAACAAAACGCCATCCCACCATTGATTGGGCTGGCCCGCGTCCGCCGTCACGACCTTGGCCTGCAAGCCCAGGCGCTGTAGTGTTTGCTCGATGCGGTCGCAGCGTTGCGGGTCGATGTCCAGGGCAGTGACCTGGGCTGGCGACAACTCCAGCAAGTGCGCCGCCTTGCCACCGGGCGCGGCACAGGCATCAAGGATCCGCATAGAAGGGGTGGTGATCAGGCCCTGGAGCAGGAGCGGAGCCGCCATTTGTGCCGCAGCGTCCTGTACCGAGACCCAACCCTCATCAAAGCCCGGCAGCTCATGCACGGGCACCGGTTTGTTCAGAGTGATGCCATAGGTACCTGCCACCCTGGCCTCCAGACCTGCGGCGTGCAAGCGAGTCAGATAGCTTGCAAGGTCCGTCTTTCTCGCGTTGATGCGCAAGGTCATGGGAGCCTGCGTGTTATTGGCCTGCAAGATGGCCCGCCACTGGTCTGTGTATTCCCGCCGAAGCTGCTCAATCCACCAGGCCGGATGATTCCAGACTGCCACAGCTTGCTGTTCGCTCTGTGCCACCATGGCCTCGCGCTCGCGCAAAAAACGTCGCAGACAACCATTGATAAAACCCGCCTGGGCATGCAGCGCGGGGTTGCGTTTGGCGGCTTCAACCGCCTGATTCACCAAGGTAAAACTGTCATAGGGTGCAGCAGCTTCATCCCACACCAGAGCCAGTGCTGTGCACAAAAGCGCATCCACGGCTGGTGCGGGTTTGCGCGCTGCCAGTTGCTGTCGCAACACTTCAGCCCGTCCCAACTCGCGCAGTACCCGGTAGGACAAAGACTGCACCCCTGGGCGCATATCAGCAGGCACGGCATTCAGAGCGGCGGTGCCCGACCTGCCCGCTCGTATGCTGACTAGTACGTCTGTCGCCCCCTGCAACAGTCGCCACAGCGGGAGTTTTGAATCAGTGCTCATCATGCAATTTCTTTTTTCCAGTAGGCCGGTTTAAATCGGAACAGCCAAGCCAGCATGTTGGCCGGGAACTGTTGAATACCTTGGTTGTAATCCTGGATTCGGCGGTTGAACTCATCTCTGCCACGATCGGCTTGCAAGGTGATCTCCCCCCACTGTTTTTCCAATACCTCTGGCAAAGGATCACCCGCCAGGTCTTGGGGCTCGCCACACACTCTGGCCCAAGAGCCTTGCAAAACTTCGTGCGCTGTTTCTAAAGCACGCATGACCAAGCTATCCAGTGGATGCGCGCTGGCCGCTTTCAGCGAGGTTTCAAATTGAAGCGTAGCGCTGACCAAACTCACTCGCGCGGTAAGCCGATCATCACCGACCACAGCCTCAAAATTGCTTTGCACCAAGCTGGCGTATTGCCCGTATTGCGCCTGTAGTGGCGCAAAAGCAGCGATTGCCAGGGCGCGCAAACGAACCAGTCGGTTGTAGGCACCGACGCCCCAAAACAAGAGCACGGCGAAAAAAATCCAGACTAAAACCGTGTTGCTCATTGCTGTGCTGTGTCCCCATTCAACTGCCGATCAGTTTCCTCAACCCATCATGAATAATGCGCCAAGCCCCATGAAGGTGCTTGGCGCATTATGTAAGAAGCGTTGCCGGGTTTATTCGGCAGCCGCTCCCGCATCGACTTCAACATCCCCTGCCAGCTCGGCAGCGTCTGCTTCGGCGATAGCACGGCGCTCAGCGTCGTCCATGTTCTCACGCACCTTGCGGGCTTCGTGATAAGCCATACCGGTACCAGCGGGAATCAGGCGACCCACAATGACGTTCTCTTTGAGGCCACGCAACTCATCACGCTTGCCCATGATGGCGGCTTCGGTCAGCACGCGGGTGGTTTCCTGGAAGGAGGCCGCGCTGATGAAGCTGTCTGTGGACAGCGATGCCTTGGTGATACCCAGCAGCAGGTTGGTGAAAGTTGCTGGGATCTTGCCTTCGGCGCGCAAGGCGTCGTTGGTGTTGAGCATCTCTGAGCGTTCGATCTGCTCGCCCGCAATGTAGGTGGAGTCGCCCACGCTTTCCACCACAATGCGGCGCAGCATCTGGCGAACAATCACTTCGATGTGCTTGTCGTTGATCTTAACGCCCTGCAAACGGTAAACGTCCTGCACTTCGTCCACGATGTAGCGCGCCAGCTCTTCCGAACCCAAGAGACGCAGGATGTCTTGTGGGTCGGCGGGGCCGTCCACAATGCTTTCGCCCTTGTTGACCACCTGGCCTTCGTGCACCAGGATGTTCTTCTCTTTCGGAATGAGCTCGTCCCAGACCTTGCCATCGGGATCGGTGATCTGCAAGCGCACCTTGCCTTTGGTCTCCTTACCGAAGGACACCGTGCCGGTAACTTCGGCCAGCATGCCTTTGTCCTTGGGGGTACGGGCTTCGAACAGCTCGGCCACACGCGGCAGACCGCCGGTGATGTCGCGCGTTTTCTGGCCTTCAATCGGGATACGGGCCAGCACCTCGCCGGGACCCACGTCCAGACCGTCGCGCACCTGGATCAGGGCGCCGACCGGGAAGCCGATGGTCACCGAGTGATCGGTGCCCGGGATCTTGACTTCATTACCGATCGCGTCAATCAGCTTGACCTGCGGGCGAATCACCTTGGCCGAGCCACGACGTTTCGGGTCAATCACGACCAGGGTGGACAGGCCGGTGACTTCGTCCACCTGCTTGGCCACGGTCATGCCCTCTTCGACATTCTCGAAGTGAGCCTTGCCCGCAAATTCGGTGATGATGGGGCGCGTCAACGGATCCCAGTTCGCCAGAATCGCGCCCGCCTTGATGGATTGGTCGGCCTTGACCGTCAGCACCGCGCCATAAGGCACTTTATGGCGCTCACGCTCACGGCCATGCTCGTCATGGATGACGATTTCGCCAGAACGGGCAATCACCACCAGCTCTTTTTTGCTATTGGTCACATAGCGCATCGTGGCATTGAAGCTGATGATGCCGCTGGACTTGGCTTCCACGCTGGAGGCAATGGCCGCACGCGAGGCCGCACCACCGATGTGGAAAGTGCGCATGGTCAGCTGCGTGCCAGGCTCGCCGATGGACTGGGCGGCAATCACACCCACAGCCTCACCAATATTGATGAGGCCACCACGACCCAGGTCGCGACCATAGCAGGCCGCGCACAAGCCGAAACGTGTGGCACAGGTCAGCGCGGTGCGGACTTTGACTTCGTCCACACCAGCTGCTTCTAGCTCGTCAAGGCGGTCTTCGTCCAACAACTCGCCGGCCTTGGCCAGCACGTCGCGGTTCTCAGGATGCAGCACATCGTCAGCGACGGTACGACCCAGAATACGGTCACGCAAGGACTCAATCACCTCGCCACCTTCGACAATGGCACGCATGAGTGCGCCATCCGTCGTGCCGCAATCGTTCTCGATGACCACCAAGTCTTGCGTCACGTCCACCAGACGACGTGTCAAGTAACCCGAGTTGGCCGTCTTCAACGCCGTATCCGCCAGGCCCTTACGGGCACCGTGGGTGGAGATGAAGTACTGCAACACGTTCAGACCTTCACGGAAGTTTGCGGTGATGGGCGTCTCAATGATGGAGCCATCCGGCTTGGCCATCAGACCGCGCATACCCGCCAGCTGGCGAATCTGAGCGGCAGAACCGCGCGCACCGGAGTCGGCCATCATGTAGATGGAGTTGAACGACTCTTGGTCCACGGTTTTGCCGTGACGATCCGTGGTCTTCTCGGTGCGCAACTGATCCATCATGACCTTGGAGACCTTGTCGCTCGCCTTGCCCCAAATGTCCACCACCTTGTTGTAGCGCTCGCCAGACGTCACCAGACCCGAGACGTATTGCTGCTCAATGTCTTTGACTTCCTTCTCGGCACCCTCAATGATCTCGTGCTTTTCATTGGGCACCAGCATGTCGTCGATGCAAATCGAGATGCCGGACTTAGTGGCCAAACGGAAACCGTTTTGCAACAACTTGTCGGCGAACACCACGGTTTCTTTCAAGCCGCACTTGCGGAATGACACGTTGATGAGCTTGGATATCTCCTTCTTCTTCAAGGCCTTGTTGATGTTCGAGAACGGCAGGCCCTTGGGCAGGATCTCGGACAGCAAGGCACGTCCGGCGGTGGTTTCCCACAGCTTGGTCGAAGGCGTCAGCACACCAGTGTCTTTGTCCTTGGCGTATTCTGTCAAACGTACGTTGATCTTGGCGGTGAGTTCGACTTCACCGGCATCCAGCGCGCGCTGGACTTCGCCGGTGTCGGCAAAAATCAGGCCTTCGCCCTTGGCGTTGATGCGCTCGCGGGTGGCGTAGTACAGGCCCAGCACCACGTCCTGCGACGGCACGATGGAGGGCTCGCCGTTGGCCGGGAAAAGCACGTTATTGGAGGCCAGCATCAAAGTGCGGGCTTCCATTTGCGCTTCCACCGACAGCGGAATGTGAACGGCCATCTGGTCGCCGTCAAAGTCGGCGTTGAAGGCCGAGCAAACCAGCGGGTGCAACTGAATGGCCTTGCCTTCAATCAGGATCGGCTCAAAGGCTTGGATGCCCAGACGGTGCAGGGTTGGGGCACGGTTGAGCATGATGGGATGCTCTTTGATGACCTCTTCCAGAATGTCCCACACCACCGGCGTGCCCGATTCAACTTCTTTCTTGGCGGCCTTGATGGTGGTCGCAATGCCCATGGCTTCCAGGCGCGAGAAGATGAAAGGTTTGAACAGCTCCAGCGCCATCAGCTTGGGCAGACCGCACTGATGCAGTTTGAGCGTTGGGCCCACCACAATGACCGAGCGACCCGAGTAGTCCACCCGCTTGCCCAGCAAGTTCTGGCGGAAACGCCCGCTCTTGCCTTTGATCATGTCGGCCAAGGACTTGAGGGCGCGCTTGTTGGCGCCGGTCATGGCCTTGCCACGACGGCCCTTGTCCAACAATGAGTCCACCGCCTCTTGCAGCATGCGCTTCTCATTGCGTGCAATGATTTCGGGCGCTTTGAGTTCCAGCAGACGACGTAGACGGCTGTTGCGGTTGATGACGCGGCGGTACAGGTCGTTCAGGTCGGAGGTCGCAAAGCGGCCACCGTCCAGGGGAACGAGCGGACGCAAATCGGGCGGCAATACCGGCAGCACCTCGAGCACCATCCACTCCGGCTTGATGCCGGATTTCTTGAAGGCTTCCAGCACTTTGAGGCGCTTGGTGTTCTTCTTGATTTTGAGCTCGGAGCCGGTCGCGTCATTGCGCAACTTTTCGATCGACCCGTCGATGTCAATGCTGGACAGAAGATCCTTGATGCCCTCAGCGCCCATCTTGGCCGTGAACTCGTCGCCGTATTCCTTGAACTTGGCGTCAAAATCATCTTCCGACATGATGCTGTACTTCTTCAGCGGGGTCATGCCGGGATCGGTCACCACGTAAGCTTCAAAATACAAAACACGTTCGATGTCTCGCAGCGTCATGTCAAGCACTAGGCCCAAACGGCTGGGCAAGGACTTCAGGAACCAAATGTGGGCGCAGGGTGCGGCCAAGTCAATGTGACCCATGCGCTCACGACGCACCTTGGTCTGGGTGACTTCAACGCCGCATTTCTCGCAGATCACACCACGATGCTTGAGGCGCTTGTACTTCCCGCACAGACATTCATAGTCCTTGATAGGGCCAAAAATTTTGGCGCAAAAAAGACCATCGCGCTCAGGCTTGAAGGTGCGGTAGTTGATGGTTTCCGGCTTTTTGACTTCACCGAAAGACCAGGAACGGATCTTTTCGGGCGAGGCCATGCCGATTTTGATGGCATCGAAATGCTCATCCGGCGTGAATTGCTTGAACAGGTCGAGTAGTGATTTCATGGTTTAAATCCTTTGCCTGTGAATTAAGAGCGAACCAGCTCAATGTCCAGACCCAAAGAGCGAATCTCTTTGACCAGCACGTTGAACGACTCCGGCATGCCCGCCTCAATGGCGTGCTCACCTTTGACAATGCTTTCATAAACCTTGGTGCGGCCCTGCACGTCGTCGGACTTGACGGTGAGCATTTCTTGCAGTGTGTACGCGGCACCATAGGCTTCGAGCGCCCAGACCTCCATCTCACCGAAACGCTGTCCACCAAACTGCGCCTTGCCGCCCAAGGGCTGCTGCGTGACCAGGCTGTAAGGTCCGGTGGAGCGAGCGTGCATCTTGTCATCTACCAAGTGGTGAAGTTTGAGCACGTGCATATAGCCGATCGTGGTGGGACGCTCAAAAGCGTCACCACTGCGGCCATCAAACAGATTGGCCTGCGTGCGTGCGACCGTCAGCCCCTTGGCCTTGACGACATCATCCGGGTAAGCCAATTTGAGCATGCCGCGAATTTCTTCTTCAGACGCGCCATCAAACACCGGCGTGGCAAAGGTAACGCCTTCTGAAAGGTTGCCCGCCATCTCAAGCACTTGATCGTCGCTGAGCGTGGACAAGTCTTCCTTGCGGCCCGAGGTGTTGTAGAGCGACTCCATGAACTTGCGCAGCTCTGCCATTTTGGCCTCGGCTTGCAGCATGTCGCCGATACGCTGACCAATGCCCTTGGCAGCCCAGCCCAAATGCACTTCAAGCACCTGACCCACGTTCATGCGCGATGGCACGCCCAGCGGGTTGAGCACGATGTCACACGGTGTGCCATCGGCCATGTAAGGCATGTCTTCGACCGGAACGATCTTGGACACCACGCCCTTGTTGCCGTGACGACCGGCCATCTTGTCACCCGGTTGCAAGCGGCGCTTGACGGCCAGATAAACCTTGACCATCTTGAGCACGCCCGCTGGCAGCTCGTCGCCTTGCGTGAGCTTCTTGCGCTTCTCTTCAAAAGCCAGATCAAAGCTGTGGCGCGTCTGCTCCAGCGAGTTCTTGATGCTCTCCAGTTGTGCCGCCACTTCATCATCCGCAGGGCGAATGTCGAACCAGTGGAATTTCTCCACGGAAGTCAGATAGGCCTTGTCGATCTTCGTGCCTTTGGCCAGCTTCTGTGGGCCACCGTTGGCGGCCTTGCCGTCCAGCAGTTTGGCAATACGGTCAAACGCATCAGCTTCCACAATGCGCAGCTGATCGTTCAAGTCAAGACGGAAACGCTTGAGTTCGTCGTCAATGATTTGCTGAGCGCGCTTGTCACGCACGATGCCTTCACGGGTGAAGACTTGCACGTCAATCACGGTGCCTTGCGAGCCCTGATCCACGCGCAGTGAGGTGTCTTTCACGTCGCTGGCTTTTTCGCCGAAGATGGCGCGCAGCAGTTTTTCTTCTGGTGTCAGAGTGGTCTCGCCTTTAGGTGTGACCTTGCCCACCAGTGTGTCACCCGGCATGACCTCGGCACCCACGTAGATGATGCCCGACTCGTCCAAGCGATTGAGTTGCTGCTCGCTCAGGTTGGGGATGTCGCGTGTGATGTCTTCCGCACCCAACTTGGTGTCACGCGCCATCACAACCAGCTCTTCGATATGGATCGAGGTGTAGCGGTCTTCAGCAACGATGCGCTCGGAGATCAAAATCGAGTCTTCGAAGTTGTAGCCATTCCAAGGCATGAAGGCGACCAGCATGTTCTGACCCAGGGCCAGTTCGCCCAGGTCGGTCGATGCACCGTCAGCGATCACGTCGCCCTTGTCCAGCTTGTCGCCTTTTTTGACGATGGGACGCTGGTGGATGTTGGTGTTCTGGTTAGAACGCTGGTACTTGATGAGGTTGTAGATGTCCACACCCACTTCACCGGCTTGTGCTTCAGCGTCGTTGACGCGAATCACGATACGAGTAGCGTCCACATAGTCCACCAGGCCACCACGCGTGGCGGTCACCACGGTACGGGAATCCACGGCGGAAACACGCTCAATGCCGGTACCGACAAAAGCCTTTTCCGGGCGCAGCACAGGCACAGCCTGGCGCTGCATATTGGCACCCATCAAAGCGCGGTTGGCGTCATCGTGCTCCAGAAAAGGCACGAGCGATGCGGCTACTGACACGATCTGCGCGGGTGACACGTCCATGTACTGCACGCGCTCGGCCCCGACGAAAATCGACTCGCCCGCTTGACGGGCAGAGACCAGCTCACCCGTGAGCTTGCCGTCTTTGTCCAGCACGGCGTTAGCCTGGGCGATGACATATTTACCTTCTTCAATAGCGGACAGGTAATCGATCTGCATCGTCACCTTGCTGTCCACCACACGGCGGTACGGGGTTTCGATAAAGCCGTATTCGTTCAGACGGGCGTACAAGGCCAGTGAATTGATAAGGCCGATGTTCGGGCCTTCGGGCGTTTCGATGGGGCACACACGACCGTAATGGGTCACGTGCACGTCACGCACTTCGAAGCCTGCGCGTTCACGTGTCAAACCACCTGGGCCAAGGGCCGAGACGCGACGCTTGTGCGTGATCTCGGACAGTGGGTTGGTCTGGTCCATGAACTGCGACAACTGGGACGCGCCAAAGAACTCTTTCAGCGCGGCAGAGATCGGCTTGCTGTTGATCAGGTCATGCGGCATGAGCGGGTCTTGCTCGGCTTGACCCAGACGCTCTTTCACGGCCTTCTCAATACGGGCCAGACCGGTGCGGTACTGGTTCTCGGCCAGCTCACCGACGCAGCGCACGCGGCGATTGCCGAGGTGGTCAATGTCATCGACTTCACCGCGACCGTTGCGCAGATCCACCAAAATTTTGACCACCGACAGGATGTCTTCATTGGCCAAAACCATGGGTCCGGTGGCTTCCGAGCGGCCCATTTTGGCGTTGAACTTCATGCGCCCGACGCGTGACAGGTCATAGGTGTCGGGGTTGTAAAACAAACGCTGGAACAAGGCCTGCACAGCGTCTTCGGTCGGCGGCTCGCCGGGGCGCATCATGCGGTAGATGGCCACGCGGGCGGCAAACTCATCCACGGTTTCATCCGTGCGCAGGGTCTGAGAAATGTAAGCACCCTGGTCCAACTCATTGGTGTAAATACACGGCAGGTCGAGCTGATTGGCCGAACGCAATTTCTTGAGCAGGACTTCGGTCAACTCTTCGTTGGCCTTGGCGAGGATTTCGCCGCTGTCGGCATCTACCAGATTGCGGGCAACGACGCGACCGATGAGGAAGTCTTCCGGCACGCTGATGTGCGTGGTGGCTGACTGCTCCAGTTCGCGCGTGTGGCGTGCGGTGATGCGCTTGTCTTTGGCCACAATCACCTTGCCGCTCTTGTCGGTGATGTCAAAACGGGCGACTTCACCGCGCAGACGCTCTGCCACAAACTCCATCTGGGCACCGCTGTCCATCAGGCGGAAGTTGTCGTTGACGAAGAAGTTGGCGAGGATGGATTCTTGGTTCAGGCCGATGGCCTTGAGCAAAATCGTGACCGGCATCTTGCGGCGACGGTCCACGCGGAAATAGAGGATGTCTTTGGGGTCGAATTCAAAGTCGAGCCAAGAGCCACGGTAAGGGATGATGCGTGCCGAGAACAGCAGCTTGCCCGAGCTGTGGGTCTTACCCTTGTCGTGCTCAAAAAACACGCCAGGTGAGCGGTGCAACTGCGACACGATGACACGCTCGGTGCCGTTGATGATGAACGAGCCCTTGGTGGTCATCAGGGGCACTTCGCCCATGTAAACCTCTTGCTCTTTGACTTCCTTCACGACCTTGTTTTGCGAGGTTGAGGATTCGCGGTCATAAATGATGAGCTGCACCTTGGCGCGCACGGCCGAGGAGAAGGTCAGACCCCGGGTCTGGCACTCGCGCACGTCAAACGCTGGCTTGGCCAGGTTGTATTCGACGAATTTCATCTCGACGAAACCATTGTGCGAGACGATGGGGAAGGCTGCCTCGAAAGCGGCTTGCAAGCCCTCTGGGCCGCGCTTTTTCGACGAGGTGTCTGCTTGCAAGAAAGCCGTGTAGGCGTCTTTTTGCATTTGCAGCAGGTAAGGGATTTCGAGCACGCTGTCACGGCTTCCGAAACTTTTTCGAATCCGCTTGCGTTCTGTGTATGTATAAGCCATGAGATCTCCGGGCAAAGTCTGAGGAATCCTGGGGGTCCTAGGCGACTGATGGGCTGAGCACGTTCATCCGTGTCTCATCCCTGCTTGGTGATTGGCCACTACCAACCATTGGCGGACGGTTGCGCATTGCACGCAACCCGAACCAAGGCATCTTCTGCAGTCGGGGTCAGAAGACACTAA
>JANPNG010000076.1:0-1841 GCA_031427355.1 Hylemonella sp.
CTGGCCGATAAAATCATTGCTGCGTGCAAGCAGACGGGCGCGCAGGCCGTGCACCCTGGCTATGGTTTCTTGAGCGAGAACGCAGGCTTTGCCAAGCGGGTTGAGGAAGAAGGCATCGTCTTCATCGGCCCCAAGCACTACTCCATAGCCGCCATGGGCGACAAGATCGAATCCAAGAAGCTGGCGGGTGCAGCGGGGGTCAATTGCATCCCCGGCGTGAACGACGCGATTGAGACGGCCGAGCGCGCGGTGGAAATTGCCCAGGGCATTGGCTACCCGGTGATGATCAAGGCCAGTGCCGGCGGCGGCGGCAAGGGCTTGCGCGTGGCGCATGACGACAAGGAGGCGTTTGAAGGCTTCACCTCGTGCCGTAATGAAGCGCGCAACAGCTTTGGTGATGACCGCGTGTTCATCGAGAAG
Organism: Hylemonella sp.; assembly: GCA_031427355.1. Lineage (GTDB taxonomy): Bacteria > Pseudomonadota > Gammaproteobacteria > Burkholderiales > Burkholderiaceae_C > CANCDA01. The sequence goes on from JANPNG010000076.1 coordinate 421, forward strand.
TTTGTCGAGGAGCCGCGTCACATCGAAATTCAGCTCATTGGCGATAGCCAGGGCAACGTGCTTTACCTCAACGAGCGGGAGTGCTCGATCCAGCGGCGGCATCAAAAGGTGATCGAGGAGGCGCCGTCCCCCTTCATCTCTGAGGCCACCCGCAAGGCCATGGGCGAGCAGGCGGTGGCGCTGGCCAAGGCCGTGAAGTACCAGAGTGCGGGCACGGTGGAGTTTGTGGTGGGCAAGGATCAGAGCTTTTACTTTCTGGAGATGAACACGCGCCTACAGGTGGAGCACCCGGTGACGGAATGCATCACCGGGCTGGATTTGGTGGAGTTGATGATTCGCGTGGCGGCGGGTGAGCCGCTGCCGATGGCACAAAAAGATGTGCAGCGCAACGGCTGGGCGATGGAGTGCCGCATCAATGCCGAAGACCCGTTTCGCAACTTCCTGCCCTCTACCGGGCGCTTGGTGCGCTTTGCCCCGCCGGAGCAGACGATGTTCCAGGCGGAACATACAACCGTTCACCCTGAGCTTGTCGAAGGGGGGATTCGACAAGCTCAGCCCGAACGGCAAGGGGATTATTTTGGCGTGCGCGTGGACACCGGCGTGCAAGACGGTGGCGAGATCCCGATGTTTTACGACTCGATGATCGCCAAGCTCATCGTGCACGGCACAGACCGGCTCGATGCCATTGCCAAGATGCGCGAGGCGCTCAATGGCTTTGTCATTCGCGGCATCAGTAGCAACATTCCGTTTCAGGCGGCATTGTTGGCGCACCCCAAGTTTGTGGCCGGGGACTTCAACACCGGCTTCATTGCCGAGAACTACGGCAAGGGTTTTCGTGCCGAAGACGTGCCGCATGACGACTCGGACTTTCTGGTGGCGCTGGCGGCTTTTGTGCGGCGCAAGTCGCGCGAGCGTGCGGCGGGCATGTCGGGCCAGTTGCCGGGCTATGCCGTCAAGGCGGGTAAAGACTACGCGGTGATCACGTTGGCGGCGGATGGTCAGCACAGCTACGCAGCCGTTCACGTGGACGAGTTTGTTGGGGAAACCGGTTCTGCCTCAGTCAAAGTGGGCGCGAGCAGCTACAAAATTCATAGCGACTCGCGACTCAATGACATTTGCATCACAGGCACGGTGAACGGTCAAGCCTTCACGGCCCAGGTGGAGCGCGGCACGCCCAAGAACCCGCTGGCCTTGGTCGTGCAGCACAATGGTCGCAAGATCGAGGTACTGGTGACCTCACCCCGCATGGCCGAGCTGCACCGCCTGATGCCGCACAAGACACCGCCCGACATGAGTCGCTTTGTGCTCTCGCCCATGCCGGGCCTGCTGGTGGACGTGTCGGTCGTGCTTGGGCAGAAGGTGCAGGCGGGTGAACGTGTGGCGGTGATTGAGGCCATGAAGATGGAGAATGTGTTGTTTGC
>JANPNG010000077.1:0-7887 GCA_031427355.1 Hylemonella sp.
GTGGAAAGCAAAAGGCAAGGAATTGGCGGCCAACGCCAGGGGCAAACTGTTTGGCCGTTTGGCCAAAGACATCATGGTGGCGGCGCGCAGCGGGGCAGACCCGGCGTCCAACTCGCGCCTGCGCCTGGTGGTGGAACAGGCCCGCAAGGTGTCCATGCCCAAGGAGACGCTGGAGCGGGCCATCAAAAAGGGCGCTGGCCTGACCGGTGAGGCGGTGCATTTTGAGCACGTGATTTACGAGGGCTTTGCGCCGCACCAGGTGGCCGTGATGGTGGAGTGCCTGACCGACAACGTGAACCGCACCGCGCCTGAGATGCGCGTGCTGTTTCGCAAGGGGCAGTTGGGAACGTCTGGCTCGGTGGCGTGGGATTTTGACCATGTGGGCATGATCGAGGCGGAGCCTGCCGTCAAAGGCGCGGACGCGGAAGTGGCGGCTATCGAAGCCGGCGCGCAAGACTTGGAGCCGGGCGAGGAAGAAGGCACCACCCTGTTCCTGACTGACCCGACCGACCTTGATCTAGTGAGCCGCGCGCTACCCGCACAAGGCTTTACCGTCTTGTCGGCCAAGCTGGGCTATAAGTCCAAGAACCCCGTGGACCCAGCCAATTTGAGCCCCGAGCATCTGGCCGAAGTGGAGGCCTTTTTGGCGGCCATTGATGAGAACGACGATGTGCAGAATGTGTTTGTGGGCTTGGCGGGTTGAGCCCAGTTTGTTTTGACTACGCCGTCAAACGCTCACGCCAGTCCAAACCCGCCTCAGTCGTCGTCGCAGGTTTGTATTCGCACCCGATCCAGCCCGCATAGCCCATGCGGTCAAGGTGCGAAAAAAGGAAGGGATAGTTGATCTCTCCCGTGCCCGGCTCGTTGCGCCCGGGGTTGTCCGCCAACTGGATGTGGCCAATGCGGGATTGGTACTTGGTGAGGGTGGCGGCCAGCTCGCCCTCCATGCGCTGCATGTGGTAGATGTCGTACTGGACAAAGGCGTTGTCAGCGCCGACTTCGTCAAGTATCGATACGGCCTGCGCTGTACCGTGCAGGTAGAAGCCAGGGATGTCGTAGGTGTTGATGGCTTCGATCAGCAACTTGAGCCCGGCCTTCTTCAGCTCGGCGGCAGCAAAACGCAGGTTCTCCACCAAGGTCTGGCGAAGCACGGCGTCCGGAACACCGGCCGGGGCCTTGCCCGCCAGGCAATTCAGTTGATTCACGCCCAGGGCTTTGGCGTACTCAATGGCCTTGGCCACGCCACTGCGGAACTCTGGCACCCGGTCCGGGTGGCAAGCGATGCCGCGTTCGCCCGCATCCCAGTCCCCGGCGGGCAGGTTGTGCAACACAAGTTGGAGTCCGTTGGTGTTCAGCCGTTGTTTGATGTCCTGGGCGCTGTAGGCATAGGGAAAAAGAAACTCAACGGCTGTAAACCCTGATTTGGCAGCTTTCTCGAAGCGGTCGAGGAAAGGTACCTCGTTGAACAACATGGTGAGGTTGGCGGCGAATTGGGGCATCTTTTTTTCCTGATCAGTGGTGGACAGACCTGCACTGCGCGCGGGTCTGTCCGGAAAAGCTTCAGTCCAGCATTGAGACGGTGCTGGGTGCATCGGCCTTGCTGGTGGCGAGCTCTTCGAACTCGACCACGTTGTCGATTTCTGTCCCCATGGCGATATTGGTCACCTGCTCCAGCATCACCTCAATCACCACGGGCACCTGAAACTCGGCCATCCAGGCCTCTGCCTGCTTGATGGCGGGAGCAATCTCTTCTTGTCGATGCACGCGTATTCCCTTGCAACCCAGACCTTCAACGACCTTGATGTGGTCAACGCCGTAGCCCTGGACTTCGGGGGAGTTGATGTTATCAAACCCCAGTTGCACGCAGTAGTCCATCGTGAACCCGCGTTGCGCCTGACGAATCAGGCCCAGGTAGCTGTTGTTCACCACCATGTGGATGTAGGGCAGCTTGAACTGTGCGCCCACGGCAAGTTCTTCCACCATGAACTGGAAGTCGTAGTCGCCCGAGAGTGCGACGATTTTTCGGCTGGGGTCAGCCGCACGCACACCGAGCGCCGCAGGGATGGTCCAGCCCAGCGGGCCGGCCTGGCCGCAGTTGATCCAGTGGCGCGGCTTGTATACATGCAGAAACTGCGCACCCGCAATCTGCGACAGGCCGATGGTCGAGATGTAGCACACGTCTTTGCCAAAGGCGTTGTTCATGCACTGGTAAACGCGCTGCGGCTTCATGGGCACCGCAGCGAAGTTGGTCTTACGCTGGAATTCGACCGATGACTTGCGGGCCAGGCATTCGCCAGCCCATTGGGTGTGGTCGCGCAGCTTGCCCGCGGCCTTCCATTCACGGGCCACTTGGACGAAGAGTTCCAGCGCGGCTTTGGCGTCTGACACGATGCCATAGTCGGGCGCGAACACGCGCCCGATCTGGGTGGGCTCGATGTCGATGTGGATGAACTTGCGCCCCTTGCAATAGACCTCGGGTGAGCCGGTATGTCTGTTTGCCCAGCGGTTTCCCACCCCCAGCACAAAGTCGCTGGCCAGCATGTTGGCATTGCCGTAGCGGTGGCTGGTCTGCAGGCCGACCATGCCCGCCATCAGCGGGTGGTCGTCGGAAATCGAGCCCCAGCCCATCAGCGTGGGGATCACGGGAATACCGGCGATTTCGGCAAACTCCACCAGCAGATCTGACGCATCGGCGTTGATGACACCGCCACCGGCCACGATCAGGGGGCGCTCGGCAGTGTTGAGCATTTCAAGCGCTTTTTCGATCTGTTTGCGCGACGCGGCCGGCTTGTAAACGGGCAGCGGCTCATAGGTGTCGATGTCGAATTCGATCTCGGCCATCTGCACATCGAACGGCAGATCAATCAGCACCGGACCGGGCCGGCCTGAGCGCATCAGGTGAAAGGCCTGCTGGAACGCGCGCGGTACTTGGGCCGGCTCCATCACTGTGGTGGACCACTTGGTGACGGGCTTGGAAATGGAGACAATGTCCACCGCCTGAAAGTCTTCCTTGTGAAGCCGCGCACGGGGTGCCTGACCGGTGATGCACAGAATGGGGATGCTGTCGGCCTGCGCTGAATACAGCCCCGTGATCATGTCGGTGCCTGCGGGACCCGAGGTGCCGATACAGACACCGATGTTGCCCGCCTTGGCTCGGGTGTAGCCCTCCGCCATGTGCGAGGCGCCCTCGACGTGTCGGGCCAGAATATGCCCGATGGTTTGCCGTTCGCGCAATTGCGCATACAGCGGGTTGATGGCCGCTCCGGGCACGCCAAACGCCTGCGTCACGCCTTCTTTTTCCATCACCAGTACGGCGGCCATCACTGCCTTCATTTTTGCCATTGCTTGCTCCTTATATAAGTGCTCCTATCATTTGCCGAGAGCGCCCTGATGTGAACCTCAACCAGGTGATAAGAACTATTCCATAGTGGAATAAATGACTGGTTGGCCCTACACTGCACACATGGACCGAATCAGTGGCGTCGAGCTTTACCTGCGCATCGTCGAGACCGGCAGCTTCAGCAAGGCTGCCAGCGAAATGGGTGTGACCCAGCCCACGGCAACCAAAGCGGTTGCTGCCATGGAAAAACGGCTGGGAACACGATTGCTGCACCGATCCACCCGGGGCGTGACGCCGACCGAAGTGGGTGCGCTTTACTACGATAAGTGCAAGTTGATCGCGCGCGAGATTGATGAGGCCGACAACCTTGCCACCCTGCTCCAGAGCAAGGTCGGCGGCACGCTGCGCATCAGCACATCAGTCGCTTTCGGACGGCGCGTGATCGTCCCGCTGGCTCTGCACTACATGCGCAGACATCCCGAAATCATGGTGGACCTGAGCTTTGAGGATCGTTACGTGAACCTGGTTGAACAGGGGGTCGACTTGGCCATTCGCATGGGGCCGCTGGCGGATTCATCACTGGGCGCACGCTACCTCGGCACCAATCCCTGGGTCATGGTGGCGGCCCCGGCGTATCTTGAACAACACGGAACGCCACTCACTGCGGCTGAGGTGTCAGCTCACGCCTGTTTGGTCTATAGCAGCGTCCAGGGCGATGATCGCTGGAGCCTGACGTTACCCTCGGGCGAGAGGCTATCAGTGCCTGTCAAAGGCCCACTGCGTTCGAACAATCTGTCGGCCGTGCTCGCGGCCACACGTGCCGGCATGGGTCTGGCCGTGCTGCCCTGGTACGTGGCACGCGAATCTTTGGCCGATGGCGTCGTGCAACCGGTCCTCGCCGATCATGGGCTGCCGGAACAACAGGTAAATGCCGTCTTCCCGTCACCCAAGCTTGTACCGCTGAAGGTCACTAGTTTCAGTGATTATTTGCAGCAAATGCTGTCAGGAGACTGGTGGCGGCAGGCGCTTTGAGCCAAAAATTGGGCACCGCAGGCACGCGACTCAGGATAGGTTATCGTATGCCCATACCCATTAAAGGACGCCAGTGGCAAAACCCAACTACCAGTACGAGAAACGCCAGCGCGAGCTGGAGAAGAAGAAGAAGAAGGCTGAAAAGGCTTCGAAGAAAGAACCTCATTCAGAGTTCGCTCCGCCGCAAGAGTCCATCGCTGACCCGGAGCCCGAAGTACCGGCGGGCGAAGTGCCCGCAGCAACTTAACGCTTCAGCCTAACTCACTGCCGGATCACATCCGCGCCCTTAGGCGGTTTAAACGCAAAGGTGTCGGCAGACAGGGTGGGGTTGACCTCTACCTTGCTAAAGCTCAGCACGGAGCGCTGACCAAAGTTATCGATGATCTCCAAAGCCGCTAGCTCTCTTGAGTTGGCGGCTTTTTCGCTCTGGCGAAAGCCGACGCGCACCGCCTGCAACTGGCCGTCTTTGGCCTTGGGGCTGGCCAGCAGCCATTGCAGGCCGTCTTGGTCGGGTGCGGCGCTCAGGGTGAAATCGGCCTGTAGGGCGCGCAGATCGGGCGCAGAGGCGATCAAGGCCGCTGGCGTGGCACCCAGGGCGTTAGCCTGTTTGCGGGCGGTGACCTGGTTCAAATCCACGTCATACAGCCAAAGGGTTTGACCATCGGCCACGATGCTTTGTTCGAACGGTTTTTTATAGACAAACTTGAAACGACCCGGCCGAGCGAACTCGAACGTGCCGCTGGAGGTTTTGCTGCGTGCGGTCTGGCCTTCGCGCGCGGGGGCGGTCACGACTTGGGTGAAGTCGGCACGGCCGCTGCTGACGGTTTTGATGAAAATTTCAAGGCTGCTTAAGCCGTCAGCCCAGGCAGAACCTGCACAAGCAGCTAGCAAAACGATAGCGATTCGATGTTTCAAATGAGTCACTCCGCCCGCTCGGGCACCAAAATATTGCGCTGGCCGCTGCCGCTCATGGCGCTGACGAGTCCGGCTTTTTCCATGTCTTCCACCAGCCGCGCGGCGCGGTTGTAGCCGATCTTGAGGTGACGCTGCACCAGCGAAATGCTGGCGCGGCGGTTCTTCAACACCACTTCTACGGCCTGGTCATACATCGGGTCTTTTTCACCTGTGACATCGGCCTCGCCGGGGCCGTCTTCACCATCCACCGTACCACCTTCGAGCACGCCGTCGATGTAATCGGGCTCGCCCTGGGTCTTGAGATAACTCACAACGCGGTGTACCTCTTCGTCGCTGACAAAGGCGCCGTGCACGCGCACGGGCAGGCCGGTGCCACTGGCCATGTAGAGCATGTCGCCCATGCCCAGCAGGGCCTCGGCACCCATTTGGTCCAGGATGGTGCGGCTGTCGATCTTGCTGCTGACCTGGAAGGAGATGCGGGTGGGGATATTGGCCTTGATGAGGCCGGTGATCACATCCACACTGGGGCGCTGGGTGGCCAAGATGAGGTGGATGCCCGCCGCGCGTGCCTTTTGCGCCAGGCGAGCGATGAGCTCCTCAATCTTCTTGCCCACCACCATCATCAGGTCGGCCAGCTCGTCGATCACCACCACGATGTGCGGCAGGCGCTGCAGCGGCTCCGGGCTGTCGGGGGTGAGGCTGAAGGGGTTGTAGATGAATTCTTCACGCGCCTTGGCCTCGTCAATCTTGGCGTTGTAGCCAGCCAAGTTGCGCACGCCGAGCTTGCTCAGCAGCTTGTAGCGGCGCTCCATCTCAGCCACGCACCAGTTCAGGCCGTGCGCGGCTTGGCGCATGTCGGTCACCACCGGGGCGATCAGGTGCGGAATGCCCTCGTACACCGACATCTCCAGCATCTTGGGGTCGATCATGAGCAGGCGCACATCGCGCGCCTCGGCCTTGTAGAGCAAGCTCAAAATCATGGCGTTAATACCCACCGATTTGCCCGAGCCGGTGGTACCCGCCACCAGCACATGGGGCATCTTGGCCAGATCGACCACGATGGGGTTGCCGATGATGTCTTTGCCCAGGCCCATGGTGAGCATGGACTTGGCTTCGTTATAGACCTGAGAGCCCAAAATTTCGGACAGTTTGATGGACTGGCGCTTGGCGTTGGGCAGCTCGAGCGCCATGTAGTTTTTGCCGGGGATGGTTTCCACCACGCGGATGGACACCAAGCTCAAAGAGCGCGCCAAATCTTTGGCCAGGCCGACGATCTGCGAGCCCTTGACGCCCGTAGCAGGCTCGATCTCATAGCGCGTGACCACCGGCCCGGGCTGGGCCAGCACCACGCGCACTTCGACGCCAAAGTCTTTGAGTTTTTTCTCAATCATGCGGCTGGTCATCTCCAGCGTCTCGGGGGCCACGCTTTCTTGGCGCGTCTGCGCGCCGTCCAGCAAATCGACCTGCGGTAGCTTCGAATCTGGCAGCTCGCTGAACAGGGGTTTTTGGCGTTCCTTGGCCACACGGGCGCTCTGGGGGATGTCGGCCAGCACGGGCTCGATCAGGATCGGAATCGGATGGTGCTCAACGATCTCTTCACGCTCCTCGATCACCAAGTCTTCACGCTCACGCGCGGCTTGCTGGCCCAGCACTAGGTCTTCGGCGATTTCGCGTTTTGAGCGGCGTGATTCGATGAAATTGTCCAGCCAGGCACCAATGTGCTCAGCCACCTGTCCCCAGGAGAAACGAAACACCATGGAGCTGCCCACCACCCCCAGGCCAATAGCCACCAAGGCCGATCCGGTAAAACCCAGCCAGCGCACACTCATGGGGCCAAGCCAGTAGCCCAGGATGCCACCGCCCTGCCCCGGCAGGCGTGCCTCCAAGCTGTAAAAGCGGGACCACTCGATGATGACGCTGGCCCCCAGCAAGAGGGCCAGGCCAAACCAAAATCCCCAGCGGCTCTCTGAGAAGCGGGCCAGGCGTGAGTGGGGGTGGTCAAGTTCAACCGCTGCCCCATCACCGCCACGCAACCAGCGCGCCAACGTGGTCAGCCACACCCGCACAGCCGCCACCAGACACCACCAGACCGACATACCCAACAGGTAATAGCTCACGTCGGCCAGCCAGGCTCCCAGACGCCCGCCCCGATTGAGCGCAGACCCACCGCTGCCCGAGGTGGACCAAGCGGCGTCTTGCAAGGAGTAGCTGAGCAAAGCCAGCAGCCAGAATGACAAGCCGATCAAACCGGCAATCAGCACCAGCTCATGGGCGAATCGACCCCAACCTGTGCGGCTGGATTTGTTGTCTGGTCGTGCGGGGTGATTCAGTGTGTTGAGTGAATACGTCATGAATGGGGAAACTTACCTCTATCGACCAGCGAAATGAACCTGCCGCGCTTCAGACCAAATCAGCGTCTTACCGCCTGATGCGCACGCCGCCCCCTTCCAGCGGCTCGACAAAACCTTGTTCTTCAAAATCCTTCATCACCCGACTGACCATCTCACGCGAGGCCCCGACCATCTTGGCAATGTCTTGCCGGGACAGCTTGTTGCGAATGATCATGTCGTTATTGGGGCTGGCCTTGGCGGCCTGTAGCA
>JANPNG010000078.1:0-6364 GCA_031427355.1 Hylemonella sp.
GGCACGATGACCGTGCAACCGCCGACCAACACCATCGCAGCGATGATGGCGATCAGACCCGTGACGTGGCTCGCAGGCACGGCCAGCGCGGAGCGGTCATTGGCGTTCAAATTCATGCCCGCTTGGTAGTGCAGCACCGAATGCACGATGTTCAGGTGCGTGAGCATCGCGCCTTTGGGGCGGCCCGTGGTGCCGGAGGTGTACAAAATCACGGCGACATCGGTTTCGGCCACAGGTGCGGTCGCCACAGTCGGTGCGGGTGTTGCTAGGTCGCCGATCAGACTGTTAAAGGACACGCCGTAGCCGGGGCTGGCATCAAGCGCTGCATTCGTTGAGCCCGCCACGTTGTTCTGCGTTTCACCCACGATGACGCGCAGACGCAGCGCGGGTGCGGTGGCCGCATCGGGCAGGCGATCCATGAGGTGGTGCTCACACACAATGCCTTTGGCCTCGCATTGCTGAATGATGTAGGCCAGCCCTGGGGCTTGTTCACGCACGCCAACAGGCACGGCAATGGCCCCGAGTTGTTGAAGGGCCATGAGCGCGAAAAAAAACTCAGGCCGGTTGTCCACAAACAGCACCACCCTGTCACCCTGTGCAATGCCGTGGTGGGCCAAGCCATGGGCCAGCCGCTGGCAGATGTCGACGCATTGCGCGTAGCTCCAGTGTTGACCTTCAAAGGCGATGGCATCGGCCTGCGGGCGAGCCGCCACCGAGTCGGCCAACAGGCCATAAAAGCTGGACGGGCGCGGAGTGAAACAACGCACGATGCGGTCGCCGTACAGGGCTTCGTGCCGCATGGGAGGCACAGGGTAATTTTGCCAGTGGATCACCTCGTGCGTTCCCCGAAATTCATGATGCCGACTATTACCTGGCAGCGGGCTTCTGTACGCCCCGGCACTTGGGGTGAGTGGCTCCGCGAATGTCCCCCGGCCTTCGGCCTCCTCCTTGATTTCGCTGCGCCACTCACCCCAAGCGCCGAGGCAGCGAACAGGGTGGGAGTGCAACGGTCAAACACCTGCCACGAAGACTGAACGCGCAATGACCCACCCCGGAATGAACCAGTGTGAATCAAGGCGAACAAGTGACCACGAATCTTCATTGAAACCAACGTCAATGCGCCACCGATTGAACATTCGCACCGCGCTCAACCACAAACTCAGCGTCCACCAACTTACGTGAATGGTTGAGGTCACTCTGCGCGATCAAGACCGACACCGCCGTGCCCTTGAGCCCGGCAATCACATCGGCCAAGCGCTTGGACAAAGCAGGCGCAACGCCTTCGAAGGGTTCGTCCAGCAGCAGCAAGCGCGTGCCCACCGCCAAGGCACGTGCCAAGGCCACCAGTTTTTGTTGCCCACCGGACAGCAACAGGGCACGTCGCTCGCGCATCTCCAGTAGTTCAGGCAGCACACCGTAAACCAAGGCCAGGCGTTCCGTTTGGTTCAACGCAGGGTTCACCCACACGGGCAGCAAAATGTTTTCTTCGACCGTGAGCTCAGGCACCAAGCCCCGGTCTTCGGGCATGTAACCGATGCCCAAACCGGCGCGTGCGTGCGGGGGCAAGCTGGCCAAGTCGTGGCCGTTGAAGCTGATCGTGCCCTGGGTCGGCTTGAGGTGGCCCATCACGGTGCGCAGCAGAGTGGTTTTGCCAGCCCCGTTGCGGCCAATCAGCCCGACCATGGTGCCGCCCTCCACGCTGAGCGAGAGCCCGCGCAGGGCCACCACCGATTGAATGGCCACATGCAGGTCGTCTATTTTAAGCATAAACGCGGTTCCTCGATGCTTTATTCAGACAGCAGTTCGCCCGTGACGTAGCGGCGCACGTCGTCGGTGGCCAGCGCCACATCAGGGCGGGCATCGGCAATCACGCGGCCGCTGTAAAACGCGATCACGCGGCTGGCGTAGCGTTTGACGATGTCCATGTCATGCTCGACAAACAGCACCGTGGTGGCCGCACCCTGGCTCTCCCATTGGTCTTGGTCCAGCCCGGCCATGATGGTTTCCATCATCGGAAATTTTTCATCGGCGGATACGCCGCTGGTGGGCTCATCAAGCAACAAAAGCTTGGGTGAACGGGTCAAGGCCATGGCAATGTCGAGCAGCTTGCGCACACCGCCGGGCAACTCGGCCACACGCCGTTGGCGATGCTCGATCAAGGCGAAGCGCGCCAGCAAGGTCTCGGCGCGCTCCACCGCTCGGGCGCGGCGTGCCGATTGCCAAAAGCTCAAATGCCCGTCATGGCAGGCGTTGGCCACCAGCATGTTGTCGATGACCGATAAATCGCCGAAGAGCTGCGGGATTTGAAACGAACGCGCCACGCCCAGGTGCGAAATGGCGCGCGGGTGAAGCCGGGTGATGGCTTGCGCATCCAGCAAAATTTGGCCTACGTCGGGTTTTAAATAGCCGGTGATCATGTTGACGAAGGTGGTCTTGCCCGCACCGTTGGAGCCGATCAAACTGACGCGTTCGCCCGCTTCAATGCGGATGTTGAGATCAGCCGCTGCGACCACTGCGCCAAATTTTTTACCAACACCGCGCGCTTCGAGCAAGGCGGGTCGAGCGACCGTGGCCTGATTCATCGCGTGCCCCCACGCACCCACAGCGAACCTAGACCGCGTGGCAAAAAGCGAATCACGATCAGCAAGAACACGCCCAGCGCCAATTGCCAGGTGTTGGGGAAGTACGAACTTGAAAACGAGCGCACCACTTCAAGCACCGTGCTGGCCACAAACACCGCCAACACGCTTTGCCAGCCCGCCAAAATCGCGACAAAAACGAACTCGCCCGAGGTCGTCCAAAAGCTGAAGTTGGGCTCAATGTGACCCAGCGCCATCACCGCCAAAGCCCCGCCCAGGCCACCACAAAAAGCCGCCAGCACAAAGTTGATCGCCATCGCTTGGCGCACCGAGCCGCCCAGGTACTCCACCCGCAACTCGTTCTCACGCACAGCCACGGTGATCAGGCCGCGCGTGCTGTCAAAGTAGATGCGTGCCAGCAGGCCCATCACAAGCGACACACTCACCGTCAGGCAGTACAAGATGTAGCCGACTTGGTCGTCAGGTAGCTTTTGGCCCAGCAGCGTAGGGCGACTCAGGTTGAAGCCATCTGACCCGCCCAGCACGTCGAGTTTCATGAGCAAACCGTAGGTCACCATCGACAGCGCCAGCGTCAACATCGCAAAGAAGATGCCCCGGTAGCGCGACAGCAGTGGCGCAAACGGTGCAGCAATCAAGGCGGCCATCACGCCCCCTAGCAGCGTTGATCCCAGCGCGTCCGTGAAGCCCCATTTGTTGGCCACCAGCGCGGCTGTGTAGCCGCCAATGGCAAACACCATGCCCTGGCCAAACGGCACAACGCCACCACGCATCAACACCACAATGCCCAGCGATACCAAGCCATTGGCCGCCGCCATGGTGATCAAGAAAGTGAGCCATTTGGGCATCACCCAACCGGCCAAGCCCAAGGCGATGCAAGCGGCCAAGGCCCACAGCGCGTAGCGGGCGGCGGCGGTCTCGGTGCGGGGTGTCCCGCTTGCGTTGTCGAGGCTGGGGTGAGGGATCTCAGTGGCAATCGCCATGGGCTCAAATCTTTCGGGCTTGGATGCGTTGAAACAGGCCTTCGGGTCTGAACATCAGGACCACGGCCATCACCACGTAGATCGAAAACAACTCGGCTACCGGGGCCAGGTGCACGGCCAAGGCGCGGGCCAGGCCGACGATCAACGCACCCACGGCCGCGCCTTCGATGCTGCCCAAGCCACCGATGATGACCACAGCAAAAGACACGATGATGACCCCCACCGACACGCCCGGTTGCACCGAAATCATCGGCGCGGTGAAAGCGCCACCCAACGCGGCCAGAAAAATGCCGACCGAGAACGCCAGCATGTACACCTTGGATACGTTCACGCCCATGCTGGCGGCGATCTCCGCGCTGTGGATCACGGCGATCATGACCTTGCCTTGTCGTGTGCGGTTCAGCCACCACCACACCGACAGGCCCGCCACCAGCGCCAGCGCAATCAGGGCAAAGTCGTAACCCACGTAGGTTTGCTGGCCAATGTCGATGCTGCCAAACAGGCTGTAGGGCTCGGACACGTAATAGGGGTTAGCGCCCCAAATCAGTTTGGTCAGGTCTTCCATGATGAGGAACATGGCGTAGGTCACCAGCACCAGTAAGACCTCGTCGCGCCCGTAAAAAAAGCGCAGCAAGCCGCGCTCGGTTAAGGGCGCGACCAGGGCTGCCACGGCCACCGCCGCCAGCAGCATGGCCACCAGCATGAAACCCGGGGCCCATTTCATCGCCCCGGCCCAGCCGACAAAGCTGGCCGCCGCGTAGGCCCCCAGTGCGTAGAAGCTGCCATGCGCGATGTTCAAGATTTTGAGCACCCCAAACACCAGCGTCAGCCCCAGGGCCACAATGAACAACCACGACGCGTAGGTCAGGCCGTCAATCAGAATGGTCAGCATAAACCCGGCAATCCTGTCAACGCAGGCTCAAGGGCCGCATCAAGGCCAGCATCAAGGGCAACCTTTTGCACCAGGAAAGCCCGCCTTGATCCACTCCTCAGCCTTCATGTTGGCCGGGGGGTTCACGCAGTCCGCCGGAAAGCGCATGATGTCGTCGAGCATCACCATTTTCTTGGCCGCGTCGTAGCGGGTTTTGCCAATGGCCGTCTCTTGCACCGCTTGGTGGCCACCACCCAGCGCCATGCGAATTTTGCCGGCTGGGGACTCCCACTCGGAGTTCCGCAAAGCCGCCGCAAGCTGCTCAGCATTGGGTTTTTTGCCACCGTTGGCAGCCATGGCTTTTTCAACCGCCAACTTCAGACCCAGCAGAGACTGCACCATGCGGTACGGGGCTTGCACCGGGTAAACGTTGTAGGCCTTGCTGTACAAATCCCACCACCAGTCGTTCAGGGCCGATTTGGGTGACATCAGACCATAGGCTCCGCGCGCGCCCAAAATCACGCCATCGGGCATTTTCTCGCCCAAGCCGGGCAAGACGTGGTCCCCGGCGGAGAACACGACTTGCGTGCGTTTGAACAGGCCGCGCGGCGACGCCTGCAAGATAAAGGCTTGCAAATCGCCACCCCACAGGCTGCTGTGCGTCACGTCCGCTTGTTTGGCCATGAGCGCAGAAATTTCCGTGCCGTACTGACCCGCGCCGAATTTGGGCAACTGGTCTTCACCGGCCTTGGCGTTGGGGAACAATTTTTCCATCGACCAGGTGAAGTCTTTCTTGGAGTCTTGGCCCCAGGCGTAGTCTTGGTTAATCAGGTTGAAGCTGTCGGCTTTGACGTTGCGCGCCTTCAAGTAGCGCGCCAACGCCACGTTGTCCATGGCCGCGTGGGCGGCGGTTCGGAACACGTAGTTGTACTTGCCTTCTTCAAAAATGCGGGGCGTGCCACAGTCATACAAGATCAAAAATTTCTTCATCTCCTCGGCCACCGGGGCCACCGCCAAGCAGTCACCCGAGCCCACATAGCCCACCACGGCATCGACTTTTTCGCGGTCGTACAGGTTGCGCAACTCTTGCACCTGTTTGGTCGCGCCGCCGTTTTCATCGATGTAGATCGCCTCAATCTTCATGCCGCCAAAGCCGGGCTTGTTAAACGGCGCTGGCGCCGCCCCCTTATTGAACGCGTCCACCAGCACCTTGGCGCCATTGACTGCCGGAATTCCAAAGCTCTCGGCGGCTTGGCCGGATAAGAAGCTCACGATGCCAATTTTGAAGGTCTCTTGCGCAGGCTGCGCCAGCGCTTGGCCCGCGCCACACAGGGCGGCCAATGCGGTCAAAGAAAGCGCTATCGAAAGCCCGGATACTTTTGAAGTCCGTTTGGGTTTGAATGGGCTGCGAACGGTCGAGGTCTGTTGGGCCATGGTCCACTCCTGATGGTTGCGAAGATGAGGAAATTCCTTATTTCATCTTCGCTCATCGCCCACGCCCCGCCTATGAGGGCAAACCCGAGCCATGAGAACAAAAAAGCCCAAGAGTTGCCTCTTGGGCTTTTGAGAATGGGCGGTATGGGCCTGGCAGATCAGCGCGGTTGACGCGGCACCATCGGGCCGCGGCCTTCGATGTGACGGAAGTTGATGCGGCCCTTGCTCAGGTCATAGGGCGAGAGTTCCAGGGAAACACGATCGCCCGCCAGGATGCGGATGTGATTTTTGCGCATTTTCCCGGCGGAATAGGCGATCAGTTGGTGGCCGTTGTCCAACGTCACGCGAAAGCGCGTGTCGGGCAGAACCTCGTTCACAATGCCCATCATTTCAATCAGGTCTTCTTTAGCCATAAATCAGTGGTTTCCTTGCGTAAATCGGGGGAGGCGCATCGTGTGCTGCAGGCGGCGTGTGCGTCT
>JANPNG010000079.1:0-2059 GCA_031427355.1 Hylemonella sp.
GGTATTTTGGCGGCTGTGGCTTTGCCGGCATATCAGGACTACACCAAACGTGCCAAGCTGTCTGAGGTGATTTTGGCGGCTTCTGCTTGCCGTACCACGGTTACCGAGGTGTACCAATCGGTTTCTTCCGCCAGCCTGCCCGCAGCTGGTGCTTGGGGTTGTGAGTCTTCAACAGCAACATCCAAATATGTGGCTGCTGTGGCAACTGATGCCTATGGTGCGGTGCAGGTGACCGTGCAAGGTATTGGTGATGCGCTCATTGATGCCAAGTTTGTGACCTTGGTGCCCGCTAACACTGCGGGTACTGCTTTGCCTACAAGTGGCGCCATCGGCCGCTGGGTCTGCGGCGGCACTACGGCGATTGGCGCGAGCACTTTTGTGACGACTGTGCCGGCCAAGTTCCTGCCTGGTTCTTGCCGCGGAACCTGATCTTGATTGTTTCTGCGCTAGCAGTCAAAACGCCCCTGCCGGGGCGTTTTTTACTTGGCGCGCAGCTATATGCCGTCTTGATGTTGCTTCTGATGGGGGCTAGTTGGTTGGTGCCCGTTCATTTTTTGCCTTGGGTCAGTTGGCACAGTGAGTTTTTGGCTTTCTTGTCGATGTTTTTATTGGCTTGGTTTGGGCTGGTTCAGCAGCTCAGGCAAGGCGGTGGGTCCGATGTTGTGGCAGTGCCCGGGGCGGCATTTGTGTTCATGGGTTTGGCGCTGATCGCCATCGTTCAGGCGTTGACAGGACTCATTAATTTCTCAGGGGATGCCCTGATTTTCAATCTTTACATGGTTTTATGCGCCATGGGTTTGACGCTAGGTTTTACAGCGGGCAAGCATTTGCAACGCCCGGCGCCGAGACTGGTGATATGTGACGGGCAAACCGCCTTAATGGCGTTGGCGGCCACCTTGCTCACCGGTGGTGTGGCCTCGGTTATCGTTGCTTTTGTTCAGGTTATGGATGTTTGGGACGGCGTTAGCTGGATTGCCCGCATGCCTCAGTTGAGACGACCAGGCGGTAATATGGGTCAACCCAATCAACTGGCGACACTGATACTCATGGGCTTGGCCAGTCTGATATTTCTTTATGAGTCAAGCAAGCTTTCCACCTGGTCTGGCACCCTGATTTTTATAGTCTTGGGGAGTGGGCTGGCGGTGACGGAATCGCGCACCGGCGTTTTGAGTATTGTCGTGCTGTCAGTCTGGTGGTTTGTCAGTCGTGCTCGTGTGAGCTTCAGGCTATCGCCCTGGGTGGTGGCGATGGCCGTGATCGGGTGCCTCTTGATGTTCTTGGCTTGGCCTGCCATTGAGGGGCTGATCCAAGGCATGGACACTGGAGCCGACGGTGGAGTCAATACCAAAGCGGGTACACGCTTGATCGTCTGGCCGCAACTATTGGATGCATTGGCCATGCAGCCTTGGTGGGGCTGGGGAATTCACCAAGTGGCTGCTGCGCACAACGCCGTGGTACATGCCTACCCCGTGAGCGAACCCTTCTCCTACAGCCACAACATCGTTCTTGATCTGGCTTTGGGCGTGGGATTGCCCATGGCGATTTTCCTGGTGTTGCTGATCAGTGTCTGGCTGTGGCGTCGGGTGCGCTCAGTGCAGGCGTTGACCCCCTGGTACTGCCTTGCCGCAGTCTTGCCGGTGGCCGTGCATTCCATGCTGGAATTTCCTTTCACCTATGCCTATTTTCTGGTCCCTGTCATGTTGCTGCTGGGGACACTGGAGGCCACCTCGGGCGTTCGGCCATGGTTGCACGTTGGGGCTCGAACCGCCGCTGTAGCCCTTCTGCTGCTCAGCGTGCTAGGACTTTGGTCAGTGGTCGAATACCTGAACATCGAAGAGGACTTTCGTGTGGCACGTTTCGAGTCAATGCGAATCGGGCAAACGCCGACCGCTTACGAACGGCCCCAGGTGCACTTGCTGACGCAACTCGGTGCCCTGCTGGAGGACGCACGTATCATTCCAAAGCCAGGCATGTCCACCAGCGAGCTGGAACTGGCCAAAAAAGTGGCGCTACGTTACCCGTGGCCCGCCACACAAAATCGCTATGCACTCTCTCTGGC
>JANPNG010000080.1:0-2519 GCA_031427355.1 Hylemonella sp.
CCTCAATGCCTGCCGCAATGGTGGCGCGCGTGCCGCCGGTCTCTTGCATGATGAAGGTGTGCAGGTGCGGGCTGGCGGCCAGTTCTTCTTGCTCCAGCAGGCCTTTCAACTGGTTGCGCTCGCAACCCAGGCCAATCACCAAGGCGGCGGCCAGATTGGGGTGGCGGATATAGCCGGCCATGGTGCGGCGCAAGAGTTGCATGGGCTCGCCCGACATTTCCATGCCGCAGCCAATCGAATGGCTGAAGGCGACCACACCATCGACATTGGGAAACTCAGCCAGACGCTCCGGCGTGAACCACTCGGCAATCTTGTTGACCACGGTGGCCGAGCAATTGACGGTGGACAAGATGCCGATGAAGTTGCGCGTGCCCACGCGTCCATTGGCGCGCACATAACCCTGAAAGGTGGCGCGCTCGGACTCGGGCAGCATGACCACGGGCTTGAACTCGCTGGCGTGGGCGTAGTCGCGGTCGAACTCTTTGAACTCGGTGTTGTGGCTGTGCACCAGGGTGCCGGGCTCAATATCGACATGCGCAAAGCCCACCGTGACGTTGTATTTAAGGATGGGCTGGCCTTTGAGGATTTTTTTTGTGGCGATTTTGTAGCCCGCCGTCACCTGCGCTTTGCTGGTGATGCGCTCGCCCGTCACGTCGGTTTCAAAGCTCATGCCAATGGGCACATCGATCCGCGCCACGACGACGTTGTCGTTCGGGTGCAGGCGAATCACGGGGCCGATCAGGCGTTTTTCAGAGAGTTCAATCATGGGGAGAGTCCAAAAAAATCAATGACAAATTCTAACGAGCGGATGAGAGGCAGTGCGCCAAAGGGTTACTCAAAGGGCTACACGGAAAGGGCTTACTCAGGCTTCACGCCCGACTCTTTCACCAGCGGTGCCCACTTGGTGATTTCACTCTTGATGTAGTTGCCCAGTTGCTCCGGCGTGCTGGTGCGCACCTCAAAGCCCTGGCCGGTCAGCTTGTCGCGCATCTCAGTGTCTTGCAGCAGTTTGGTGACCTCTTGGTTGAGTCGGCTCACCACGTCTTTGGGCGTGCCTGCGGGAGCCACCAGGGCATAGACCAGCTCGACTTCAAAGCCGGGGTAGCTCTCGGCGATGGTGGGTACCTCAGGTGCGTTGGTGGATCGCTTGAGGCTGGTCACGCCCATAGCGTTCAACTTGCCGGATTTGATGTGCGCCAAGACCGACGGCGTGCCCGCCAAGATGAGTTGAATCTGGCCGCCCAGCACGTCGTTCATGGCGGGCCCTGCGCCTTTGTAGGGCACGTGTTGAAAATCGGTGCCTGCTAAGTTGTTGAACAGCAAGCCACCCAGATGCAGGGGCGTGCCCGCACCGGCCGTGCCGTAGTTGAACTTGGCCGGATTGGCCTTGGACAAGGCCACCAGCTCTTTCAAATTTTTAGCGGGCACGCTAGGGTGCGCGGCCAAAATCAAGGACGATGCGGCGGTGAGCGTGATGGGGGCAAAGTCACGCACCGTGTTATAGGCCATTTTGGGGTACATGGCCTCGTTAATGGCCTGTGTGCCCACCATCATCAAGAGCAGGGTGTAGCCATCGGGTGCGGCCTTGGCCACGTATTCAGCCGCCAGGTTAGTGCCCGCGCCGGGCTTGTTCTCGGCCAACACGGGTTGACCCAGCGCCACGTTGAGCTTTTGCGCAATGGCGCGGCCCAACACATCGGACGGCCCGCCGGGGGCAAAGGGAATCACGATGCGAACGGGCTTGTCGGGGTAGGCGGCATGCGCCATGTTGCCTGCGGGTGAGAACAAGGCCAAGCCGATCAATGCCGCGCCCAAGCTTGTGGTGAGGGGGCTTGTGAGCGATGTGCATTTGGGTAGCGATATCATCAATATCTCCTAAGAAAAGTCAAAACCATGTTGATCACCTGCGCCCAACTCTACCCGCTTGAAGTGCCCATGAGCAAGCCCATCAAGATGGCGGGCGAAACCATCACCCATGCCCACACGCTGCTGCTGCGTTTGGTGGACGAGCAAGGCCGTGAGGGCTGGGGTGAGGCCAGCGCTGCGCCGCTGATGACGGGCGAAACCTTGGGCAGCATTGCGGCCAGCACCGAGTACCTGGCCGCCAAGCTGGTGGGCGTGCGCATTGAGCAGCCCGCCGACATTGCCGCCTTGTATGAGCGCGTGCTCTACGGCAACCCGTCCGCCAAATCGGCGCATGAAACGGCGCTGCTGGATTTGTTTGCGCAAGCCCAAGGCCTGCCCTTGTATCGATTGCTGATGGGCGACGAAGCACTGACGCAACCCCGCCGACTGGAGATGCTGCACATGCTCGCCTCGGGCGATCTGGCCGGTGAAATTGAAGAAGCCCGCGCGCTGCGAAGCCAGGGTTACCGCCACTGGAAGATCAAGGTTGCCACCGGCGACACCGCTAACGATGTGAAGCGCGTGCGCGCCATCTGCGCTGAGTTGCAGGGCGATGTGGTGTCGGCCGATGCCAACCAGGGTTTGTCGCTTGAAGCAGGCCACGCCATTGCGCA
>JANPNG010000081.1:0-4354 GCA_031427355.1 Hylemonella sp.
CGAAATCAATGCCCAAATCGCCTAAATGCGAGACTTCGTCCATCACTGCTGCTACGTGCAACAGCGCTTTGGAGGGGATGCAACCCACGTTCAAACACACGCCGCCAATGGTGGCGTAACGCTCCACCAAAACTACTTTTAGGCCTAAATCTGCCGCTCTGAACGCCGCAGAATAACCACCTGGGCCACCACCTAAAACCATCAAATCGCACTCTAAATCAACTGTTCCAGTATAGCTTGATGCTATCGTATTAATAGTATTTGAGGTTAATGCAGCAGTATCCGTTCGCCCTGAGCTTATCGAAGGGTTTGCAGTTTGCTATGACTTTGGTAGCTGCTTGTGCACTGTCTGCGTGCGGTGTGGCCCAATTAGGCCCTGATTACCAGCGCCCAACAATGGACGTCCCCAACAGCCTAGCTGCGCCGGGTCAAGCCACCGATGTGAACTGGCTGGCCTGGTGGAAGGGCTTTAAAGACCCGGTGTTGGATGCCCTGTTGCAAGAGGCCGCCACCCACAGCCAAGACCTCGCCCTGGCCAGCGCCCGCATGGCAGAGGCGCGCGCCGTGCTGGATCAAAATCAGTCCAACTTCTACCCCACGGTGGACTTGAACGTGGGCTCTACGCGCCAGCGCACCAGTCAAAATGCCGCCAACTTTGTGCCCAGCATTGGCTCGTACTCCAGTAGCCAGCAACTGGGCCTGAGTGCCAGCTATGAAGTGGATTTCTGGGGCAAGTACCAGCGCGCCGATGAAGCGGCCCGCGCGCGCTTGCTGGGTCAAACCGCAGCGCGTGGCACGGTGCTGACCACGCTGTACGCCAATGTGGCGCAAAGCTATTTCGCCTTGCGTGCCCTGGACGCACAGCAGACGCTGGGCGAGCAAACTTTGAACTCAAGGCAGGAAGCCCTGCGCTTGCAGCAACTTCGATTCCAGTCCGGTGTTATTGGTGAAATTGACTTGAGGCAAGCCGAATCTGAGGCGCTCAGCGTGCAAGCCACCCTGCAACAAACCCGGCAAAACCGCAGCAACACCGAGTCGAGTCTGGCGCTGCTGTTAGGGCGCAAACCGGCGGACATCCTGCACCCTGTCCTGGGTCGCGGTGCCGACGTGGGCGTGCTCTACGCGGGGCAAGTGATCCCCGCTAACTTGCCTTCGGACGTGCTCACCCTGCGACCCGATGTGGTGAGTGCCGAACAAGCCCTGATCGCAGCCAACGCCGACATCGGCCAAGCCCGTGCAGCCTACTTTCCCAAGCTCAGTCTGACGGCGGGTTACGGGCAGCAATCGCAAGACCTGGTCAACCTGTTCGATCCGGCCTCGCTGGTCTGGAACCTGATCGGCAATTTGACCCAACCCATTTTCCGCGCCGGTGCGGCGGATGCGGTCGTGGCTGCCGCCAACGCCCGCCAGCAGCAGGCCTTGGCCCAGTACACCCAGGTGGTGCAAAACGCTTTTCGAGACGTGCATGACGCACTCAACAACGTCGCCGTTGGGCGTGAGATTGCGTCAACCACCGCCCAACGCATCGAGGCCCTGCGCACCACCCTGCGTTTGGCCGATTTGCGCTACAGAGGGGGTTATGCCGGCTACCTGGAGGTGCTCAACGCTCAGCGTGATCTGGCACAAGCGCAGGTGGGGCTGATCGATGTTCAGCGCGTCCAGTTGGCGGCGGTGGTGGCTTTGTACAAAGCGCTGGGCGGCGGCTGGGACGCCAGCACGCTGGGCGCGCAGGCCATTGCTAAACCTTGATCCAAGACCTGAGTCGCAAAGCGGGCCGCGACGGGCTCAGTGCAACTCTTGGTGCAGGCAGAGGTAGTTGCCTTCTGTGTCCTTGAACCAGGCGGCTTTTTCATCGCCGATCTTGCAGATGTGATTCACGGTGGTGAGGTCAGGCAGGTTGTAGTCTTCAAACACCACGCCGTGGCCCTCCAGAGCGTGGATTTCTGACTCGATATCGTCCACCTCAAAACTCGCAATGGTGTGCTCGGCCTTGGTGCCACCGGGCTTGGGATAAAGCTCCAGCATGGCACCGCCGCCACAACTGAAGAGAAACCCACCGTCCGTGCGTGCGCCCTCAAGCTTGAGACCGAGTTTATGCTCGTAAAAATCACGCGCCCGAATCATGTCCATAACAGGCACGATGGTGGTGAGGGGGGAAATATTGAGCATGAAGCCCTCCTGAAAATGAGTTCACCCTAAAGGGAGAGTCTCAGTATAGGAAGACATCCAGAAATTGCCAGTTAAAAAAGTTTTTTGACCAGCACCTGCGATTTGCGGTCCCAGTTGTATTTGCGTTTGCGCGCTTCTGGCAGTTTGTCCGGGTCGGCTTGCACAAAACCACGGCGCAAAAACCAGTGGGTGGTGCGAGTGGTGAGCACGAAGATACTTTCCAGCCCCAGGCTCTTGGCGCGCTGCTCGATGCGTTTGAGCACCTTGCTGCCGTCGCCCTGGCCTTGTGTGTCAGGCGAGACGGTGAGCGCGGCCATCTCAGCCGTCTTGGATTCGGGGTAGGGGTAGAGCGCGGCGCAGGCGAAGATGACGCCGTCGTGGTCCAGGATGGTGTAGTTGCCGATGTCGCGCTCGATCTCGGTGCGGTCACGCTTGACGAGGGTGCCGTCTTTCTCAAACGGCTCAATCAGTTGCAAGATGCCGCCGACGTCGTCGGCCGTGGCTTCGCGCAGTTCTTCGAGCTTTTCGTCCACCACCATCGTGCCGATGCCGTCGTGCTCATAAATCTCCAGCAAGAGCGAGCCGTCCATGGCAAACGGGATGATGTGGCTGCGTTCCACGCCCGCTTTGCAGGCTTTGACGCAATGTTGCAGGTAAAACGCGGTGTCGGTGGGCAGCTTGGGGGCGGGCAGCTCGGCCAGCAGTTTCTCGGCAGCGGCCAGCGGTAGCTCAGTGTCGATGGGGTTGTCGTCACCTTCGGGGGCCGTGGCGTGGATGCGGATGCCGGGGCTCTCCGTCAGAAAAATCAGCTTATCGGCTTGCAAGGCGACGGCCACCGAGGTGGCGACTTCTTCCATATTGAGGTTAAAGGCCTCGCCCGTGGGGGAGAAGCCAAAGGGCGAGAGCAGCACCATGGCGCCAAAGTCCAGCGTGTGCTTGATGGCAGCGGTGTCCACCTTGCGCACCAGACCCGAATGTTTGAAGTCCACCCCGTCCAGAATGCCCACAGGCCGTGCGGTGATGAAGTTGCCTGAAATGACCCGCACCGTGGCACCCGCCATGGGGGTGT
Organism: Hylemonella sp.; assembly: GCA_031427355.1. GTDB lineage: Bacteria > Pseudomonadota > Gammaproteobacteria > Burkholderiales > Burkholderiaceae_C > CANCDA01. The sequence continues at coordinate 3,239 of JANPNG010000081.1, forward strand.
TGGGCAGGCCCTGGCTAAACGCCGCCTCGATCTCGTAACGCAACTGGCCTGCGGCCTCTTGCGCGCAGTCCAGCGCCACTTCATCGGTGATGCGGATGCCGTGGGAGTATTTAGGCGTGTGGCCCTTGGCCAGAAGCTGCTCGTTGACCTGTGGGCGAAAACCGTGCACCAGCACAATCTTCACGCCCATGCTCTGGATCAGCGCCAGGTCTTGCGCCAAGTGCTGCAACTTGCCCGCCGCAATGGCCTCGCCCGCAATGCCGACGACAAAGGTTTTTCCCCGGTGCATGTGGATGTAGGGCGCCACCGAGCGGAACCAGGGGACGAAGGTGGATTCAAAAGCGGTGGACATGCGTGGTGGCTTGTAGAAACATCAATTCGGGCAGGGATAATCGCTGATTCTCTACGAAGTTACCCCTTGAGCCTCTCTCCCCTGAAAATCGAATTCCCGGAATCGCTGCCGGTGTCGGCTAAACGCGACGAGATCATGGCGGCCATTGCAGCGCACCAGGTGGTCATCGTCTGCGGTGAAACCGGCTCGGGCAAGACCACGCAATTACCCAAAATCGCCCTGGCCATGGGGCGCGGCAAGCTGAACTACCCACCCGGTGAACGCGGCAAACTCATCGGCCACACCCAGCCCCGGCGCATCGCCGCCAGTAGTGTGGCCAAGCGCATTGCGGAGGAGCTGAACACGCCGCTGGGCGATGTGGTGGGCTACAAGGTACGTTTTCAGGATCGCCTCTCCCGCGATGCCTCGGTCAAGCTGATGACCGACGGCATCTTGTTGGCCGAGACGCAAAACGACCCGCTGCTCAAGGCTTACGACACCATCATCATTGACGAGGCGCACGAACGCAGCCTCAACATTGACTTTTTGCTGGGCTACCTGCGCCAGATCCTGCCACGCCGTCCGGATTTGAAGATCATCGTGACCTCGGCCACGATTGATGCGGACCGGTTTGCGAAGCACTTCGCGTCACGCCCGGTGCCGGGCCGCCCCAAGCCGGGTGACGCCCCCTCGGGGGGCAGCGACCCACACGAAGTGGGGGAGCGTGGGGGCCTTGTTCCAGCGCCAGTCATCATGGTGTCAGGGCGCATGTTCCCGGTGGAGCA
>JANPNG010000082.1:0-2175 GCA_031427355.1 Hylemonella sp.
GGTGTCGCTGCAAAGCGCCTCGGTGTTGGCGCAAAGCGGCAAGTTGCGCATCCTAGCGGTGATGGGGCCTGAGCGTGTGCCAGCCTTTGCGCAAGTGCCGACCTTCGTTGAGTCGGGCTACCCCAATATGCTGGTCGAGACCTGGTACGGCATGCTGGCCCCAGCGGGAACACCACCCGCCATCGTGACCAAGATGAACGCCGAAATCAACCAACTGCTCATGCTGCCCGAGGTGAAAGAAGCCATGGCCAAGCAAAGCGTGGATCCGGCAGGCGGCAAGCCCGAGCGTTTTGATGCGCTGCTGCGCAAAGAGATCAAGCTGTGGTCGCCGGTGGTGGCGCGCGGCAAGATCGTGGTTGAGTAATTAAAAATAAAGATAGGGAGATTTCGATGACTAGAAAACGTAAGACAAGTCCCTTAGAGGATATGCTCGATTTGGTGTCTTTGCTGCCATGGTGGGCAGGTGTCGCAATCTCGGTTGTTGGATATGTACTACTGCACCGCATGGCTGAACCAGTTCTGGTAACGGCTGTTCAGCCAGTACAAGTCGGTAGCATCATTACGCAGACAGTATTCGCAAGCTTTGCTTCGATTGGGCAGTATCTTGTGCCGCTTATCGGTTTGACTGGCGCTGCGATGTCGTACTTTCGACGCACACAGCGCACTGCTTTGGTAACGGATGTTGCGCAAGCCCAGAGTGCCAATGCTTTGGATGGCATGTCGTGGCGTGAGTTTGAAGTGCTTGTTGGCGAAGCGTACAGATTGCAGGGCTACTGCGTCACCGAAACTGGCGGTGGCGGAGCCGATGGAGGCATTGACTTGGTTTTGACCAAGGGCAGTGAAAAGTTTCTTGTTCAATGCAAGCAGTGGAAAGCCTACAAAGTCGGCGTGGACGTGGTGCGTGAACTGTATGGCGTGATGGCTGCTAAGGGTGCTACAGGTGGTTTTGTGGTTACGTCTGGCCGGTTCACTGGCGATGCCAAAGAGTTTGCAGAGGGCCGCAATATGCAATTGGTTGACGGCCCCAAGCTTTTTGCCATGATTAAGCTGGCCAAACAATCACTAACCGCTAGTGCTAAACAGCTCAGCGAAAAGCCGCAAACCAAAACTGCAATTGAGCCAACTTGCCCTCAGTGTGTTTCCAGCATGGTCAAACGTACTGCTCACAAGGGCGGCAATGTTGGTGGTGAATTCTGGGGGTGCTCAAAATTTCCGACATGCAGAGGTGTTCGGCAACTAGGTACTTGACGTTTCTCCAAATGATGACAAACGATCTCTCGTTCATCTCGTCACTGGCTTCTTCTTCGCTGGATCAGGTCGGTGGCGCACTCAGCCCCACGGCGGTCCTCCGCGACGGCCTAGGGCCGTCTGCTCCTCCTTTATGCCGCTGCGCTGAGTGCGCCACCGACCTGATCTTGCGAACGTGTCGGGTGTTCAACCGTTGCGCACCAGCCCTGCTCGCTGCCTCGGCGCTTGGGGTGAGTGGCGTAGCGACATCAAGGAGGAGCCCGAAGGGCGGGGGACAGCCGCGGAGCCACTTACCCCAAGCACCGGGGCGTTCAATAATTTCATTTTTCAGGAGACTTCTATGACCCAAACCCACGCCAGCCTGTTTCAAGACCTGGTGGTCGCCTACCGCCTGTTGGCCGAGCACGGCATCATTGACGCCTATGGGCATATCAGCGTGCGCTGTCCTGTCAACCCGAATCGTTTTTGGATGGCGCGTTCAGCACCACCTGAGTTGGTGATCGAGTCCGACATGATGGAATTCGACATGGAGAGCCAACCCATCGACGCGCAAGGCCGTCACCCGGTGAACGAGCGCTTCATCCACGGCGAGGTGTACAAGGTGCGCCCCGAAGTGATGGCTGTGGTGCACAACCACTCGCCCTCGGTCATTCCGTTTTGCTGCACCAACACCTCGCTTCGGCCCATCTTTCACATGTCGGCCTTCATTGGTTTGGGCGTGCCGAACTGGGAAATCCGCGACGCTTTGCCGGGCAGCGACATGCTAGTGCGTGACACCTACCTCGGCGCCTCACTGGCGAAAAAATTGGGTGGTCACCCTGCAGCTTTGATGCGCGGCCACGGTGCAGTGGTGGTGGGTGAGAGCTTGCAGATTGCGGTGGGCCGCAGCGTGTACCTGGAGCAAAACGCCCGCATGCAGTACCAAGC
>JANPNG010000083.1:0-11983 GCA_031427355.1 Hylemonella sp.
ATCACGCCTGGCCTGGCTGTCATCTTGGTGGGCGACAGTCCGGCGTCTCAGGTTTACGTGCGCAACAAGGTCAAGGCTTGCGCCGATACCGGCCTGCATTCCGTACTGGAAAAATACCCCGACAGCATGGGCGAAACCGAGTTGCTGGCCCGCATTGAGGCGCTCAACCACGACCCCAGCATCCACGGCATCTTGGTGCAGTTGCCGCTGCCTGAGCACATCGACGCGCACAAGGTGCTAGAGGCCATTTCGCCCGCCAAAGACGTGGACGGCTTTCACGTGGCCAACGCGGGCGCGCTTATGGTCGGGCAACCCGGCTTTTGGCCCTGCACGCCTTACGGCTGCATGAAGCTGCTGGAATCCATCCACTACGAGCTCAAGGGCAAACACGCCGTGGTGATTGGCCGCTCCAACATCGTGGGCAAGCCTGTGGCGCTGATGCTGCTGCAAAAAAATGCGACCGTCACGGTCTGCCACAGTGCCACCGCCAATTTGAAGGCCATGACGCTGCAAGCCGATGTGGTCGTGGTCGCCGTGGGCAAGCGCAACGTGTTGACGGCCGACATGGTCAAGCCTGGCGCAGTCGTCATTGACGTGGGCATGAACCGCAACGATGAAGGCAAACTCTGCGGTGATGTGGACTTTGCAGGTGTGCGCGAGGTGGCTGGCTTCATCACCCCCGTGCCCGGCGGCGTCGGCCCCATGACCATCACCATGCTGCTGGTCAACACACTGGAAGCCGCCGAGCGCGTGGCTCATGCGAAGGCTGCGTTATGAGCACCGTTGACACCAACCCGCTGCTCGACTTCACTGACCTGACGCTGTTCGATCAAATCATCCCGGCCCATGTGGCCCCAGCCATCGCCACGCTGCTGGACTCGGCCAACACGGCGCTGGAGACCGTGACCGCGCCAGACTTTCCCGCCGAGTGGACGGCCATTGCCCAGGTGCTAGACGTCAGCACCGAGCAGCTCGGCCATGCCTGGGGCGCAGTCAGCCACCTCAACAACGTGGCCGACACGCCCGAGCTGCGCGCCGCCTACAACGAGGCTCTGCCCCGTGTCACCGAGTTCTGGACCCGCCTGGGCGCGGACGAGCGCCTGTACGCCAAGTACAAAGCCATTGACCCCGTGAACCTGAATGCCGAGCAGCGCCAGGCGCACAAAAACGCCCTGCGCGACTTTGTGCTGGGCGGGGCCGAACTGCAAGACGCGGCCAAAGAGCGCTTTGCGCACATCCAGGAACAGCAAGCCAGCCTGAGCCAAAAGTTCAGCGAAAACGCGCTGGATGCCACCGACGCCTACGCCTACTACGCCAGTGAAGCCGAACTGGATGGCGTGCCCGACGACGTCAAGCAAGCCGCGCTGACCGCCGCCCAAGCCCAGGGCAAGGACGGCTACAAACTCACGCTCAAGATGCCCTGCTACCTGCCCGTGATGCAGTCAGCCAAGAGCAGTGCGCTGCGCCACACGCTCTACCGGGCTTACGTGACGCGCGGCTCGGACCAGGCCGAAGGCGACGCAGTGAAGTTCGACAACGGCGCGTTGATCGGCCAGATCCTCGCCCTGCGCCAGGAAGAAGCTCGACTCTTGGGCTATGTGAACTTTGGCGAAGTCTCGGTCGTGCCCAAGATGGCCGAGTCACCCCAACAGGTGGTGAGCTTCCTGCGTGACCTGGCCCGCAAGGCGCGCCCCTACGCACAGCAAGACGTGGCCGATTTGCGTGACTTTGCTGCTACACAACTAGGCCTCAAAGATCCACAGGCCTGGGACTGGCCCTTCATCAGCGAACGACTCAAGGAAGCGCGCTACGCCTTCAGCGAGCAAGAGGTCAAGCAGTATTTCACCGCACCGCGCGTGCTGGCAGGCTTGTTCAAAATTGTCGAGACACTGTTTGAAGTCTCCATCCGCCGCGACACCGCCCCCGTATGGCACCCGGCGGTTGAGTTCTACCGCATCGAACGTGCGGGTCTGTTGATTGGCCAGTTCTACCTGGATCAACCCGCCCGTACCGGCAAACGTGGTGGCGCCTGGATGGACGGCGTGCGCTCGCGCTGGTTGCGCCCCGACACGGGACGCTTGCAAACGCCGGTGGCGCACCTGGTGTGCAACTTTGCCGAAGGCGTGAACGGCCAACCCGCCTTGCTGATGCACGACGACGTGATCACCCTCTTTCACGAGTTCGGCCACGGCCTGCACCACATGCTCACCCAGGTGGAAGAGCATGCGGTCTCGGGCATCAGCGGTGTGGAGTGGGACGCGGTGGAGTTGCCCAGCCAGTTCATGGAAAACTTCTGCTGGGACTGGAGCGTGCTTGAGCCCATGACCGCCCATGTGCAAACGGGCGAACCCCTGCCGCGCGCTCTGTTCGACAAAATGTTGGCCGCCAAAAACTTCCAGAGCGGCATGCAGACCCTGCGCCAGATCGAGTTTTCGCTCTTCGACATGCTGCTGCACACCGAGCACCCGCCCGGCCAAGACATCATGCCCCTGCTGGACCTGGTGCGTGCCGAAGTGGCCGTGCTGCAGCCCCCAGCCTGGAGCCGCACCGCGCACACCTTCAGCCACATTTTTTCAGGCGGCTACGCGGCCGGCTACTACAGCTACAAATGGGCCGAGGTGCTCAGCGCCGACGCCTACGCCGCCTTTGAAGAAACAGTGGGTAACGACGGCTTACCCAATGTAGAGACAGGCCGACAATACCGTCAGGCCATTCTGGAAGCGGGCGGCAGCCGCCCAGCCATTGACTCATTCAAGGCCTTCCGAGGCCGTGAGCCCAGTCTGGACGCCTTGTTGCGGCACCAGGGCATGGCATCTGTTTAAGAGATGAAAGGCGAGGCAAAATGAAAGCATCCGTTTGGACCGCAACCACAGCGTTGACAACGCTGATCACACTCCTGACATGGGCAGCAGCACCCCAGGCGCAGGCTCAAGCCGTCTTTCGCATTGTTGGCCCGGACGGTCGCGTCACCTTCTCCGACAAACCGCCTGCCGCTTCCGACAAAGCCACCAAGCTCGACGCCTCAGGCCGTGCCGGTGCGGTGGCCGGGGCCGAGTTGCCCTTTGAGCTGCGCCAAATCGTGAGCCGCTACCCAGTCACGCTCTACAGCGGCGATGGCTGCGAACCCTGCAACAATGGCCGGGCTTTGCTGACGAGTCGCGGCATCCCCTTCAGCGAGCGCACCGTCACCACCTCGCAAGACGCCGAAGCCCTCCAGAAACTCAGCGGTGAAACCACGCTGCCGTTCATGACCATTGGGGGCCAACGCCTCAAAGGTTTTCAACCCGGCGAGTGGGCCCAGTTTCTGGACGCAGCAGGCTACCCACAAACCTCCATGCTGTCGGCCAGCTACCGCAACCCGACCCCCAGCCCACTGGCGCCTGTTGCCAAGCCTGTGCCTGCAGCGCCAGCCAATGCAGCAGAACCCGCGCTGGCCCCGCCCCCACCAGACCGAACACTAGACAACCCGGCAGGCATCCGCTTCTAGCCTCGGTCGCTCGGCGTTCAGTACGTCAGCGTCACCACGCCCTGCGGCGTACCCAGCAAGCACACCTGCGCTCGCTGGTGCGCGAAGACGCCCACCGTCACCACGCCAGGCCACTGGTTCACTTCGGATTCAAAGGCCAACGGGTCTGCAATCTGCAAGCCCGTCACATCCAGAATGTGCTGGCCGTTATCGGTCACGAAAGGCTGGCCGTTTTTCAGGCGCAGCTTGCTCACACCACCCAAGGCGGCAAACTGTCGCGCCACACGCTGAGCCGCCATTGGGATCACCTCCACGGGCAGAGGGAATTGACCCAGCGTCTGCACCCGCTTGGACTCATCGGCAATGCAGACAAATTGGCGCGACAAGGCCGCCACAATCTTCTCGCGCGTCAGCGCCGCGCCACCGCCTTTAACCATATAGCCGTGGCCGTCAATCTCGTCCGCACCGTCGATGTACACAGAAAGTGCGTCCACCTCATTGGCGTCAAACACGGGGATGCCCAGCGCCAACAAGCGCTCGGTGCTGGCCACCGAGCTGGACACAGCCCCCTTGATCTGCCCCTTCATGCTGGCCAATGCATCAATAAACTTATTGACCGTGGAGCCAGTGCCAACCCCGACGATTTCACCGGGTACCACGTATTTCAGGGCCGCTTGGCCAACTTGGGTTTTGAGTTCGTCTTGTGTGAGCATGAGAGTCCTAGAGCTTGTGTGAAGTTGAATGAATAGGGGAATGATCGGGCAATTATCCAATGCCGCCTATGCCGAGAATTGAGTCCCATCTTCATGTCAATCCTGGGCTTCAATAACCCCACGGCGAGCCGCTTGCATCTGCGCGAGAAATTCAAAAAACTGCTTGGCCTGAACTTTGATGAGATAGTCCGTTTGGGCAAACTGACTCTGGGGTCCACTTCAGTAAGTGTTTTCACAAAAATCTCCCATTAATCAAGCGTCACATTTCAAATTCAACTTAGGGTTGTGCGTCTAATTTCCACTCAAGCAGCGCCATGGGCGGGGACGCACAAACCCACGCCTTCCGATCTGAGAAAATTGCCCGCTTACAGGAAACCTCACATGTCCCTCATCCCCTACGCCCTCGCCCGCCCCTTTTTATTCAGCCTCGACCCTGAGGCCGCTCACGACCTCACCATCAACCTGCTGGCCAAAGCGCAGGGCACGCCGCTGACCTGGGCCTACTGCAATGGCCGGGTGGATGACCCCATCACACTGGTAGGCCTGAAGTTCCCCAACCGCGTGGGCCTGGCCGCAGGCCTCGACAAAAACGCCCACTGCATCGACGGCCTGGGGGCCATGGGCTTTGGTTTTGTCGAGGTGGGCACGGTGACGCCGCTGGCGCAGCCCGGCAACCCCAAGCCGCGCATGTTCCGCCTACCGCAGGCCAACGCGCTCATCAACCGCCTGGGATTCAACAACGACGGGCTGGACGCCTTCATCGCCAACGTTCAGCGCGCCACGTTTCGCAAGCAAACGCAGGGCCAACCCATGCTGCTGGGTTTGAACATCGGCAAAAACGCCGCCACGCCCATCGAACGCGCCACCGATGATTATTTGCTGGGCCTGAACGGCGTCTATCCCCACGCCGACTACGTCACCATCAACATCTCCAGCCCCAACACCAAAAACCTGCGCGCCCTGCAAAGCGATGAAGCGCTGGACGCCCTGCTGGGTGCCATCGCGCAGCGGCGCGAGGCCTTGAGCCAGCAACAAGGCAAGCGCGTGCCCCTCTTCGTCAAGATCGCCCCCGACCTGGATGAAGCGCAAATCGACGTGATTGCCGCCACCCTCAAGCGCCACGGCATGGACGGCGTGATCGCCACCAACACCACGCTGAGTCGCGAGGCCGTGCAAGGCCTGCCACACGCGGATGAAGCGGGCGGCCTGTCCGGCGCGCCAGTGCTTGAATCAAGCAACCGCGTCATCCGCCAACTCCGAGCGGCACTCGGCAAGGCCTACCCCATCATCGGCGTAGGCGGCATCTTGAGCGCGCAAGACGCCGTGAGCAAAATCGACGCTGGGGCCGACGTGGTGCAGATTTACACCGGGCTGATTTACCAGGGGCCGGAGCTGGTGAGGCAGGCGGCGATGGCTATAAAAAACAGGTCAGTCCATCGCCCCTGAGCCGAAGTTTCAAGCGTCATGCCTCAATCGGCGACATAACTGATACTTAAAAAGGTACGGCGCTTGCAACAAGCCTCAGCCCTAGCAGGCTGCTGAAACACGCCACGCGCCAGCGCAATGCCGCCCGTGGCGTGTTTCGTCAAGCCGACTTGACATATTGCGTCAGATCGGTCTTTACGCAACGATACCGTTCGCCGCCACTGATGTTGCGAAGCGTGCGCTCCACGTCAAAGAATTGAAACTCTTTGAGTTTTTCGAGGTAGGTATTAAATACCTTGCGGGAAAACAAACACCGGTAGTCCAGTTCCGGGCCTTTGTTTTGTACGGCGGCCTGCAATCGACAAGCCACGTTGAGCGCTCGACCGACGAACTCGATCTCATTTCCAAAACGCACTTTTCGAAGCGTGCCCATTTCGACGCCAAACGTCAGACCAATCGAAGACGGGATCGACTCAAGATGGCTATCAACAAACTTTTTGTGCAGCGCACTGTGCTGCTTTGACAGAGCAACAAGGAAGCGCATCAGACTGGGGCCATCCATTTTTGAGACAGGAAAGAGCAGTATCCAGCCATCGCCAGTGAATTTGTACGCCACGTAATTTGACTGCATCGCATTGCTGCAAAGCCACTGATGAATACTTGTCAACATGCGGTCATAGGCAACAAGCGTCTTGGTCCGAGTGAGATCCTCAATTAATTTTGAAGACGAACACAAATCGAATGCGACAACGACCAGCTCGTGGGTGTCGTGTTCGGTATCGAGGAGTTCAATATTTTTCATTTGTTAGCACTACGCTGAAGGTTTAATTTGCTATATTTTCAATAGCTGCTCACACTAGTGCTTAAAGGGTTTTAGGCGTATTTTCATCTAAAAATACAAGTCAAAATCCTACTTCAACAAAGACAGCACATCCTTGAACGCCGGGTGCTCCGCCGAGCGCAGCCACTCAAAGGCGACCATCTCTGTGGTTACCAGCTCAGCGCCCGCACCGGCCAGGCGGTCGAAGGCGGCGTCGCGGTTGCGTTCGGTGCGGGAGGTGCAGGCGTCGGTGACGACCCAGACGTCAAATTCGTCTTCCAGCAGGTCGAGCGCGGTTTGCAACAGGCAGACATGGGCCTCGCAACCGGCGATGACGAGGGTGTTGCGTAAGCCGGTTTCGTTGACTTGCGGTTTTTGCAGGTGCTTGGGCAGGCTGCGGGCGTTGCCTTTGGGGGCCGAGGCGGGGGCTGGCGGGCGCAGCCATTCGCCTAGGCCCTCCTCCACGGCGCTGAACTGCATCTTGGCCAGGGTTTTGCCGCCTGCTTGCTGAATCAAGGCGACCAACTCCGGCATGTTAGGGCCGAGGCTGGAGGGGTTTTCTTCGGTGGCCCAAAGCGGCACGTGCATGAGCTTGGCCAGCTTGGCTAGGCGCAGGGCGTTGGCCAGCACGGCGGAGCCCTCATGCAGGGCGGGCATGAGTTTGGTTTGGTAATCCACCAGGATGAGTTGGGAGTCTTCGGCGTCTAGCAGCATGGGGTGTCCAGTCAATGTTAAGGAGCAATACGCACCAGCACCCGGCCACGCACTTGGCCGTCCATGAGTTGCTGGGCTTTCGCGATAGCGGCTTGCAGGGGTACTTCTTCAATGATGCTTTCCAGCAAGCTCAAGTCCAAGTCTCGGGCTAGGCGGTCCCAGGCGCGCTGGCGTTTGGCTAGCGGGGCCATCACCGAATCCACGCCTGCGAGTGTGACGCCGCGCAAGATGAATGGCATGACGGTGGTGGGCAAGTCCATGCCTTGCGCCAGCCCGCAGGCGGCCACCACGCCGCCGTAGCGCGTTTGCGCCAGGGCATTGGCCAGCGTGTGCGAGCCAACCGCGTCCACCACGGCGGCCCAGCGTTCTTTTTGGAAGGGCTTGCCGGGTTGGACCAAGGCCGCGCGGTCCATCACGGCGCTGGCCCCGAGCGACTTGAGGTAGGCCTCTTCACTGGCCTTGCCGGTGGCGGCCACCACGGTGTAGCCCAGCTTGCCCAAGAGTGCCACAGCCACGCTGCCCACGCCGCCGGTGGCGCCGGTCACCAGCACCTCGCCCGCATCCGGCTTGACGCCGTGGTCTTCCAGCGCCAACACGCACAGCATGGCGGTGTAGCCCGCCGTGCCGATGGCCATGGCCTGGCGAGCGGTAAAGGCCTGCGGCAGGCGCACCAGCCAGTCACCTTTGAGGCGGGCCTTCTCGGCCAGGCAGCCCCAATGGGTTTCGCCCACGCCCCAGCCGTTGTGCACAAAGGCATCGCCCGCCTTCCAGCCGGGGTGGCTGGACTCGATCACCGTGCCTGCGCCGTCAATGCCAGCTACCATGGGCCAGTGGCGCACCACCGGGCCTTTGTTGGTGATGGCCAGGCCGTCTTTGTAATTGAGGGTGGAGTAAGCCACGGCCACAGTAACATCGCCGGGCGGCAAACGGGCCTCGTCGATCTCTTGGATGGAGGCCGAAAAGCCGTCGGAATTGTCTAGAAGCAGTGCTTTGAACATCGTAGCCTTTGAGAAAATTAATATGAATCAATATGTTGCAAAGTATTTCACGAAAAAACTTTAACTTGACATCGCGCTTTGCAAGCCGCTATCCTACCCGTCATGCGCACCACAGCCCTCATCATTAGCCTGCTTTTCGCTGCCAGCGTGCACGCCACCCCGGCAGATCAGGCCGATGAGATGGAGCGTTTGCTGGCCGACAAAGGCCTGCTGGGCAAGCTCGCGCAGGTCACTCAAACCGTGGGCAATAAGGCGTCTGAGCTGGTGGTGTCTGCCATGGGGGCGCTGGGTGTGCCCTATCGGCGGGGTGGCAACAGCTTTGAATCTGGCTTTGACTGTAGCGGTTTTGTGCGCGCCATGTACGAGCAAACTGTGGGCTTGGTTTTGCCCCGCCGTGCCGAGCAGCAAGCCGCCGCCACACAAACCATCGACCGCACCGAGCTAGTGCCCGGTGATCTGGTGTTCTTCAACACCATGAAACGTGCTTTCAGCCACGTCGGCATTTATGTGGGTGACGACAAATTCATCCACTCGCCCAAGCCAGGTTCAGAAGTGCGGGTTGAAGACATGCGCCTGAGCTACTGGAGCCGCCGTTTTGACGGTGCGCGGCGTGTGACCGATCCGTCAACCCAGCCCCAAACTCCCTGATGAACACCATTTTTCTGCGCGCCGCACCTGCTGCGGCCAGCCTGCTGTTGGCTTGCGCCAGCGCCATGGCGCAAGCACCTACCGCGCCCATCACCTCGACCGCAAGCCCTGCCGCACCCAACTACGCCGATAGCGACGCACTGGGCGTGGCCATGGAGGGCTGGGCTTACCCCTACCCGCTACAGACCTTGCAGTTTGAGCTGCAAGGCCAGCCGGTGCGCATGATGTACATGGACGTGCAGCCCGCCAACCCCAACGGCAAAACTGCGCTGCTGTTTCATGGCAAAAATTTTGGCAGCGACTACTGAGCCAACACCCTGAAGGCGCTCTCGGCGCAGGGGTACCGCGTGATTGCGCCAGACCAGATCGGTTTTGGCAAATCATCCAAACCCGAGATGCGCTACACCTTTGAGCTGCTGGCAGCCAACACCACGCGCTTGCTGGATCACCTCAAAGTTGAAAAGATAGCGGTCATCGCCAACAGCATGGGCGGCATGCTGGGCGTGCATTTTGCGCGGCGCAACCCCGAGCGCGTGACCGCGCTGGTGCTAGAGAACCCACTGGGCCTGGAAGACTACAAACTCAGCATTCCCCCGCAAGCCACCGACAACCTGGTCAAGCTGGAAATGGCACAAACGCCCACCAGCTACCGCAACTTCCTCAAGAGCTACTTCCCCAACTGGACGCCGCTTTGCGCCACCCGAGGTGGTTAAGCCCCTGGGCAACTTCCCAGCGCTGGGCAAGGCCGCGCAGCAAATGATCCCCGGCGCCAAGCTGGTGGCGTTTGAAGGCGTGGGGCATGTGCCGCACATGGAAGTGCCCGAGAAGTTTCACGCCGCCGTATTGGAATTTCTGCAAACCGTGAAGTAACAAACGCGGGATATTCCCTAGACCTTTTTACCCCCCTTTCGCTTAGGATTTGCCTCGGTCTGACCCGCAAATCACCAGGAGTGAATCATGGCAAACGAGAAGGTCACCTCACCCTTAGGGCGTCGAGGTTTTTTGGGCAGCGTTGTGGCATCCAGCGCAGCCACCGAGACCGGCGTGCCCCCGGACTTGGGCCACGCCCAAGGCATACCCGGCTCGGACTACATGGTCGATGTGATCAAGTCACTCAACATCAAGTACCTGCCCTCCAACTGCGCCTCCAGCTTTCGCGCTTTGCATGAGTCGCTGATCGACTACGGCGGCAACAAGATGCCCGAGTTTTTAACCTGCCTGCACGAAGAGTCCGCAGTGGGCATGGCACATGGCTACTTCAAGGCCTCCGGCAAGCCGCTGCTAACGCTGTGCCATGGCACGGTGGGCTTGCAGCACGCCTCCATGGGCATCTACAACGACTAGTGCGACCGGGTTGCCTATGATCGTGGTCGGCGGCAACGACCTAGATGCCGCCTACCGCCCGCCCGGTGTGCCCACCTTCCATGCCGCGCAAGACATCAACGCCATGGTGCCCGATTACACCAAGTGGGACGACACGCCGGTCTCGCTACAGCACTTCTCCCAGTCCTTCATTCGCGCCTACAAAATCGCCATGACGCCGCCCTATGGCCCGGTGGCGATCTCGCTGGACGCCGCCTTGCAAATGGCACCCATGCACGCTCACGCGGGCAAGATGCCCTCATACCGCGCTACGTGCCCACCTCACCGCCGCAGGGCGACAGCGGGGCCGTTAAAGAAGCGGCCAAGCTGCTGGTGAATGCCGACAACCCGGTGATCGCGGTGGACCGCGCCGCTCGCACGCCTGCGGGCGTTCCGCTCTTGATCGAGCTGGCCGAGTACTGCAACAGGCAGGCACGGCCATGGTGGGCGCAAGCCAACCAGGGACCGCAGGGCGTGCTGGCCCTGTTGCGTTAAGACACGGCAACACTGATGAAGCTCAGCGGTTGAGCTTTGAGAGAGCGGAGATTGGCAGGAGCCAACGCCGCTTTTTCGCGCTTTCAATACGGCAGGCGGGGCGTATAAACAGTCGATAGGAGGCTCATGTGGCAATCTCATCACCCGGTATCGGCAGCGGACTCGATGTCAACAGCATCGTGAGCCAGCTGGTGGCTATTGAAAAACAGCCCTTGCAGGTCAAGGCTTCGAAGCTGCAAGCGCAGTTGTCCCTCTATGGCACCCTCAAATCGCAAGTCATTGATTTGATTCATCGGTGGCGCGCCGGAGTGCTTGGAATCGGGTGGGAAGTGTCGAACTTAAGGAGCCTGGTGCTGCACAACATTGTTGACACCATCGACAAGACGAAAGGAATTCAATCAGTTCAGCGCGCTGATTTGTCGCATCGCGGGCATCAGCATGTCCCCGGCCAAAAAACCGTTGATCACCAGCCGCCTGGCAAAACGGCTCAAGCACCACCTGGACAGCTACGCATTTCCGTCTATATCACGATGCAAGGGCAGGCGGAGTCCTTGCCAAATGCTCGAACTACTGATTAACAAGCCCGCCCTTACCCGTTCATTCATCGAAAGGTCATACCGATGTTCCCGATCCGCCTTGTGTCCCGATACCTCCTGCCCTTCCTTCTGCTGCTCGCCGCCGCCGGACCCGCCGCAGCAGAGAAGAAACCGGTCTATGTCGGTCTCGACGCCGAACTCACGTATACCGGCAGCACCTCGGCCCAGGCCATTCGCATGGGCATGCTGATCGCCATGGAGGAGGTCAACCAGGCCGGCGGCGTGCTCGGCGGGCGGCCGCTGAAACTGATAGCGCGCGACAACAAGAGTCTGCCGGCGCGCTCCCTGGTCAACCTGAAAGAACTGGCCGCCCAGCCCGACCTGGTCGCGGTGTTCAGCGCCCTGGAGCGGATCAAAACCACGCAGACGGTGCGTGTGTGCATCTGGCCTGACTACTACGGCATCACCTTTCGCAACCCCAAAACCCACCAACTCACTGGCATCGACATCGACATGGCCCAGGCACTGGGCCAAGACTTGGGCGCCAAGGTCGAGTTTGTCGACAGCTCGTTTGCCAAGCTGGTGGACGACGTGGCGCAAGACCGCTGCGACGTGGCCATGTTTGCCATCGGCATCACCCCCACCCGCCAGGCCAAACTGCGCTTCACCCAGCCGCACCTGGCCAGCGATATTTTTGCCATCACCTCCAAAACCAACCGCCGCATCAAAGACTGGGGCGACATCGACAAAGCCGACACCGTGGTGGCCGTGGCCAAAGGCACGCTGCACGAACCCGTCATGAAGGA
>JANPNG010000084.1:0-4387 GCA_031427355.1 Hylemonella sp.
GACATCAACATGGACGAGGCCATGCTGGACAGCCAGGCCGCGATGGTGCGCTTTCTCAACCTGATTGCGTCCGAGCCCGACATCGCGCGCGTGCCCATCATGATCGACAGCTCCAAGTGGAGCGTGATCGAGGCGGGCTTGCGCTGCATCCAGGGCAAGGGCATCGTCAACTCCATCAGCATGAAGGAAGGTGTGGAGGCGTTCAAGCACCAGGCCAAGTTGCTGCGCCGCTATGGCGCGGCGGCGGTGGTGATGGCGTTTGATGAAAAGGGCCAGGCCGACACCTATGCGCGCAAGACCGAGATTTGCGAACGCGCTTACCGCATTCTGGTGGACGAGGTCGATTTCCCACCCGAGGACATCATCTTCGACCCCAATATCTTTGCCATCGCCACCGGCATTGAAGAGCACAACAATTACGCGGTCGATTTCATCGAGGCCACGCGCTGGATCAAAGCCAATTTGCCCGGTGCCAAGGTCTCGGGCGGCGTGTCCAACGTGTCCTTCAGCTTTCGGGGCAACGACCCGGTGCGCGAGGCGGTTCACACCGTGTTCCTGTACCACGCCATCCAAGCGGGCATGGACATGGGCATTGTCAACGCGGGCATGGTCGGGGTGTATGACGATCTGGAGCCCACGCTGCGCGAGCGGGTGGAAGACGTGGTGCTGAACCGCCGCCCCGATGCCGGTGAGCGCTTGGTGGAAATTGCCGAGAACGCCAAAGGCGCGGCCAAGGACGAGAGCCGCCGCCTGGACTGGCGCGGCACGCCTGAGCACCCGGTGACGGTGGCGCAGCGCCTGAGCCACGCGTTGGTGCATGGCATCACTGACTTCATTACGGTGGACACCGAAGAGGTGTACCAGGAAATCCTGGCCAAGGGGGGGCGCCCGCTGCATGTGATCGAAGGCCCGCTGATGGACGGCATGAACATCGTGGGTGACCTGTTCGGCCAGGGCAAGATGTTTTTGCCGCAGGTGGTCAAGAGTGCGCGCGTGATGAAGCAGGCGGTGGCGCATTTGATTCCCTATATCGAGGAAGAAAAGCGCTTGGACGAAGCCGCCGGGCGCGACGTGCGTACCAAGGGCAAGATCATCATTGCCACGGTCAAAGGCGATGTGCACGACATCGGAAAAAACATCGTGACCGTGGTGCTTCAGTGCAACAACTTTGAAGTCATCAACCTGGGCGTGATGGTGCCCTGCCATGAAATTTTGGCGCGCGCCAAGGTCGAGGGTGTGGACATCGTGGGCCTGTCGGGCCTGATCACCCCGAGTCTGGAAGAAATGCAATACGTGGCGGCCGAGATGCAAAAGGACGACCACTTCCGGCTGCGCAAAATCCCCCTGCTCATCGGCGGAGCCACCACCAGCCGTGTGCACACCGCCGTCAAGATTGCGCCGCATTACGAAGGCCCGGTGGTGTACGTGCCCGACGCCTCGCGCAGCGTGAGCGTAACTGCTTCATTGCTGGGGGACAAGGCCCCGAGCTACATCGCCGAGCTCAATGCCGACTACGAACGCGTGCGCCAGCAGCACGCCAACAAGAAACAAACGCCGCTGTGGCCGCTGGCCAAAGCGCGGGCCAACAAGTGGCTACCTACCCCCGTTCACCCTGAGCTTGTCGAAGGGCCCAAGGCTTCGACAGGCTCAGCCCGAACGGCAATGGCTTGGCAAGGCTATCAGCCACCCAAGCCCAAGTTCATCGGCCGTCGCATCTTTAAAAACTTTGACCTGGCCGAGCTGGCCAAATTCATCGACTGGGGCCCGTTCTTCCAGACCTGGGACTTGGCCGGGCCCTTCCCCGCGATTTTGAAAGATGAGGTGGTGGGGGCCGAGGCGGTGCGCGTGTTGGCCGACGGCCAGGCCATGCTCAAGCGCCTCATCGAAGGCCGCTGGCTCACCGCCAGTGCCGTACTGGGCCTGTACCCGGCCAATAGCGTGAACGATGACGACATTGAGATCTACACCGACGAAAGCCGCACGCAGGTCGCGCTGACCTGGCACGGCTTGCGCCAGCAGACTGAGAAACAGGTGATTGACGGTGTGATGCGGCCCAGCCGCTGCCTGGCCGACTTTGTTGCTCCTAAAAACATAGCTGTTCACGCAGGTTTTGAAAGGCTCCCAGGCCAAAATGGCATTGAAAATGGTGTCATAAAAGACTACGTGGGCGTGTTTGCCGTGACGGCAGGCATCGGCACCGAGAAAAAAGAGCAACAGTTTTTAGCCGACCATGACGACTACTCCGCCATCATGCTCAAGGCCCTGGCCGACCGGCTGGCCGAGGCCTTTGCCGAGTGCCTGCACCACCGTGTGCGCACCGATCTGTGGGGTTACGCGGCGCATGAGGCCCTGACGCCTGAAGCGCTCATTGCCGAGAAATACCAAGGCATCCGCCCCGCGCCCGGCTACCCAGCCTGCCCGGACCACAGCGTCAAAGCGGCGATGTTTGAGCTGTTGCAATGCGGCGAGATCGGCATGGGCCTGACCGAGAGCATGGCCATGACGCCTGCGGCCAGCGTCAGCGGCTTTTACCTGGCGCACCCGCAAAGCACCTACTTCAACGTGGGCAAGATTGGCGAAGACCAGCTCAAAGACCAGGCACGGCGGCGCGGTTTAAGCGAGGCGCTGTTGCAGCGTTTGCTAGCCCCCAATTTGTGAGGGCGCACGCTCAGGCGCGACGCCAACTTACCAACCGTTACATGATCTCGCTTGCGGCAGCCTTGGGGTTTGTTTACTTTTAAGCGGCCCGCGCGTTGTTGAGCTTGGGAAGTCTTTGGCGTTGGCCCAGGGACGCCCGAAAGGAAATAAAAATGAGCCGTTCACTTGACACTTCTCCCCTAACACCACCCGCCGCTGCCAGCGGTAACAAAGCCCTTTGGGTCGTCGTAGCCGTGCTGGGCGCAACTGTCGTAGCCATGGGTGGCTACCTGATGCGCGGCCCCACACGACCGGTGGAGTCGGGTGCGAGTACCGTACCCGCTCTGGTCGTGCCGCCCGCTGCGCCCGTCGCAGCAGCCACTGCCCCAAGTCCGGTGCTGACCGAGAAAAAGGCCTCGGCACCCGCGAAGCCCGCTACAGTGGCCAGCAAGACGGCAGCCAGCCCGACGCAGGCCCACGCCCCCACCCCAGCGCCTGGGACAACCGGCGCACCGGTGGCCCAAGCACCTCAAGTTCTCACTCCCCCGCCACCCGCCCCCAAGCCGCTGTGCCTGAGCTGCGGCACCGTCACCAGCGTCACCCCGATTCAGCGTGATGGCACGGGCAGTGGTGCCGGTGCAGTGGCCGGTGGCGTCATTGGCGGCGTGCTGGGCAACCAGGTCGGCGGTGGCGACGGCAAGACCATCGCCACCATCCTGGGGGCCATCGGCGGTGGCTTTGCCGGCAATACGGTCGAGAAAAAAATGAAAAAAGAAACCGTGTACCAGGTCGAAGTGCGCATGGAGGACGGCAGCATGCGTAGCTTTGAGCAGGCCACGCCTGCCTCGGTCGGCGCCAAAGTGGTGCTAGAGGGCGACGGTATTCGTCCGGCCAACTAGGCCCGGGTCGATAAGCGCTGCGCCGCCATCAAGGCGGCCAGGCCTAACAAGCTGGTGATCAGCAAAAGCCACAGGCCTGTGGTGTGGCCCAACTGAGGGCTCCACATCAGGCCCAGTGCACCATTGAGCGTGGCTACGTGGTCACGGTTCACGTATTCGGCCACAGCCGTGCCTTTGACGATGGTGAGCATGCCGTTGCCCAGACCGTACAAGATCACAAACAGCAACACCCAAGCCGCATGGGCGGTTTCAAACATGGGTGCGATCAACAACGCCGCCAAACCCAGCGGAATCAAGGTGGGAACGAACCGATTCACCTGGTGCAAATCCACATGGTGTTCAAAGAAATACATCAGCGCCCGCCCCAGCACTTGCAACACGCCAATGCTGGCCACAGTCGTCAGCACCCAGGCCTCGGGCAACTGGTTTTCACGCAGCAGACTCACCAAGTGCGCGGGCAATGCAGCGGTGGCGGCCATCAGTAACACGATGAACGCACCGATCAATACAAAGGGAGCACTCCACAAGTGCTGCCCCAGCGCAGAGCGCGACACTTTGGCGTGGCCCGGAGTCTGCGGGTTCGCTGAACTGCGTGCGGGCTCACCAGCGACAGGCGCATGGCGCAGCAGCCAGGCGTGCAGCGGTGCGCAAATGAACAGATGCATCGCCGCCAGCACCCACAGCGCATGTCGCCAGCCCACCGTGGCGATCAACCAAGCTGACAGGGGAATGAAGACGGTGCTGGCCAAGCCACCCAGAAAGGTCAAGGTGATGATGGCGCGCCGAAAGTTATGCGGATAGCGCCTCGTGAGTACCGCAAACGCAGGCGGGTAAAGCGTGGCGGCCAGCCC
>JANPNG010000085.1:0-1581 GCA_031427355.1 Hylemonella sp.
GGCGTAGCCGGGTGGGGCATTGAGGCCGGTGCCCACCGCCGTGCCGCCCAGGGCCAACTCGCACAGATGGGGCAAAGCGGCGCGCACATGAGCCGCACCATGCTGGAGTTGGGCCACGTAGCCCGAGAACTCTTGCCCCAGTGTGAGCGGCGTGGCGTCTTGCAGATGGGTGCGGCCAATCTTCACGATGTCGGCGAAGTCCCGCGATTTTTGATCCAGTGTGGCACGCAGTGTGTCGATGGCGGGTAGCAGCCTAAGTGTGATGGCGTCCACCGCCGCCACGTGCATGGCGGTGGAGAAAACGTCGTTAGACGACTGGCTCAGATTCACCTCGTCATTGGGGTGCACGCAGCGCTTCTCACCGCACTCGGCGCCCAGCAACTGGCTGGCGCGGTTGGCCAACACCTCGTTGATGTTCATGTTGGTTTGCGTGCCCGAGCCCGTTTGCCAGACCACCAGGGGGAACTCGTCGGTGTGTTGCCCTGCAATCACTTCATCGGCGGCGACGACGATGGCCTGGGTCTTGTCTGGGGCCAGCAGACCCAAGGCATGGTTCACCCGCGCCGCGCTGCGTTTGACCTGGGCCAGCGCACGGATGATCTCGGCGGGCATTCGTTCGCTGGAGATGTCGAAATTTTGCAGCGACCGTTGGGTCTGCGCACCCCACAGCCGCTGCGCGGGCACGTCAATCGGGCCGAAGCTGTCGCGCTCGGTGCGACTGGCTTGACGACCTTCTTTTCGATGCTTCGAAGTGGAGCTCATGGGCTTGACCAACCTGTCAAAATACGCAGTTGGAACCTTCAGCATAGCCGTTCACTGTCGTTAACTCAATAACTCTCTCTGCCATGACCACCCTCATTCGCCAAGCCGACCTGATCGAGTCCGTCGCCGCCGCCCTGCAGTACATCAGCTACTACCATCCGGCTGACTTCATCGCCCATCTGGCGCGCGCCTATGAGCGCGAGCAAAGCGCCCCGGCCAAGGACGCGATTGCGCAAATTTTGACCAACAGCAAGATGAGCGCCACTGGTCACCGCCCGATTTGCCAGGACACCGGCGTCGTCAACGTGTTTCTCAAAGTGGGCATGGACGTGCGCTTGGACGGCTTCACCGGCAGCCTGGAAGACGCCGTGAACGAGGGTGTGCGCCAGGGCTACAACCACCCGGACAACACGCTGCGTGCCAGCATCGTGGCCGACCCGCACTTTGACCGCAAAAACACCAAAGACAACACCCCCGCCGTGATCTTTACCGAGCTGGTGCCCGGCAACACGGTGGAAGTGACCGTGGCAGCCAAGGGCGGCGGCTCCGAGAACAAAAGCAAACTGGTCATGCTCAACCCTGGCGACAGCATCGTGGACTGGGTGCTCAAAACCGTGCCCACCATGGGCGCAGGCTGGTGCCCGCCGGGCATGCTGGGCATCGGCATTGGCGGCACGGCGGAGAAAGCCATGCTGCTGGCCAAAGAAAGTCTGATGGACGACATCGACATGTACGAGCTGCAAGCCAAAGCCGCCAAGGGCGAACGCTTAAGCAAGGTCGAAGAAATGCGGCTGGAACTGCTGGACAAAGTCAACGCCC
>JANPNG010000086.1:0-2485 GCA_031427355.1 Hylemonella sp.
ACGCCGTCTGCGCCAGCGCTGGCGATGATCCCAAGACCACCGCCAGCGCCCCGCCAAGTACAAGGCCGTGTAAACGCAGCCTTTCACTCGCGGACATCACGCACCAAAGCTCAAAGCACCCGTGGGCAATGGACGCCCCAGCGCGTTGGTCAGGATGCTGAAGTGCATGGCCTCATCCGCCGCCAGACGTGCCGCCACTTTGGCGAGGTCTTTGCTGCCAAAGGCGGGAATGACACCCAGGTAAGCGTTGGTAGCCCCCAACTCCAGGCGGGCCGCCAGGTCCAGCACGTCACCCTGGTTTTTCAGGGTGTCGGCCTTGAGCGCCTTGGCGTAGTCGTTGAGTGATTTTTCGGCGACGGGTGTACCCCCCATTTTTTGAATGGTGGCGATCAACGCGTCGCGGTGGCCCTTGTGGTGGCTCTGAAACAGCACCGCCACATCGAGCACGCCTTTTTGCAGCAGACCACTGCCAGCGCCCAACTGGTAGGCGTTGATGGCCTCGTGCTCCAGACCCAGCGCCACGTTCAGGATGGACACGTCCTTGGACATGTCGCCCCCCATGCCCTGTGCCAGTGACTCCTTACCCGCCAAAATGGCCACGGCCATGGCCGACAAGGTGCCCGATGTGCCCAGAAACGAGCGGCGGTTGGTGATGATGGTATTGCTCATGACAATCTCCTTGAAGTTAAAGAACCGGTTGAGAACGCACTGAAATCAGACGGCACGCCAAAAGATGTAATCCGTCTGGTATTGCACGGTTTGCTTCTGGCCCGTGTTGCCAGCGGCACAGGCCATGGCCGGTGCCACACCACCGCGTGTGGCCACGCGTTGGATGAAACTCACGCCTTGCATGGCACCCATGCCCACG
The DNA here is from genome assembly GCA_031427355.1 of Hylemonella sp. Lineage (GTDB taxonomy): Bacteria > Pseudomonadota > Gammaproteobacteria > Burkholderiales > Burkholderiaceae_C > CANCDA01. Next base: position 869 of record JANPNG010000086.1, read on the forward strand.
GTGGGGTTGGCTTTGACAAGCTGTAGTGGAATATTGCCGTCACCGCCGGGCGCCACGGACTGCTGTACGCCGGTCACCTTGGAACCATCGCCCGACTCCCAAGTGGCGGGCGGCCCGTAGTAGCGACCCACGGTCTTGCCACTGCGATCCGTCAGCGTCGCGCTGGGCCCCACAAAAGCCCATTCAAACTGACCCGCCGTGTCTTTCTTGGCACGGCACTCGTAGGTAATGCTGCCAGCGCCGACCGTTTCCATGGTGACGTTATGCCCCACCGGAACCTTGACAGCTTCAGGCAAAGTGGCTTGGCTGAACATGGGCCGCATGCTGCCTGAGCCTCCTGCACAGCCCGCCAAAGCTGCCAGGCTGACAACTCCCAAAACCTTGGTGACTTGCTTCATGACACACCTCTTTCTTGATGACATGGGGTCGGGCATCAACCCCTTTATGAATTGCCCTTCTGCTCCGCTTACCTAAATACGCAGCGTCACTTCCGATGGATTCAGGTTTCTTTAAATTATTTTTGACCCGGGCTTGAATCCACGCAGCGGCTTTACACGTATTAGTTTCATCAGCCACAATCACAGCCATGCAAGACACTGCGACTGATACCGAACTGAACACTTTGATCAACCAGATTGGGTTGGGAGATGAAGCCGCCATGAAACGTCTGTATGAATTGACCTCGCCCCGCCTGTACGGGCTGGCCTTGCGCGTGGTCAGAAAGCCCGAGTGGGCCGAAGACGTGTTGCAAGAGGCTTACCTGAGTGTGTGGCGCAGTGCGCTGGATTTCCGCAACACCCTGAGCCCGCCGCTGGCCTGGATGGGTCTGATCGTGCGCAGCCGCGCGCTAGACCTGTTACGACGCCGGGCCACCGACCGCAGCCACCTGACGCAAGAGTTCGACGAGCTCCTGGAAGACACCCTGGAGGGACCCTCCTCCAATCCGCAGGACGTTCAACAGGCCAGCCAACAGGCGCAGGCGCTGCACCAGTGCTTGAGCGGGCTGGACCACAAACAGCGCCAAGTGGTGAGCCTGGCCTACTTGCGTGACCTGAGTCACAGCGAGTTGGCGCAGCAACTCAGCCTGCCGCTGGGCACGGTCAAAACATGGATAAGGCGAGGGCTGGATCAGTTGCGCCATTGCATGAACCGGTTCGCCTGAGCCAGAACATCACCATGAACTTGCACAAACACCCCGACCGACTGGACACCCTGGCAGCCCACTATGCCTTAGGCAACTTGCGCGGTGGAGCGCGTCGCCGCTTTGAAACGCTGGCGCGAGAGTTGCCTGCTGTGCGACTGGCCGCACAGGACTGGCAAGCACGCCTGGCCAGCATGACCGAACTGCAACCGGGTCTACTACCCAACCCCGTGGTCTGGACCCGACTGCAAAACCTCATTGCCGCCGAGCAGGCACACAAAGCCCTGGCCATCCAGCGTGCCCGCCCCGTGCTTGCACCCACCGGCTGGTGGCGCAACCTACTGCTGTGGCGGGGCGCTTCATTCATCGGAACGGCGGTCAGCGTGGTGGCGGTGCTGGTCGGGTTGAACCTGAACCAGCAGTTGCAAACCTTGCCCCGTGTGTCATATGTGGCCGTGCTGGCCGACGACCAATCG
>JANPNG010000087.1:0-2014 GCA_031427355.1 Hylemonella sp.
TGTGTGGGCGCGGCCAGCGGGAATTCACACGCGGTGATGATCTCCCCCGCCTCCAGCGCAGTGCCGTACAGGCCGGTAAAGAAGTCTTGCGCGGCGATGCGGCGCTCACCCGTTTGGCTGCGGGCCAGCACCACGCCGTCCAGCGCCAGCAGGCAGGCAGGCCATTCCGCAGCCGGGTCGCCATAGGCGATGGATCCACCTAGCGTGCCCAGGTTGCGAATGGCGCGGTGGGCAATGTGCGGCACCGCTTGCGCGAGCAGCGGCGCGTGCTGCGCCACCAGGGCCGAGGCCTCAATCTCGCTGTGGGTGACCATGGCACCGATGCGCAGTGTGTTGCCACTGACCGTGATGCCTTTGAGCTCGCTCAAAGACTGCAGGTCAATCAAGAGCGCGGGCTCAGACAAGCGCATATTGAGCGTGGCCATCAAGGTCTGGCCACCGGCCAGCAGGCGGGCCTCGTCGCCGTGCTGTTCCAGCAGGCTAAAGACCTCGGCCAACTGGGCCGGGCGGGTATAAGAAAAAGCGGGAGCTTTCATGGGGTTTGTCCTGATTCGGATCGGTGTGGCTAAGCGTTAAATTACACCCTAACTATCAAGCAAAAATTCAACGGCTTCCATTCGTGATAACCCTGCACTCTTACCGGGCGCAGCCGAAGCCACCCAAACATCAAGAAAGTTCAAGTATGGCTTACTCGCTCAATCATTTCTCCATCCGCACCACGGACATCGACGCCACCCGCGTTTTTTACGAATCGGTGCTGGGCCTGACGGTTGGGCCGCGCCCATCATTCCCCTTCCCGGGGCTGTGGATGTACAACGGCGACCACGGCAGTGTGGTCAACGCCATGGTGCACGTCATCGGTATTGACCTCAACGACCCCGAGGGTCTGAAGAAGTACCTAGGTGACCGAGACCTCAGCACCCTGCACGGCACGGGCGCGGTGGACCACATTGCCCTCATGACCACAGGGCTTGCGGCCATGCTGGCGCATCTGAAAAAATTGGGCGTCCCATGCCGTGAGCGCAGCGTGCCCTCTATCGGCCTGCACCAAATCTTTCTGGACGACCCGCAAGGCGTGGTGATTGAACTCAATTACCCGGCAGAAGAAAAAACAAGCCTCGACGCCCAGCCCGCAGGCGCTGCGGCCTGATGGCCCAGATTCTCGTCATCGGCGGCTCTCTGGGCGGGCTGCTGGCGGCCAATATGCTGCACCGTGCCGGGCACGATGTCACGCTGTTGGAGAAGGCCACCACTTCGCTGGACGGGCGCGGTGCGGGCATCGTGACGCACCCCTTGCTGGTGCAAGCCATGCAGCGCTGCGGTGTGCCGATGGATGAGTCTTTGGGCGTGGCCGTCAACCAGCGCGTGGTGCTGGGGGCTGATGGCCGTGTGCAAGACAGCGTCACCGTGCCGCAGGTTTTGAGCTCTTGGAGCCGCCTGTACGCGCTGCTGTTGGCCCAGTTTCCGCCCGAGCGCTATGTGCAGGGCGCTTGTGTTTCGACCATCAACCAAGACACCCAGCGCGTGGGCGTGCAGTGTGAAGATGGTCGCCGCTTTGAGGCCGATCTGCTGATCGCCTCTGACGGCATTCGCTCCGTGGTGCGCGCCCAGTACCTGCCCGAGGCACAGGCCGAGTACGCAGGCTATGTGGCTTGGCGCGGCGTGTGCGATGAAGCTGTGCTGTCCAAGTACACGTTGGATACTTTGTTTGAAAACTTTGGCTTTAGCGTGCCGCCTGGTGAGCTCATCATTGGCTACCCGGTGGCCGGCGCGGGCAATGCCATTGCCAAGGGTAGCCGCCGCTACAACTACGTCTGGTACCGGCCTGCCACCAGCGCGCATGAGCTGCAAGCCCTCATGACCGATGCCGATGGCCAGCATTACCCGCTGGGCATACCACCGGCCAAAGTGTCGTGGCGCCAAGTGGCCGCAGCGCGCCAAGCCGCGCGCGAGTTGTTGGCCCCCCAATTTGCCGAGGTGTTGGAGAAAACCCCGCAACCGTTTTTGCAACCCA
>JANPNG010000088.1:0-12241 GCA_031427355.1 Hylemonella sp.
ACGAGGGGCCGACCCGATTTGGGCAAACCCCTCGGTTAGAATCACCCACGTCGGAAGCGTGGCAGAGTGGTCGATTGCACCGGTCTTGAAAACCGGCAACCCGCAAGGGTTCGTGAGTTCGAATCTCACCGCTTCCGCCAATCCTAGACCCTCAAGACCGCAGCAGCGGTTTGACCTCCACAAAAGACTTCACTTGCGACACCCCGTTGGTGTCGTTGATGATCTCCAGCACCTTCGTCAGTTCGGACTGACTCTGGGCCCGACCAATCAGGTAGGTGATATTGCGCACCGAACGCCAGCGGTAATTGACCGATGTGACGTCTTGGTGCGCGATCAGCTTGGCCGAGATTTTGGTTTCGATCCACAGGTCGTCCGCCACCCGGCCCAGGCCTTCGCTGGGGGCCGCTTCTTTGTACCGGTTCACACTCAGTCGGCGGGTTTGTTCGATGGCTGACAGCACCTGAATTTCGTCATGGACTTTCTTGATGCGTTTGTCAGCGCGCGCCATTTGAACCAGGTTCTGGTGGACCTTGGCATCAGCGACCGTACCGGTCAACATGACCCTTAACTCCCAGACATCGGCATTCACATCCAGTAGTAAACTGTTGCCCCGATCAGACAGGGCGGACAGCAGGCTGGCCCCGATTTGGGTGTCGGTGATCTGGTCATCGGTCTGGCGGTCTTCGCGCAGCTTCTTGGCGGTCTCCAGCACGAGGGCGGTGCAACCTGCCGTGCCCAAGGCGATGGACAGCATCAGCATGAGGAAACCGAGCCTGGCTTTGAGAAAGAATAATTTCATCATCTAGCCAGCGTAGTTGTAGCACGCCAGAACACACGCAAGATTACGTGAGCTTTGTCAGGACTTGTGTGCTGAAAATGACAGCTACGTCCTGAACAACGGCTTCAAGCCGTATCGTTCAGAAACAAGGTTTGCAGGTCGCTCAAAAAATCAAAGCCACGCTCGGTCGGCCAGACGCGCTGAAAGTCACGCTCGATCAGGCCTTTGGTTTCAGCCTCTTGCAGCCCGGCCTGGATAGCAGTGATGGCCAGGCCGGTGCGCTCTGAAAACTCAGCCAGCGAAAAGCCCTGGCGCAAGCGCAGCGCGTTGAGCATGAACTCAAAAGGAAGGTCGGCCCGACTCACTTCTGTCTCTTGCGCCATGGCCTGACCCAGGACGGCTTTTTCCATATACAGCCGAGGATCGCGCAAGCGCACCTGACGCACGATGCGGTGCGCAAAGCTGAGCTTGCTATGCGCACCGGCCCCAATGCCCAGATAGTCGCCAAACTGCCAGTAGTTGAGGTTGTGACGGCTGTGGTGGCCCGTGCGTGCGTAGGCCGATACCTCGTAGCGATCCAGGCCCGCCAGTTGCGTGCGCTCGGTGATGAGGTCGAGCATGGCGTAGGCGGTGTCGTCCTCCGGGATCACAGGCGGGTACTTGGCGAAATAAGTGTTGGGCTCGATGGTGAGGTGGTAGATGGACAGGTGTGGTGGGGCGAGCGCCAGCGCCTGATCCACGTCTTGCCGCAGTTGCGCCAGCGTCTGTCCAGGCAGCGCATACATAAGGTCCAGGTTGAAGGTGTCAAAAGCCAAGGCCGCCTCTTCCAGTGCGGCAATGGCTTGGGCGCGGTCATGCACGCGGCCCAGCGCCTTCAAGTGCTCGTCATTGAAGCTTTGCACGCCGACCGACAGGCGCGTGACGCCCGCGCTGCGGTAGGCCCGAAAACGGTCCTTCTCAAATGTGCCGGGGTTGGCTTCCAGGGTGATTTCGCACTGGGCCGAGAGTTTGAGGCGCGCACGAATGTCACTGAGCAGGCGCTCAATGGCTTGCGGCGAAAACAGGCTGGGCGTACCGCCGCCAATGAAGATGGTGTGGATGGTGCGCCCCCAGATCAGCGGCAGCGCGGATTCCAGGTCGGCGACGAGCGCATCAAGGTAGCGCTGCTCGGGCATCTCGCCCGTGCTGATTTCATGCGAGTTGAAGTCGCAATAAGGGCATTTCTTCAGGCACCAGGGCAGGTGCACGTAGAGCGAGAGCGGCGGCAGAGCAGCCAGTTGCAGGGTGCCAGGGCGCAAGTAATGCTGGATGTCAGGCAAAGTCACAACCAACGCTCGCGAATTAATTTGACCATGGCCTGTACCGCTTGGCCACGGTGGCTGTGCTGATTTTTTACCTCGATGGGCAACTGCGCGAAGGTCTGCCCGAATTCGGGAATGAACATCACCGGGTCAAACCCAAAACCGTTGCTGCCCACTGGCTCGCGGGCAATCTCCCCCACCACACGGCCCACCGCAATCAGCGGCTCCGGGTCATCGGCCGAACGCAAGGCCACCAGCGTGCTGACCAGGGCCGCGCGGCGGTTACTGATGCCCTGCATCTGCTCCAGCAGGGCACGCACGTTGTTGTCGTCCCCCTTGGCGTAGCCGAATTGGGTGGCGTAAAAAGCCGTGTCCACACCGGGCAAGCCGCCAAAGGCATCGACGCACAAACCCGCATCGTCAGCCAGCGCGGGCAGGCCGCTCAAGCGCGAGGCGTGGCGTGCTTTGGCCAGCGCATTTTCCACAAAAGTGCGGTGCGGCTCTTCGGCCTCGGGGATGGCCAGCTCAGACTGGCGCACCAGTTGCAGGCCGGTGCTGCCCAGCATGGCTTGCAACTCGCTCAGCTTGCCGGGGTTGTTCGATGCGAGAACGATTTTTAGATTCAAAAGTGGCTCCAGGCCTTTACACAGTGGCGTAAGCAGCTACTATTTTGATAGCGATTCGGTTTGCAGTTGGATCAACTCAGCAATGCCTTTTTCGGCCAAAGCCAACAAACTGTCCATTTGCACGCGGGTAAAGGCCACGCCTTCGGCCGTGCCTTGCACTTCAACAAAGTGGCCCGCGCCGGTCATCACCACGTTCATGTCGGTGTCGCAGGCCGCGTCTTCGCTGTAGTCCAGGTCGAGCAAGGCCGTGCCTTGCATGAGCCCGACCGAGATGGCGGCCACATGGCCGGTGATGGGTGACGCCGTCAGCTTGCCTTCTTTAAGCAGCCAGCTCACAGCGTCCTGCGCAGCCACAAAAGCGCCGGTGATGGCCGCTGTGCGCGTGCCGCCGTCGGCCTGCAGCACATCGCAATCCAGCGCTATGGTGCGCTCGCCCAGTTTGCTCAGGTCAAACACGGCGCGCAGGGATCGGCCAATCAGGCGCTGAATCTCTTGCGTGCGCCCGCTTTGCTTGCCGCGTGCGGCCTCGCGGTCGTTGCGCTTGTGCGTGGCGCGCGGCAGCATGCCGTACTCGGCGGTGACCCAGCCCTGGCCGGTGCCGCGCTGGTGCGGTGGCACTTTTTCTTCGGCCGACGCCGTACAAAGCACCCGTGTGTTGCCGAACTCGATCAGAACCGAGCCTTCGGCGTGCAGGGTGTAGCCCCGGGTGAGGCGCACCGGGCGCAACTGGTTGGCGGCGCGCGCGTCGTTTCTCAAATAATTAGACATGAATCAGAGGGTGGGGCGGGCCTGACCGAGGCCAGGCGCAAATCTTATTTTTTTTTGGCCGAGGAACGCCGGATGGCTTCGTTGATTTCAGCAATGGAGCGTTCGATCTCTTCATCATTCAAGTCGTCCGACAAAGTCTCGAAGCCACTCGCCTGCACGGTGGAGGCAAATACACCTTCTTTGATAGCCTCGGTCGATATGCTGCTGCGGGTGGCCTCGAAGACATCCGGGGTCTCCCACTCCAGGGCGATGGCCGTCACGTTGTCACTGCTGCTGCCAGCCTTGGTCAGCGCCCGGTCAATCAGGTCTGGCACGGCATCCGAAACGGGCTTGAGCCCCAATTCGTACACGATTTCCACATCGCTCAGGCTGCCCCACAAACCATCGGAGCACAGCAATATTTTGTCGCCCTCTTTCAAGCCCATCGGCCCGGTGATCTCCAACACAGGCGGGACGGGTGAACCCAGGCAGCTGTAGAGAAAATTGCGGTTGACGGTCAACTCGGGTTTCCCATTTGACTGAACGCCCTGCTTTTGCTCCAGGTACGAGTGGTCACGCGTTTTGGCCAACAACTCGCCATTGCGCACCAGGTACAGGCGGGAGTCACCACAATGAATCCAGCTGACACCGCCTTCCTGAATCAAGGCCGCCACCAGGGTGGTGCGGGGGGAGTCGGCCATGCCTTTACTAGCGGCGTAACGCAAAATCTTGTGATTGGCCACCTTGATGGCATCCGCCAAAAAGGCGTGCACATCATCGATCCCGTTTTTGGAGTCGCTCTGAAACATGGCCGTCATGGTCTGCAAGGCCATCTGGGACGCCACTTCACCTTCAGGATGCCCGCCCAATCCATCGGCGAGCAAAAAGAAGCCCGCATTGCGCGTGTAGGAATAGCCCACGCGATCCTGGTTGGTCTCTCGCCCGCCTTTGCGACTGAGCTGAAAAACAGAAAATTTCATCTTGGCTTGCCACCCAATGCATCTGAACTTTTGCCGCTTTTTTTGTTGTCCGCCAACATATTGTCAAATTGCATGCGCACCTTCTCCCCAACCGACAATTTGGTGTAGCGGCGCTCCCCCTCTCGGTTGATTTCTTTTTGCAGGGCAAACACCGACTGCGGCCTGGCCAGCGGGTCCAACGCCATGCACCACTCCACCACCTCAATCAGGTTGTCGGAGTACACGCCGCGCAGCCGCGCAAGCGCAGTGGAAAAGCGGTCTTTCTCCTTGCGTTGCGGTGCTTCATTCGGCGGGTAGCCCTGCATGCAGGAATAGATGCAAGCGCCGATGGCGTAAATGTCCGTCCAGGGTCCCATGGGCGTGTCGCGCCGGTACATCTCAGGCGCAGCAAAACCCGGTGTGTACATGGGTCGAATGAAGTTGCCTTCCTTGTTCAGCACCTCGCGTGCAGCACCGAAATCGATCAGCACCGAACGGTTGTCATCGGTAATGAATATGTTGGCTGGCTTGATGTCCAGGTGCAGCATCTTGTGCTGATGCACGATGCGCAAGCCGCGCAGAATTTCATCAAACAGAGAGAGGATGGTCGATTCCCGAAACACCTTTTGGTGTTTGAGATCCTTGGCCGTGACGATGAAGTCCTGAAGTGAGGCACCTTCCAGGTAATTCATCACCATGTACACGGTTTCATTTTCCCGAAAGAAGTTCAGCACGCTAACCACGGACGGGTGAGAGATTTGCGCCAGTGAACGCCCTTCTTCAAAAAAGCTCTTCAGACCCAGGCGATACAAGGAGAGCTTCTCCGGCTGAATCTGCGGCAACAACTCGCCCGTAGCCCGTGTGGCCAAAGAAGCTGGCAGGTACTCTTTGATGGCGACCTGCAACCCTTCTGGGTCTAGCGCCAGATACACCACACCGAAGCCACCCGCCGCAACCTTGCGGATGATCCTGTAACCACCGATGACGGTGTCTGGAGGCAGGGGGGCGGGTTTGACCTTTGACATATTTTCTAACCAGGTGCTCAATGATCCGGCTCAACCCGGTTATTCTTGGGATTACTCAACTGACCCTACTATTGACATGCCAGTTTACAGCATGACCGGCTATGCCAGTGCCCAGCACAGCCTCAACAGCAACCCACCATCGCACGAAGCCAAAGGGGCGTCAAATGCGCATCTCGGTCTTGAGATTCGCTCGGTCAATAGCCGCTTTCTGGACCTGTCATTCCGACTGCCTGAAGAGCTACGGCAACACGAACCGGCCTTGCGCGAGTTGCTCACCAGCAAACTCAAGCGCGGCAAAGTCGAGGTTCGGGCGGCGGTAGAAAGCGAAACAGCCACTGCAATTCCAGACCCCACACCGGCTTTGCTCCAGCGGCTCAATACGGTGCAAGACAACGTCCTGGCCTGGTTGCCCAAAGCGCACGCCCTGAGCGTGGCCGATATCCTAAAGCTGGCGTCCAGCGCGCAGACCAGCGCCCGCGACTGGGGTGAGGCGGTGTTGCCCCTGGCTCAAACCGCACTCAAAGACCTGCTGTCTGCCCGTCAACGTGAAGGCGAACGACTCGCCACCATGCTGCTGGAACGCGTTGGTCAACTGCGCGAACTGGCAAACAAAGCTCTGCCCCTGGTGCCGCAACTCGTGACCCAGCAACGGCAACGCTTTCTGGAGCGCTGGAAGGAGGCCATGGCCCTGACCGAAGGCAGTGCCACACCCGAATCGGCACAGGACCGGGCACTGACCGAGGCCACCGCCTTTGCCATTCGAATTGACGTGAACGAGGAAATCACCCGGCTCAACTCCCATCTGGACGAAGTGGAGCGGCTCGTGACCAAGGGCGGCGAAATAGGAAAACGGCTTGATTTCCTGATCCAGGAAATGCACCGCGAGGCCAACACCATGGGCTCAAAATCAGCCGCGCTAGAGTTGACCCACATTTCAGTAGACATGAAAGTGCTGATCGAGCAGATGCGCGAACAGGTGCAAAACATAGAGTAGGACGCCAACCTTATGGACTACCCAGGAAACCTCTACGTCATCGCAGCCCCCAGCGGGGCGGGCAAGTCAAGTCTGGTCAAGGCCTTGATGGAATTGGACTCGCACCTCCAGCTCTCCATCTCGCACACCACGCGCGCGCCCAGAGGCCAGGAAAAGAATGGCCGAGAGTACTTCTTTGTTTCACCTGCCGAATTTGATGCCATGGTGCAGGCCGACGCCTTTGTGGAGTGGGCGCATGTGCATTCTCAGCGCTATGGCACGTCCAAAAAAGCCATTGAGGACCGCATGGCCCAGGGGGGCGATGTCATTTTGGAGATCGACTTTCAAGGCGCCATTCAGATCAAAGACATTTTTGCCAATGCCATTTCCATTTTTATCCTGCCCCCCAGTTGGGAAGAGTTGCGCTCAAGGCTGGAGCGGCGTGGTGAAGACGCGCCCGAGGTGATTGAGTTGCGCTTGAAAAATGCGGCAATTGAAGTGGCCCAGGCTCATAAATTCGACTTCGTTATAATCAACGAGCTGTTTGACCGCGCGCTTTTTGACCTTAAAGCGATTGTTCACTCTCAACGACTCAAGTATTCTGCGCAACATCGCGCCAGAGCTGAAACGTTCCAAGCACTGAATATCCCCTAGCCTTCTGGAGCATCTCATGGCCCGTATCACCGTCGAAGACTGCCTTGTGCAGATCCCCAATCGTTTCCAGCTGGTTCTGGCTGCCACATATCGCGCGCGCATGCTCAGCCAGGGTCATTCTCCGAAAATCGAGAGTAAAAACAAACCCTGCGTCACTGCCCTACGCGAAATTGCAGAAGGCAAAGTTGGCATCGAGATGCTGAAAAAAGTTCCGCTCTAAACGCCAATTCACCCCATGAAAAAAGCACCGTTCTCGGTGCTTTTTTCATGGGGCGAGGTCATCCTCAGATCAGCACGCTACATTTAAGGCATGGGCACTGGAACCAACACCTCAGCAAGCAAAGCCGAACGCGTCAACGCAGGCAAAGGCGTGGCTGTCTCCAACCTGGCCGCAGCCAACGCCACCGCCGCCAGTTTTGCAGGACTCACCGCCAAACTGGACTACCTTTCCCCAGCCGATCTAGAGCAGGTGCGGCAAGCCTACCGTTTTGCCGACGAAGCCCATTTGGGCCAGTTGCGCAACAGTGGCGAGCCCTATATCACCCACCCTATAGCCGTCACGGCGCAGTGCGCCGAATGGAAGCTGGACGCGCAAGCCCTGATGGCCGCGTTGCTGCACGACGCCATCGAAGACTGCGGCATTACCAAAACCGAGTTGATTGAGCGCTTTGGCTCCCCCGTGGCAGAGTTGGTGGACGGCCTGACCAAGCTGGAGAAATTGCATTTCTCGACGCGTGAAGAAAACCAGGCCGAGTCTTTCCGCAAGATGTTGTTGGCCATGGCGCGCGATGTGCGCGTGATCCTGATCAAGCTGGCCGACCGCACCCACAATATGCGCACGCTCTCAGATGCGCCACGCGACAAGTGGGCACGCATCTCCTCTGAGACGCTTGAAATTTATGCCCCCATCGCCTACCGTCTAGGCTTGAACCAGACTTACCAAGAATTGCAAGACCTGGCTTTTAGCCATCTGTTTCCCTGGCGCCATGCCACGCTGGCCAAGGCCGTGACCAAAGCGCGCAGCCGCCGCCGTGACCTGTTCCAGAAAGTGGAGCGTGAAGTTGAAGCGACCTTCAAGGCCCCCGGCATGCCAGTACGGATTGCCGGGCGGGAAAAAACGCTGTATTCCATCTACCGCAAGATGGATGAAAAGCACCTGACGTTTGCGCAGATCACAGATATTTACGGCTTTCGCATCCTGGTCCCCACACTCGGCGATTGCTACACCGCGCTGGGCACTTTGCACCAGCTCTACAAGCCGGTGCCGGGCAAGTTCAAAGACCATATCGCCATTGCCAAGCCCAATGGCTACCAGTCGCTCCACACCACTTTGGTGGGTCCCTCAGGCATCAATGTGGAATTTCAGATTCGCACCGAGGCCATGAACATGGTGGCTGAATCGGGCGTTGCGGCGCATTGGCTTTACAAGACCGCCGATCCCGACAGTGCCACGGCCGACCGCCTGGGCGTCAAGTGGCTGCAGTCACTGCTCGACATCCAGGTTGAAACCCGAGACGCCGCTGAATTTTGGGACCACGTCAAGGTTGATCTTTTCCCCGACGCAGTTTATGTCTTCACGCCCAAGAGCCGCATCATGGCCCTGCCCCGAGGGGCCACGGTGGTGGACTTTGCCTACGCCATCCACAGCAATGTGGGGGACCACACGGTTGCGGCCAAAATCAACGGCGATCAGGTGCCTTTGCGCACTCCGCTTAAAAATGGTGACGTCGTCGAGGTCGTCACCACCTCGGTATCAGCACCCAACCCGGCTTGGCTAAGCTTTGTGCGCACCGCTCGCGCGCGTTCCAAAATCAGGCACCACCTGAAAACCATGGCGCAAAACGAGTCCGAATCGCTCGGCCAAAAACTGCTGGCACAAGCCCTGCGCGCCGAAGGCATTGAAAAACTGCCCGAGGCGGATGAAGCGCCTCAAGGCCTGTGGGACAAGCTGCTGCGCTTTACGGGCAACAAGAGTCGCTCAGAACTCTTGACCGACATCGGTCTGGGCAAGCGCATTGCCACCATTGTGGCCAAGCGATTGTTAAAGCTGTTGATGGAGAGCGGTCAAAAACCCGATCCCTTGTTGCTGACTTTGGAGCGCTTTGCCCCGCACGAATCTCAGACGCAGGGCACGGTCACCATCGACGGCAGCGAGAACGCGTCTGTCCAGTTTGCCACCTGCTGCCGCCCCATCCCTGGTGACCGCATCCTGGGCTACCTGGGCCGCGGCGAAGGCTTGGCCGTGCACGCAGATGACTGCATCGTGGCCAAAAAACTCCAGAACAAGGACAGCGACCGTTTCATCAGCGTTGAGTGGTCGGATGAGCCTGTGCGCACCTTTGAGACCGGCATTCTCGTCACCGTGACCAACGGCAAAGGCGTGCTGGCCCGTGTTGCCTCGGCGCTGGCCTCTGCGGAGGCGGACATTGCCCATATCGACATGGGCGAAGAGTCGGCGCAAGACACCACCGATTTGCGCTTTGTCATAGCGGTGCGAGACACCGCGCACCTGGAGACCGCCTTGCGCAGTCTCAAGCGCGCGCCCTCGGTGCTGCACGCCAGCCGCATTCGGGGCCACTCCTGATCAGGTCGCTGGCGTGGCGGGGTACTGCACAGCCAGTACCTCCAGCTCATCAACGCCGGTGGGCGTGACCAACCTAAGCACATCTCCCAGGTGCGCCCTGAGCAGGGTGCGGGCGATTGGCGACACCCAACTGACCTGAGCCTGCAAACTGTCGGCCTCATCAATACCCAGAATGGTGATGGTGCGCTCCAGCCCTGCCCCATCAACGTAGGTGACAGTGGCTCCAAAAAAGATTTGGTCAATGCCATGGTGCACGCTGGGCTCGGCCACCTCGGCAATTTCCATACGTTTGGTCAAAAACCGAATACGCCGGTCAATCTCTCGCAGGCGTTTTTTGCCGTAGATGTAGTCTCCGTTTTCTGAGCGATCGCCATTGCTGGCCGCCCAGTAAACGGCATCGACGATCTTGGGGCGCTCGTTGTCTATGAGATCGAGCAGTTCAGTGCGCAAACGGGCATAACCCTGAGGGGTGATGTAGTTTTTGCCGCCCGCTGGCAAAGGCGGAAGCTGCAGATCATCATCGTCTGCGCCATCGCTTTCTTTGGTAAATGCCTTGCTCATGACGGCTTCCCTTCAGACTGACTTCAGGACAGTTTACGTCCAAGAAAAAAGCCTGCAACTTTTCAGTTGCAGGCTTTATCTTTTTGGTGCGGCTGGCAGGAATTGAACCCACGACCCCTTGGTTCGTAGCCAAGTACTCTATCCAACTGAGCTACAGCCGCGTAGCTCTAGATTATAGCCTAATTTGAATGGTAGGGCGTGAGTGACTTGAACACTCGACCAAAGGATTATGAGTCCCAGTCTGTGAGCGTTGATTGATATTTGTCTGAATACATAAAACAGCCTAAAATTCAATACGAATCAACAACTTACGCAAAAAATCCGTTGATTAGTGTTCCTGATTATTTAGGAAATCCTCTTACATTTCCCATTACATCTGCACCGATGTAACGGGGGATGTAAGAAAACAAAGGGGGCGACATGGCAAAGATTGCATTCACTGCTGGCCGGATAGCGGGTTTCAAGTGCCCGACAGACAAGGCCCAAGCGTTTCTATGGGACGCGACCGCACCGGGGCTGGGGCTAAGAGCAGCGCCAGCCGGGAAGCCCGCCTATGTGTTCCAAAGCCTATTCCAAGGCAAAACCATTCGTGTAACTATCGGAAGCCCTACTGCGTGGGGCATCCCGGACGCCCAAGCCAAGGCCAGAGAGCTACAGCGCCAGATTGATGAGGGCCGCGACCCGCGCGAGGTGAAGGCCGCCATAACCGCCGCCGATGTTGCCAAGCGCGACAACGAGAAACGCGAAGGGCTGACCGTGGGCGAGGTGTGGGACGTGTACGTTAAAGAGCGCCGCCCGCATTGGGGAGACTTGCACTATCAAGACCATATCCGCAAAGCCGCGCCCGGTGGCGAGACTGCCAAGCGTGGCACCCGTGGCCGTGGCTTGACTGTGGCCGGGCCGCTTTTCTCTTTGATGGCATTGCGACTGCGTGACCTTGACGCGCCCTCAATCGAAGCATGGGCCGCACGCGAAGCCAAGACCCGCCCCACGTCTGCCCGCCTTGCATGGCGACTGCTTAAGGTGTTTCTAGGCTGGTGCGCTGAACAGCCCGCCTATGCTGGCCTGCTGCCAACCGTCAACCCAGCCAAAACCAAAAAGGCCCGCGAGACATTGGGCAAGGCTGGTGTAAAGCAAGACGCATTGCAACGCGAGCAATTGCCCGCATGGTTTGAGGCCGTGGCGAAAATAGGCAACCCGGTAACCGCTGCCTACCTGCAAACCCTGCTGCTGACTGGTGCGCGTCCCGGCGAAGTGCTGACGCTGCGCTGGGTGGATGTGAATAAAAAATGGAAGGGCTTGACCATCCGCGACAAGGTGGAAGGCGAGCGCACCATACCCGCGACCCCCTACGTTCTGAACCTGCTGGCCGCCCTGCCCCACCGCAATGAATGGGTATTTTCGAGCCCTAGCACGGTCACGCCCATGAGCAAGCCACACAAACCACACGCGACCGCCTGCGCTGTGGCTGGCATTGATGACCTTACCTTGCACGGATTGCGCCGCTCGTTCAAGTCCCTGACAGAGTGGCT
Source organism: Hylemonella sp. (assembly GCA_031427355.1). GTDB lineage: Bacteria > Pseudomonadota > Gammaproteobacteria > Burkholderiales > Burkholderiaceae_C > CANCDA01. The sequence continues at coordinate 11,741 of JANPNG010000088.1, forward strand.
AGAGATACCCGCTGGCGTGGTGGCGCAACTCATGGGGCACAAACCCAGTGCGACCGCTGAAAAGCATTACACCGTGCGCCCGCTTGACCTGCTGCGCGTTCACCATGAAAAGATTGAAGCGTGGATTTTGCAGCAAGCCGGGATAGTGTTCGATGCCAAGGCCGGTGCGCTGCGCGTGGTGGCCGCGTAAAACCGTTTTGCCCTTGCCTACCCTTAGCGGGGGAAAAGTCGGAACCTTCGCCGACCTGGCTGGTGCCCAATATTTGAAGGGCACTTGAAGGGGTGCGTATGCCAAATCATCAACTACTCGCGCTAGTCAACGGACGTGAGGCAATTCCCGTAAGGGCAATTCCGTACATCACAGGCTGGTCAATCTCTCCTGATGCGATTGCCAAAGGACTTGCCCGCTCGGAGGGGGCCCCCTTTAGAAAGCTAGATGGCATGTCCGCATTTCATTTTTATGGCAATGAGCCAACCAAAGTGCTGCCAAAAGAATGGGAC
>JANPNG010000089.1:0-18647 GCA_031427355.1 Hylemonella sp.
TTTTCCAAACAAGGCAAAGTGAAGATACTGGGCATCTCCAGCGAAAAAAGACTGGCCAGCCTGCCGGATGTGCCAACCTTCGCCGAGTTGGGCTATGCCGACATCAACGACTACACCTGGACCACCGTCTTTGCCCCGGCCGGTACGCCCCCAGCGATCGTCGACAAAATGAACCGTGCCATGAACCAAATCTTGGACATGCCGGAGTTCAAAGTGAAGTTTGACAAAGGCGGCTTAATGACCGTCGGCGGCACGCCCGCAGAAACCGCCACCTACATCACCAGTGAAATCGCGCACTGGAGCAAGATCGTTAAAAGCACGGGTGCCAAAGCTGACTGATTTTTCCGACTGATTTTCTGTGGGCCAGGAGGAGAAGCGTTGAAAATTACTGCCATCAGAGAAATCGCCGTCCCGCTGCGCTCCAGTTTGCGCAACTCGGCATTTGACTTTAGCGAGATGACCACCTCCGTGGTGGCGGTCATCACGGATGTCATGCGGGGCGGTCAGCCGGTGGTGGGCTATGCCTTCAACTCCACCGGGCGCTACGCCTGCGGCGCTCCAATGCGGGATCGTTTGATTCCAAGACTGCTCAATGCCGCACCCGAATCTTTGCTTGACGCCAGCGGCACCAACTTTGCCGCTGAGAAGGTGTTGGCTTGCATGATGCAACGCGAAAAGCCGGGCGGCCACACCGAGCGCTCCGTCGCCGTCGGCACCATCGAGGTGGCCCTGTGGGATGCCATCGCCAAGGTTGAGGATTTACCGCTGCACGTCTTGCTGGCGCAGCGCTTCAACCAGGGACAGATCCCCCGCCAAGTTCCTTGCTATGTCGGTGGCGGCTGGTATGCCCCGGGCAAAGGCTTGCCTGAACTGGAAGATGAGCTGCGCAAGCGCCTGGACGAGGGCTACACCACCATGAAGATCAAGGTGGGCGGTGCGCCTCTGGCGCAAGATATTACGCGGGTGGAGGCCGCCGCCCAGATCATGGGCGGCGGATCCCATCTTGCCGTGGATGCCAATGCGAGCTTTGATCGCCCGCGCGCATTGGCCTACGCCAAAGCCCTGGCACCCCACCACTTGCGTTGGTTTGAAGAGCCGACCGACCCCTTGGACTTTACCCTGTTGGCGGAACTGGCCGAGTGTTATGAACCCGCTCTGGCCAGTGGTGAAAATCTTTTCTCCACCCAAGATGTGGCCAACTTGGTCACGTTTGGCGGGCTGCGACGTGATCGCGACATTCTTCAAATGGACATCCCGCAGTCTTACGGCATTGTTCAATTCTCGCGGACACTGGCCATGCTCGAAGAAAAAGGTTGGGGACGTAGCGCCATCTTCCCCCATGGCGGGAATCAAATGACGCTGGCACTGGTCGCCGGTTTTGGCCTGGGTGGATGTGAGGCGTACCCGGACGTGTTCGGTGTCTTTGCCGGATTTGCCGATGACGCCAAGGTGAGTGAGGGCATGATTGCGCTGTCGGATCGACCTGGCATTGGCTTTGAAGGCCAAAACGAACTCTATGCCGTGATGCGCGGCTTGCTTTGATACACGTAGTGTGTTGATCAGCGCACTGGCGGCCAAGCCACCTCTGCCGCCAGCCTGGGCTTGCCAATCGGTGCCCCGGCCTTGCCCATCTTGACGGCGGCCATGTCTTCTTCGTTCGGGTACTGGCCCAGCAGCCAGTAATCAAACACGCGCCTAGCGATGGGGGCGGCGTGTTCGGCACCAAAGCCTGCGTTTTCCACTACCACGGCCAGGGCGATTTTCGGGTCATCGGCGGGGGCAAACGCCATGTAGAGGGCGTGGTCGCGCTGATGCTCTTCCATGTTTCTGGCGTTGTACTTTTCTTTTTGCCCAATGCCGACGGCCTGTGCCGTGCCGGTCTTGCCGCCGCTCACATAACCGGCCCCGGCAAACACGCGGGCCGAAGTGCCCTCTACCGTCACGCCCACCAAGGCCTTGCGAATCGTCTCGACATTTTCCGGCGCATAGCCCAGGTTTTGCGCTGCGGGCGCAGGCACCACGACTTTGGCGTGGGTGACCGGGTCTTGCGTGGCCACCACGAGCTGCGGCGAGTACTTGATACCACCATTGACCAGCGTGGCGGTGGCGGTGGCGAGCTGCAGCATGGTGAAGGTGTTGTAGCCCTGACCAATGCCCAGCGAAATCGTCTCGCCCGCAAACCATTTCTTCTGCTCGGGCCGTTTGAAGTAGCCGCGTTTCCAGGCCTGGCTGGGTAGGATGCCGCGCACCTCGCCCTGCACATCAATGCCGGTGAATTGGCCAAAGCCTAGGGGCTTCATGAAGTCGTGAATGGTGTCCACGCCCAGGTCATTGGCCAGCGAGTAGTAGTACACATTACTGGACTTGACGATGCTGCGGTACATGTCCACCGGCCCTAGGCCCACGTCGCCGTGGCTGCGGAAGGTGTGGCCGCCAAAGTTCCACGAGCCCGCGTCGTTGACGATGAAGGAGGCCGAGCGTTTGCCACTCTGCAAAGCGGCCATGGCCATAAAGGGTTTGTAGGTGGAGCCCGGTGGGTAGGTGCCACGCAGGGCGCGGTTGAGCAGGGGTTTGTTGATGGAGCCGTTGAGCTCATTCCAGCTTTCCTGGTCGATGCCTTCGACAAACAGGTTGGGGTCGAAGGTGGGCTTGCTGACGAAGGCCAGCACCTGGCCGGTTTTGGGGTCCAGCGCCACCAGTGCACCACGTCGCTCGCCAAACATGGTCTCGATCAGGTTTTGCAGCTTGATGTCCACTGACAGCATGATGGTGTCACCCGGTGTGGAGGGCTTGCTGGCCAACTTGCGCATGGCACGCCCGCCGGCCGAGGTCTCAACCTGCTCGACACCGGTGAGGCCGTGCAACTGCGTCTCGAAGCTTTGCTCCACGCCCAGTTTTCCCATGTATTCGGTGCCCCGGTAATTGGCCTGCTCCTCGTCCGTCCAGTCTTCCTGGGCTTTTTTCTCAGACGGGTTGATGCGACCGATGTAGCCAATCAGGTGGCTGGCCATCTCGCCGCCGGGGTAGCTGCGAAACAGGCGCGCCTTGATGTCCACCCCCGGAAAACGGTAGCGCTGGGCCGCAAAGCGGGCTACTTCTTCGTCCGTCAAGCGGGTGCGAATGGGCAGGGATTCAATGCCTTTGGTTTCCTCGCGCTGCTTTTTGTAGCGCCGCTTGTCGCGTGGGGAGATGTCCAGCACCTGGGAGAGGTCTTCAATCGTCTTCTCAATATCGACCACTTTGGAGGGCGTGATCTCCAGCGTATAGGCCGAGTAATTGGTGGCCAGAACGATGCCGTTGCGGTCCAGAATCAACCCCCGGTTGGGCACCACGGGCACGATGGACGTGCGGTTGTTTTCAGCCTGCTCGTTCAAGTCCTCATGGCGCAGCACCTGCAAATACACCAACCGCAAGGCCAACATCACAAACAGAACCAGCATGAGCACGGTGACCGTCAACACGCGCGCGCGAAAGCGCGTCAGATCCGCCTGGACGTTACGGAATTCCGTCATGACGCAGCGCCGGGCCGACCCAAGCAAGGCACGACCCACTCGGGGGGCAGCGTAGTACACGAAGTGACAAGCGTGGGGGCCATTTACAGCGGGCGATGATCATCCCGGTCCGGTGCGCGGCGTTGGGGCAAGAGCAAGAGCACGCTGAACACCGGCCACAACAAAGACTCGATCACCGGGGCCAGCAGCATGGAAAAGCCTGGAAAGGTGCCGCCCACCATCATGCGCACACTCAACTCCACCGCATGCGCCGCCAAAAATAGCGGCAACACATGCAGTGCCTGCGCGGGCACGGGAAACCACAACAGGCGGCGATGGATGGTGGTGGCAAAGTAGTTCAGCACGGTGTAGGCCAGGGCGTTTTGGCCCAGCACGCTGCTCTGGTGCACGTCCATCAGCAAACCAAACATGAACGCAAACCCGATGCCCACCCGCAGAGGTTGGTGCACACCCCAAAACACCAGCACCACCGCCAGCAGGTCGGGCACCCAGGCGGCGCGCCCCCACAATCCCATGTTTTGCAACATGGCCAGAAAAAAGGCGAAAAACAAACTGCCCCAAATGAACAGCGGATTGGCCGGCAACAACAATTGTTGCCCTGGGCGCATGATCATTTGGAGGGGCCTTTCTTGACGCTTTTAGACGGCGCCTCAGGTGCGGGTCGCTCCTGAAGTTGCGCCGAGATTGGCTGCAGCACCATCACATGCAAAGCCCCCTCCACCAGCGCCAGCGGCTTGCAGGAGATGTGGGCGAATGCCGTGTCCACGCGCCGCTCCACCTTGTCCACCCGCGCCACGGGCAAGCCTGGCGGGTAAACACCATCCACGCCACTGGTGGTCAGCACATCGCCCACCTGCACGTCGGCATTGGACGCCATGAAGCGCAGCTCCAGCGCGTTGGCGTGGGCGGCCGGATCGCCAAAGGCCACAGCGCGCGCACCGGTGCGGGTGTTGAGCACGGGGATGGCCTGCTCACGGTCCGTGACCAGGGTGACCTCGCTGACCGACGGATACACGCGCGTGACTTGGCCCAGAACACCCGATTCGTCCAACACGGGTGAGCCCGCGCTCAAGCCCTGCAACAGGCCTTTGTCAATAATGACTTTGCGCGAGTAGGGGTCAGCTGTGTCGTACAAAACCTGGGCGGCCTGGGCCGAGGTGCTGATGCGCTCACGCAATTGCAGGAGCTGGCGCAGACGGGAATTTTCAAGCGTGAGTTGCTCCACCTGGTTGGCCCGCTGCGACTGCAAGCCCATCTTTTGCCGCGCTGCCTCTGCTTCAGACTGTGCGCCCTTCAAGGACTCAAAATAACCCAAGCCATCTTGAGCCAACAACACGGGCCGCATCGCCAACCACTGCACCGGGTAAACCACGGCAGCCATCGCCACACGCAGCGGCTGTGTGAGTTTGAAGCGTGCGTCGGCCACCATGAGAAACAGCGCCAGGGCGCTGAACACAATGAGCTTGGAAAGTGCCGACGCGCCCTGTCGGAAAAAGGGCGGTGGTGTTCTGTCGAGCGTGCCTAGAGGCATCGCTGCACCTGTGAGTTATTCACTCGTGAAAATAGAGCCGAGGCGGTCCATACGCTCTAGCGCCATGCCACAACCTCGCACCACGCAGGTCAGCGGGTCTTCGGCCACCAGCACCGGCAGGCCGGTTTCTTCGGACAAGAGACGGTCCAGGTCGCGCAGCAGGGCGCCGCCGCCGGTCAGCATCATGCCGCGGTCAGCGATGTCGGCCCCCAGCTCGGGCGGGGTTTGCTCCAGGGCGTTTTTAACGGCTGAGACGATGTTATTGAGCGGGTCCGTCAAGGCTTCCAGGATTTCATTGCTGGAGATGGTGAAGCTGCGTGGCACGCCCTCAGACAGGTTACGCCCGCGCACTTCCATTTCCTTGACTTCACTACCGGGAAAGGCCGATCCGATGTTCTTCTTGATCGCTTCAGCCGTGGGCTCACCGATCAACATGCCGTAGTTGCGGCGGATGTAGTTGATGATGGCTTCGTCGAACTTGTCACCGCCGACGCGTACCGAGCCTTTATAGACCATGCCGCCGAGCGAAATCACGCCGACCTCGGTGGTGCCCCCGCCGATGTCCACCACCATGGAGCCCGACGCCTCAGACACTGGCAGCCCGGCACCGATGGCCGCTGCCATGGGTTCTTCGATCAAAAACACATCGCTGGCACCGGCCCCGAGAGCCGACTCGCGAATGGCGCGACGCTCGACCTGGGTCGAACCACACGGCACGCAGATGATGATGCGCGGACTGGGCCGAAACACACCGCGCGGGTGCACCATCTTGATGAATTGTTTGAGCATTTGCTCGGTGACGGTGAAGTCGGCAATCACGCCGTCTTTCATCGGGCGAATGGCTTCGATATTGCCCGGCACCTTGCCCAGCATCGCCTTGGCTTCCTTGCCCACGGCCTGGATGGTTTTTTTGCCATGCGGGCCACCCTCGTGGCGTATGGCCACGACCGAAGGCTCGTTCAGCACGATGCCTTTATCGCGCACGTAAATCAGGGTGTTGGCCGTGCCTAGGTCAATGGCCAAATCGGATGAAAAATACCGACGAAATGATGAAAACATGAAAATCCTCTTTGCGGGCATGGCGGACACATCGATCCACCATCGCCTTTTTAACTGTTCAAACCGGTTGATGACGCGCAAAACTTGCCGTCACGAAGAAGTGTCGCCTAAAGGCGGGATAATAACCCATCCCCCTGTAAATGACCCCGCCTGGCGCTCTCAAATTATGAGTGCTTTACACCCGGTTTCAACTCTTTGTCGCCATGTCACTGACCGCTCTCGATATTTCCCGGATCGCCAATTTGGCGCGTCTGGAACTCAGCCCCCCAGAAGCCGAACGCATGCGCGGCCAGATCAATGATTTTTTCAGCATTGTTGAAAAAATGCGCGCTGTGGACACCACCGGCATTGAGCCGCTGGCGCATCCCATGGCGACCATCCAGGACGTGGCCTTGCGCCTGCGCGAGGACGTGGTGAGCGAGCCGAACCAGCGCGAGGCCAACCAGGCCAACGCACCCGCCGTCGAAAACGGCCTGTTTCTCGTTCCCAAAGTGATTGAATGAGACTTTGCGGGACAGTCCGCAGTTACGCGCAGCGAACAAGCTCTGTCCTCAACCGATTAAAGATGATTAAAACCCCATCCATGTCCGAATTGCACCATTTATCCGTAGCCGCGCTGGCTCAGCACCTGCGTGAGCGCAAAGTCTCGGCGGTGGAGGCTGCCCAGCATTTTTTGACCCGCATCAAAGCGAATGAATCACTGGCCGCTTTTGTGGATCTGAACGAAGACGCCACCCTGGCCCAGGCCCGCGCCGCCGACCAAGTGCTGGCCGCAGGCACTGCTGGCCCGCTGGCTGGGGTGCCCATCGCCCACAAAGATATTTTTGTCACCCGCGATTTTGTGACCACTGCGGGCACGCGCATGCTGGCAGGCTACCGCTCGCCGTTTGACGCCACCGTGGTGCAACGCCTGGGCCAAGGGGTGGCGGGCGGCGTGAGCGGCAACGTGTCGGGTGCAGGCATGGTGACCCTGGGCAAGGTCAGTTGCGACGAATTTGCCATGGGCTCGGCCAATGAAAAATCAGCCACACCCCCACTGGGTCACACCGGTCCGGCCCCGGTGCGCAACCCTTGGGACGCCAGCCGCATCCCCGGCGGCTCATCCGGTGGCAGTGCCGCCGCCGTGGCCGCGCGCCTGGTCCCGGCGGCCAGCGGCACCGACACGGGCGGCTCGATCCGCCAGCCCGCCTCGTTTTGCGGCATCACCGGCATCAAGCCCACCTACGGCCGGGCCTCACGCTACGGCATGATTGCCTACGCTTCCAGCCTGGACCAGGCCGGGCCGATGGCGCGCACCGCTGAAGACTGCGCCCTGTTGCTCAGCGCCATGTGCGGGCCTGATCTGGACCGGGATTCGACCTCGCTCGATGTGCCTGCTGAGGATTTCACGCGCTCGCTCAATGATTCGATCAACGGCCTGCGCATCGGCATCCCGAATGAGTTTTTCGGCGAAGGCCTGGCCCCTGATGTGCGCGCTGCGGTGGATGCCGCCCTGAAGGAGTACGAGAAATTAGGCGCCCAACTGGTGCCCATCTCGCTGCCGCGCACCGAGCTGTCCATCCCCGTGTACTACATCATTGCACCCGCAGAAGCGTCGAGCAATTTGAGCCGCTTTGACGGTGTCAAGTTTGGCCACCGCGCCAAGGACTACACCGACCTGGTGAGCATGTACAAAAAAACCCGCGCCGAAGGCTTTGGCGACGAGGTCAAACGCCGCATCATGATCGGCACCTATGTGCTGAGCCACGGCTACTACGACGCCTACTACCTGCAAGCGCAAAAAATCCGCCGCATGATTGCCGATGATTTTCAGAATGCGTTCAAGGTCTGCGACGTGATCGCGGGCCCCGTTGCCCCGACGGTCGCCTGGAAGATCGGTGAAAAAGCCGACGACCCTGTGGCCAACTACCTGGCCGACATCTTCACCTTGCCCGCCTCACTGGCTGGCCTTCCCGGCATGAGCGTGCCCGCAGGGTTTGCTGCATCACAAGAAGGGGGGGGTATGCCCGTCGGGCTGCAACTGATTGGCAACTACCTGCAAGAGGCCAGGCTGCTGAATGTGGCGCACCGCTTGCAGCAGGCCACCGATTTCCACGTTCAAGCACCGGCAGGTTTCTGACATGCCAACGATCTGCACGTTCTATGGCATCTTCATCCGCATGTACTGGGACGATCATGCTCCGCCGCATTTCCATGTGGACTATGGCGACTATCGCGCGCAATATGTCATTGAAACTTTGGAGTTACTTAAAGGCTCACTCCCAAGACGCGCTCACGCGCTGGTGCTTGAGTGGGCCACCATGCACCGCACGGAATTGAAGGAGGATTGGCAGCTATGCGAATCGAAGCAGCAACCGAAGAAAATATTGCCTTTGGACTAGAGCCTTGTGCTCCGCCGGTCGTCGCAGTCACTGCGAACGACAACTTGACCTTGCACGTCGAATTTGCGGATGGCCTTCAAGGCGACGTGAAGTTCTTGCCCACTCATTTCACAGGTGTTTTTGAGCCTCTGAAGAACTCAAGTTTTTTTGCGCAAGCGCGCGTGGAACATGGTGCGGTGACGTGGCCCGGTGAGCTGGATTTGGCCCCAGACGCCATGTACGACGCTGTCAAATTACACGGCATTTGGATTCTGCAATGAGCGGATATTAAAAAGCACGACAAAGATATTTCATGAGCAAATTAGTACAAGGCTACGAAGTCGTCATCGGCTTCGAAACTCACGCCCAACTCTCGACCCACAGCAAAATCTTCAGTCGCGCATCGACCGCGTTTGGAGCCGAGCCCAATACCCAGGCCTGCGCGGTGGATCTGGCGCTGCCGGGCACGCTGCCGGTGATGAACAAGGGTGCGGTGGAACGGGCCATTCAGTTCGGTCTGGCGATTGGCTCGACTATCTCGCCGCGCAGCATCTTCGCGCGCAAAAACTACTTCTACCCCGACCTGCCCAAGGGCTACCAGATCAGTCAGTTTGAGATCCCGGTGGTGGTGGGTGGTGCGATTGAGTTCTTCTTGGATGAGGAGAAAAAATCTGTCCGCTTGGTGCGCGCGCACCTGGAAGAAGACGCAGGCAAATCCCTGCATGAAGACTTCATCGGCCAGACCGGCATTGACCTGAACCGCGCGGGCACGCCGCTGCTGGAAATTGTGACCGAGCCCGACATGCGCTCCAGCGAAGAGGCCGTGGCCTACGCCAAAGAGCTGCACAAAATCGTGACCTGGATCGGCATTTGCGACGGCAATATGCAGGAGGGCTCGTTCCGCTGCGACGCCAATGTGTCGGTGCGCAAGCCGGGTGCTGAACTGGGCACGCGGCGCGAGATCAAAAACCTCAACAGCTTCAAGTTCATGCAACAGGCCATGGACTACGAAATCCGTTGGCAGATTGAGCAGATCGAGGACGGCCATGCCATCCAGCAGGCCACCGTGCTGTTTGACCCTGACACCGGCGAGACGCGTTCCATGCGCAGCAAAGAAGACGCGGCCGATTACCGCTACTTCCCCGACCCGGATTTGCCGCCGCTGGTGATTGCGCCGGAGTGGGTGGAGCGGGTGCGCTCTGAAATGACCGAGTTGCCAAGGGTAATGGCGGCGCGCTTTGTGGCCGATTACGGTCTGCCCGAGTACGACGCAGGCCAGCTTACCCAAAGTCAAGCTGTAGCGGCTTACTTTGAGGCCGTGGCTGCCAAAAGCAAACAGTACAAATTGGCGAGCAACTGGATACTGGGTGAGCTGTCTCGCAGGTTCAACACTATTGAAATGGATTTTCACGATGCGCTCGTAACGCCTGCGCAACTTGCTGCGTTGATCAACCGCATTGACGATGGAACCATCTCCAACAATGCCGCACGACAGGTATTCGACGGTTTGGCCTCAGTAACCCAGCGCAGTCCGCCGGACTCATGCCCCAACAATGCCGCACGACAGGTATTCGACGGTTTGGCTTTAGGCGATCAACTGAACGATGATGCCCAAAAACAAGTGGACGCCATCATCGAAGCCAAAGGCCTCAAGCAGATGAACGACTCCAGCGCGCTGGAAAAAATCATCGACGCCGTGATCGCCGCCAACCCCAAAAACGTCGAAGAATACCGCGCGGGCAACAGCAAGGCCCTCAACGCGCTGGTGGGTCAGATCATGAAGGGCAGTCAGGGCAAGGCGAATCCGCAACAGGCGGGCGACTTGCTGCGCCGCAAGCTGGGTTGAACACAGCCCTCGTGGGCGTCTGTATCTACTTTGCGGTGGCGGAACGCTGCTCCCACTGTGGCTTGAGGCGCGTTAGCTCCTCATCAAAGCGGGCGTTCGTACGTACCACCTCTTTGTCTTGCCGCGCAATGAAAAGACGCTGCTCCGACAGGCTGCGGGTATTTTCTTCGACCCGTCGGCGCAAGGATAGAGGTGCCTTTGCTGGATCGGACTTGTAGAACTCCAGCTCGGCCTCGATTTTGTCGCGTTGCGCCATCAACTCATTCAACCGCTTAACGACCATCTCCCGCACCTTGCTGATTTCAGCCAGGGCTTCGGCTCGAATTTTGTCGTGATCCGCCTTGTTGGCGTAGCGGTTGATGAGCGCCCTGTCACGCTTTTTGTCCTCTTCCATCCGCACCTGGATTTCTGCTTCTTTCTTTTTTTGGGTCTCTTGTTCGGTCAACTCTTTCGCCGTTTTCTGCGGGCTGAGAATGCCTTTGACGGTGCCGCTGGGGCTAAGGATTTTCTGATCGCGGTCCATGCACTCGATGATGGGGCGATCTGCAGTCAGTTTGCGTCCAAGTCGGTCCACGCAGGAGTAGATGCCCTGGGACTGGGCCAAGGCTTCGCCCAAGCTCGCGATGAGCAGCGGGAGCACGAGCACCCATCTCAATCCAGTGTTCATCTTGTCAGCACCCTAGGTTACCGCTCATCACTCAGCAGAGCCGTTGTACGAGACGCCGTATCGGTTTCTATAATCCAGAACGCGCTGATGCTCAGCGGCCAGACCCGTACGGCTGTGTGTATCAAGGTACTGTAGCAAATCGTCGAGCTGCGCAATCGCGCACACCTGCAAGCCCAGGCGCTCACGCACGTACTGCACGGCGCTGTAGGGCACGTCCTGCCCGCCTTCGGTGGCCATTTCCTGCCGGTCCAGCGCAATCACCACCGCGTGCGGCGTGGCCCCGGCGGCCTCAATCAACGCGATGGATTCGCGTGCTGCCGTGCCGGCGGACATCACGTCGTCCACGATCAGCACCCGGCCTTGAAGCGGCGCACCCACCAGCGTGCCACCCTCGCCGTGGTCTTTGGCCTCTTTGCGGTTGTAGGCAAACGGTCGGTTGCGCCCGCGCCGCGCCAGCTCCACCGCCAACGCCGCGCCCAGCGGGATGCCTTTGTAGGCGGGGCCGAAGATCATGTCGAACTCGATGTCGCTGTCGATGATGCGCTGCGCATAAAATTCTGCCAACCGACCGAGCTTGGCCCCGTCGTCAAACAAACCTGCGTTGAAAAAATAGGGCGAGAGCCGACCGGCCTTGGTCTTGAATTCACCAAACTTCAGTACGCCACACTCGACCGCAAACTGCACGAAGTCCTGGGCCAACGGGTCAAGACCGGGGGCTGTTGCCACATCACTCACCATGGGAAATTCCTTGTTCAAATTAAGCAGCCTCAACCTCAACGGCATTCGTTCGGCCACCAGCAAGGGGCTTGAAGCCTGGCTCGCCGAGACCCAGCCCGATTGTATTTGCGTGCAAGAAGTCAAAGCCCAGGCCGTCGATGTGGCGGGCCGCTTTGAAGCGCTGGCGGGTTTGCAAGGGCATTTTCATTTTGCCGAGAAAAAAGGCTACTCGGGCGTGGGCATCTACACCCGGCGCGAGCCCAGCGAGGTCATCGTCGGTTTCGGCTCGGCCGAGTTTGACCCGGAAGGCCGCTACGTAGAGCTGCACTTTGACACGCCACAGCGCAAACTGTCCCTCATCAGTTGCTACTTCCCCAGCGGCTCGTCGGGCGAAGAGCGTCAACAAGCCAAGTTCCGCTTTCTGGCTGAAATGGAGCCGCACTTGCGTCAACTCAAGACCGAGCGCGAGTTCATCCTGTGTGGTGACGTGAACATCGCGCACCAGCAGATCGACTTGAAGAACTGGAGAGGCAACCAAAAAAACTCCGGCTTCCTGCCCGAGGAGCGCGCTTGGATGACGCGCCTGCTGGCCGCGCCCGCAGGAGAACACGCGGGGGCCGGTCTGGTGGACGTGTACCGCCAGCTCCAGCCCACCACCACCGACGCCGCCTACACTTGGTGGAGCAACCGGGGCCAGGCCTACGCCAATAACGTGGGCTGGCGGCTGGACTACCACCTCGCCACCCCGAACCTGGCCGCACTGGCGCGCAGTGAGGCCATCTACAAGGGCGTTAAGTTCTCAGACCACGCACCCATCACGATCGAATACGACGCGGTGTTTTAACTCGACGCTTCAACGAACTCCTGGCATGGAAGCCCTACTCGTCTCAACCGGCGTGGTCGCCCTGGCCGAAATCGGCGACAAAACGCAACTGCTGGCCTTCATCCTCGCGGCGCGCTTCAAAAAACCGCTGCCCATCATCGCGGGCATCTTGTGTGCCACCCTGGTCAACCACGGGCTGGCGGGGGCGCTGGGGGTCTGGATCACGCACAACGTCAGCACCGACATCCTGCGCTGGGTGCTGGGCGTCTCGTTCATCGGCATGGCCGTGTGGACGATGATTCCCGACAAAATTGAAGAGGAAGAAACCCATATCGCTCAGCGCCTGGGTGTATTTGGCGCGACGCTCATCACCTTCTTTCTGGCCGAGATGGGGGACAAGACGCAAATCGCCACCATCGCCATGGCGGCTCACTATGCCAACCCAGTGCTGGTGGTGATCGGTACCACGCTGGGCATGCTGATTGCGGACGTGCCCGCAGTCTTTGTCGGCGACAAGCTGGCGGCCAAAATCCCCATGAAGTTGGTGCACACGATTGCGGCCAGCATTTTTGCCATGCTGGGCGTTGCGACCTTGCTGGGTGTGGGCGCGAAGCTAGGCCTCTGAGCTGTCCCTCTTCGGGTCAGGGCCGCCATTGCGACGCCTGAAGGCCACTGGATTTGATTCAAATCAAGGCGCGCCGCGCGCCAGCGGCTACGCTGCTCAGAATGGACACGATTCCTCACCCCATGGGCTTGGTCGCTTCCCTGGCCATCGGCTTGCTGATTGGGCTGGAGCGCGGCTGGCGCGGGCGTGAGCTGTCTGAGGGCGGGCGCGTGGCGGGTCTGCGCACCTTCGCCTTGACGGGCCTGCTCGGTGGCCTGCTGGCCAGCTTTGGCGACGCCTTCGGTGCCGGGCCGCTGCTGGCGGGGGTGATCGGCGTGTCGTTGTTGCTGGCGGTGTCTTACCGCACGGCCTCGCAGACGTCGGGCGACCTCAGCATCACCAGCGCCATCGCCATGCTGCTCACGCTGGTGCTGGGGGCTTTGGCCGGGCGCGGTGCCATTGCACCGGCCTTGGCCGCCGCCGTGGTGGCCGCTGTGCTGCTGGCCCAGAAGTCCACCCTGCACCGCTGGTTGCAATTGATCGAACACAGCGAACTCACCGCCGGTTTGCAGTTGCTGGTGCTCTCGGTCGTTATCCTGCCCAACCTGCCGGACGAGGGTTTTGGGCCTTACTTGGCGCTGAACCCCTACCGCCTGTGGTGGGCGGTGGTGCTGCTGGCGGGCCTGTCGCTCGCAGGCCATGTGGCGATGCGCGTCACGGGGGAGCAGCGTGGCCTGTTTTGGACTGGCGCGCTCGGCGGCGTGGCCTCGTCCACCACCGCCACCTTGGCGCTGGCCCGGCACGCCCGGCAACACGCCGCTTTGGCCGGGGCCGCCGCTGCGGGTGCGCTGGCGGCCAGTGCGGTGATGTGTTTTCGCATGACGGTGTTGATCGCCTCGGTGCAGCCCGCCCTGCTGCGCCCGCTGGGCGCGCCGCTCATGGCCAGCGGCGCCGTGTTGCTGGGCGCTTCGCTCTGGCAGTGGCGCAGCCGCAGCCCCGCCGTGGCGCAGGCCATGCCCGAGCCGCTGGTCCCCTTCGACCTGGGCACCGCCCTGGGCTTCACGGCCTTCCTGGCGGTGATGGCGGTTCTGGTCCCCGCCGCGCAGCAATGGCTGGGCACGCCCGGCATCTATGCGCTGGCCGCGCTAACCGGCCTGGCCGATGTGGATGCGACGGTGATCTCGGTGTCTCGTTTGCACGGTCACGGCGGTGTGACCGAGGCCACGGCGGTGGCCGCCGTGGGCCTGACCACGCTGGCGAACATGTTCACCAAGGCCAGCATCGCAGCAGCTATCGGCGGCGCAGGCATGGGCTGGCCCGTGCTGCGCGGTTATGCCTTAGGCATGGCCACAGGGGCGCTGGCTTGGGTGGCGATAGGCTAAGGAGCGCGGGGGCTCGGGATCAGTTGCTCGGCCACGACTCACATCCCTTCCAGGATAAAGACGGTGCGCCGGGCCGATTGCTGACTGATCTTCACAACCTCTTGGTATTCAGCCGATTGGTAAAAATTCTCTGCCGCTTGTGTTGAGGGAAAGCGAATCAAGACCATGCGGGTAGGAGACCACAAAGCACTTTCTTTCAGGCTGACCTGGCCACCACGGGCCAAGTACTCGCCGCCGTATTGCTCTACCAAGGGCTTCGCTTTGAGCTTGTACTGTTCGTACACGTCAGGGTGAGTGAGAGCTGTGTCCACCACGAGATAAGCGGCCATGAAAACTCCTGTTTGTGAAGGGGAAGAAAGTTCAACGAAGCAATGACGCAACTTTAACCCTCGACCGCTTTGACCGTCGTCTCCATCACGCAGCGCGTGATGCGGGGCGGCGACTCACCTAGGTGGAAAGCGAGCTTGCGGTCACGCAGGGCGGCGTCGGCGGCGGTGAGTCGGTCAAAGCGGCGCAGGTGGTCGGTCCAGGAGCCGTCTTCGATCATCTCCACAAAGCGGCCGGGCTCGTTGATGTCGTGCAACAGTTCCCACGACAAAGCACCATGACTTAGGCGCGTGCGACGGGACTCTTGCAGCAGCGCTCTGAACTCGGTGGCGCGTGCCGGGTCGATCAGGTATTCCACTGTCACCATGATGTGCCCTTGGGCCGGTGGCTCCTGGGACTGCGGCAACTTGAACTCGTCGGAAGGCGTCAAGTCCCCTCCGGCGCCATGGTCAGGCATTCGGTGGTTGGCAAGCGCCATGGCCATCGCGCCCGCGATGGCCGCAATCGTCAGACTTAGCGGCACGGAGCCCACCGTGGCCACCTGGCCCCAAACTGCCGCACCCAAGGCGCTGGCCCCGGTGATCGACATCTGGAACATGGACATGCCCCGTGCGCGCACCCAGTCGGGCAAGCCCATTTGGGCGGAGACACTCAGGGTGTTGGCACTGGTGATCCAGGTGGCCCCGGCTAGCAACATGGCTGGCACCGTCAGCCAAAGGGTCGGCGAAAAAGCGACCACCACCATGGCAATCGACTGCAGTGCAGTGCTGCGCAGAACCAGCGAATCACGCGAAAACTCCAGACGCAAGCGAGGCAAGAAAATCGTTGCCACAATGGCACCCGCTCCCATGGAGGCCAGCAGCGCGGTGAAGATGGCCGCATCGCCGCCGTGCAGGTTGCGCGCCACGAGTGGCAGCAAGGCAACCAAGCCAGTGGAAGTGAAGAAAAAGATGGAAATGCGCAGCAACACCCCTTTAAGGTGGGCCGACTGCGAGACGTACTGCAAGCCAATGCGCATGGCGCTGCCCAGCCGCTCGCGCCCCAGCGGGTGCGGCTTGTGCGTGCGTTGCCAGCGCAGGATGACAAAGGCCGCGCCTAGCGACAGCACAGCGTTGAGTACAAATACCCAAGCGCTGCCAAAACTGGCAATCAGCAGCCCGGCGATCAGGGGGCCGCTGATGCGAGAGGCATTCATGGACACGCCATTGAGCGCCAGCGCCGCTGGGAGTTGGTTGCGCGGCACGATTTCGGGCACGATGGCGGCAAACACGGGCCAGCGCATGGCCAGGCCAATGCCGTTGGCAAACACCAGCATCAACAGCACAGGCGGGGACAACCACCCCAAAAAGACAATGAGGGCGAGCACACTTGCCACCACGGCAATCCAGATCTGGGTGATCAAGAAGTAACGCTTGCGGTCCACGATGTCGGCCAGCGCGCCGCTGGGCAGACCGAGCAGAAACACCGGCAGGCTGGCCGCCGTCTGCACCAACGCCACCCACAGCGGGGTGGTGGTCATGGAGGTCATCATCCACGCGGCGGCCACGTCGCTCATCCACATGCAGGTGTTGGCCACCAGCCAGGTGCACCACAGCATGCGAAACACGGGCCGACGAAACGGGGCCAGCGCGGAGAGGTCGGCGTTGGGGATGGACGCCAGGGGGGCTGGGTCGCGCAAAGAATCAGGCATTGACAGGGGTCGAGTTGAATTGGGCTTGCAGCCACAGGCGCAGGATGCTCAGTGCCTGTGGCCCGGCCACATCGCGCACGAAGGCGGGGAAGTCCACGTGCGCATTGTCGTCTGCGCGGTCAGAGATGGTGCGCAGGGCGGCAAAGGGAATGGCGTAGTCATGGCAGACCTGGGCCACGGCGGCGCCCTCCATCTCCACACACAACGCCTCCGGCAGGGCCACGCACAGAGCATGGGCCTCACGCGCGCTGGAGACGAAGCGGTCGCCGCTGGCGATCAGACCACGGTGCACGACACCTTGTCCAGGCCGGTTTTTGATTCTGTTTTTAGAATCGAATTGGCCTGAAACCCTTTGAAAATGTGCGTAAGCAGCTATAAAAAGTGTAGCAATCAAATCGGCATTTGCCGTGAAATTCGCTGCCCCATAGAGCGGCACCTCAAAGCGCGGAAACAAGGGGGAGGCGTCCATGTCGTGCTGCACATAGTGCGTGCCCAGCACCACGTCGCCCACCTGCACGCCAGCGCCCACCCCCCCGGCCACGCCGGTGAAGACGATGCGCTTGGCACCAAACCGCTCAATCAGCGCCGTGGACGTGGTGGCTGCGGCCACCTTGCCAATGCCCGAGAGCGCCAGCACCACCGGCTGGCCAAGCACCAGCCCGGTGACAAAGCGCCGCCCGGCATGCGTGGTCAGCTCTTTGTGGGTCAGCAGGTCTGTCAAGCCCGCCTGCTCTTCAGGCAGGGCGCTGAGGATGGCAAGGGTCATGGGGTGGAGGCGCGACAGAAACGAAACGTTACCGTTACCGTGCCATTGTCGGTGATATCGGCGCGCGCGCATAACGTCAAAACAGCATTAGGCATGGTCGCAAATTGCTTGCGATTGATTAGCGCCAAGGTGTCAGGTTCCGGCGTGGTGAAGCTGCTGCGCAAGCCAGTGGTACAGCGGGATGCCCACGATCAGATTGAACGGAAAAGTGATGCCGAGAGCCGCGCCAATCGACAGTGCTGGGTTGGCTTGCGGTAAGGCGATGCGCATGGCCGCTGGCGCAGCGATATAAGAGGCGCTCGCGTACAGCGTAGCCAGCAAGGTCATGCCACCCACTGACAACCCAAGTAACAAACTGGTGAGCAGACCCAGGCCCGCAGCCGCCAGCGGCATGAGGACGGCAAACACAATCAGGAAGACGCCCGCGCGGCGGAGGTCACCGAAACGCTTGGCAACGATCAAGCCCATCTCCAGCAAGAAGAACGCGAGCAGGCCTTTGAAGAGATCGAAGAACACATTGTCTATCGTCGCCATGCCTTCCGGCCCGGCAATCCAGCCGATGACCAATCCGCCCAGTAGTAGCACGAGACTCTTGCCCACAAAAACCTCGTGCAGCATGGGTGCCCAAGGTGTGTCGGCTTGACCGCGCCGAGCCAGCAGCACACCCAGTACCAGGGCTGGAAATTCAAGCAGCACCAGCAACACCGTCATGTAACCTTCGGCGGGCACGCCCAGCCGGGCCAAGTAGGCCGATCCGACAGTGAAGGTCACCACGCTGACCGAGCCGTAGTGTGCGGCGATTGAGCCCGCGTCGGCACGCGACAGCTTGCCGAAGCGGCGCAACACCGGATACGCTGCCAGCGGAATCAATGCTGCGACAGCCACTACGGTAAGGGCGGGCAGTGCAATGTCGTGCATCGAATGTCGAGCCAACTCGACACCGCCCTTCAGGCCGATGGCGAGCAGCAGAAAAATGCTCAAGGACTCATAGAGAACGTCCGGAATCTTGAGGTCTGATCGGATAAATCCAGCGAATGCGCCGAGCAAAAAGAACAGGACGACGGGTTCGAAGTGGGGCATCGTTGTACAGCGATCTACACAAACATCAGCGTACGACCAGCACGGGCAGCTTGGCCATGTGTACGACCTTGTAGGCCACCGAGCCCAGCAACAGGGATTCGGTCACTGTCAGCCCGCGCGAGCCGATGGCGATGCCGCGACTGCCCAACGCATCGGCCTTGGCCACAATCTCTGGTGCCCCCTCCCCCATAACGACGTGCAAGTGCCAACGGATGGATGCTGCGTCCAGCAACTGGCGCGCCTGCGCGGTGGCTGCCCATCCGCATCGAGGCAATTCGGTCTC
>JANPNG010000090.1:0-20062 GCA_031427355.1 Hylemonella sp.
GCCTTGTTGCTACAAACAACATAGCAACAAACCCGCATGAATAAATGGTAGGGCGTGAGTGACTTGAACACTCGACCAAAGGATTATGAGTCCTCTGCTCTAACCAACTGAGCTAACGCCCCAACCGAAGCGGTGATTGTAAGGGGCCGCTATGGTGATTACTTGGGGGCTACTTGTGGTGGCTCAGCGCGTTGCTGACCAGCTTGGAGGTGATGTCCACGATCTGGATCATGCGGTCGTAGGGCATGCGAGTGGGGCCGATGACGCCTAGGGTGCCGACGATCTGGCCGTCCACCTCATAAGGGGCGCTGACGATGGAGAGGTCTTCAAACGGCACGACCTTGCTTTCACCGCCGATGAAAATGCGCACGCCTTCGGCCTGGCCTGCAATATCAAGCAGGCGCATGAGTTGCGCTTTTTCCTCAAACAGCTCAAAGGCGCGGCGCAGGTGGCCCATGTCGCTGGAGAAATCCGTCACGGCCAACAGGTTGCGCTCGCCAGAGATGACGACTTCGTCCTTGGTGTCCGACATGGCCTCGGAGCTGGCGGCCACGGCGGCCTGCATCAGGGTGGCGATCTCGGTGCGCAGGGTCTCCACTTCGTTTTTTAGCCGTTCACGCACCTGCTCGATGGTCAGCCCCTTGTAGTTGGCGTTGAGGTAGTTGGCCGCCTCCACCAGCTGGTCTTGCGAATAGTCCTGCTCGGTAAAGATGACGCGGTTTTGCACATCCCCTTCAGGCGAAACAATGATGACCAACAAACGCCGCTCAGACAGGCGCAAAAACTCGATCTGTCGAAACACCGAGCTACGCCGGGGCGACATGACCACACCCACAAAGCTTGACAGGCTGGACAGCAGGTTGGCCGCGTTAGAGATGACTTTTTGCGGTTGATCCGGGGCCAAGCTTTGCGTTGCAAACTGCCCTTGCTGCACGGTGAGCATGGTGTCCACAAACAGGCGGTAGCCGCGTGCCGTGGGGATGCGCCCGGCTGAGGTGTGCGGGCTGGCGATGAGGCCCAGCTCCTCAAGATCAGACATCACATTGCGGATGGTGGCGGGCGACAGCTCCAACCCACTGGCGCGCGACAAGGTACGCGAGCCGATAGGTTGCCCGTCGGCGATATAGCGTTCCACCAACGCTTTCAACAACAACTTGGCACGATCATCCAGCATGGGTTCATTTTAATGATGTAATTTGCGCATGAAGTCCACATTCCACCAGGTTGCACTGATTGGCAAATACCAGACGTCGGGCGCGGGGGCTCAGGCCTCTTCGTCGCGATCAGCTCTGCAAGAGATTGCGTATTTTCTGCACGCTCAAGGCTGCGAAGTGGTGCTGGAGGCGCAGACGGCCAACAACACCGGCATAACCGGCTACCCGGTCATGGACGTGGCGGCCATCGGCGCGCACTGCGATCTGGGTCTAGTGGTTGGGGGGGATGGCACCATGCTGGGC
The DNA here is from genome assembly GCA_031427355.1 of Hylemonella sp. Classification (GTDB taxonomy): domain Bacteria; phylum Pseudomonadota; class Gammaproteobacteria; order Burkholderiales; family Burkholderiaceae_C; genus CANCDA01. The sequence continues at coordinate 1,458 of JANPNG010000090.1, forward strand.
ATTGGTCGCCAGCTCGCCCGTTTTGACGTGCCGTTGGTGGGCATCAACCATGGTCGGTTGGGCTTCATCACCGACATTCCCTTTGGTAGTTTTGAAGCCACCTTGACGCCCATCCTTGGCGGCGAGTATGAGGAAGACCAACGCAGCCTGATGCATGCCCGCGTGATGCGTGATGGTCAATGCGTATTTGACGCGCTGGCCATGAACGATGTGGTCGTGCACCGGGGTACAACGTCGGGCATGGTGGAGTTGCGGGTAGAAGTTGACGGGAACTTCGTGGCCAACCAGCGGGCTGACGGCCTGATCATCGCCACGCCCACGGGCTCGACGGCCTACTCGCTGTCGGCAGGCGGGCCTATCCTGCACCCCTCGATTGCGGGCTGGGTGTTGGCGCCCATTGCCTCGCACACTTTGTCCAATCGGCCCATCGTGTTTTCCAACGAGTCGGAAATCGCGATTGAGATCGTGTCGGGGCGCGACGCCAGTGCCAATTTCGACATGCAGTCGTTGGCCTCTTTGCTGATTGGTGACCGCATCATTGTCAATCGCTCTGAGTACCGGGTGCGCTTTCTCCACCCGATTGGCTGGACCTACTTCCACACGCTACGGCAAAAACTTCATTGGAACGAAGGGATGGTCTGACCATGAGCCTCAAACGCATTGCACTGCGCGATTTCGTCATCGTCCGCGAGCTGGAGCTGGATTTGGAGAGCGGCTTCACCGTGCTCACCGGAGAAACCGGCGCGGGCAAGTCCATCCTGATTGACGCCCTGCAACTGGTCACCGGTGCCCGGGCCGATAGCGGCGTCATCCGTGAAGGCGCCACGCGCACGGAGGTGAGCGCCGAATTCGACAACCCTGCGGGGCTGCATAACTGGCTGGAAGACGCGGGTTTTGATGCCGGTGAATCTCTTCTGCTGCGCCGCACCGTGGACACCCAAGGCAAGAGCCGGGCCTGGATCAACGGCAGCCCGGCCACGGCCACGCAATTGCGCGAGCTGGGCGAGCAGTTGCTCGACATTCACGGCCAGCATGCCTGGCAAAGTTTGACCCGGCCCGACGCCGTGCGCGGCCTGTTGGATGCCTATGCGCAGTGCAGCACCGCGACGCTGAGCACGCTCTGGCAAGGCTGGCGGCGCGCCCAATCGGCGTTGGCCGAAGCCCGCGCCGCACAAGACTCTTTAGACCAAGAGCGCGAACGCCTGAGTTGGCAAATTGGCGAAGTTGAGAAGCTTGCACCCCAGGTGGGTGAGTGGGAAGAGATCAACACCGACCATGGCCGACTGTCGCATGTGCAAGCGCTGCTGGATGCCGCACAAGGGGCCGTGGCCACGCTGGAGGGCGATGAGGTCAGCGCACTGGGCGCGCTGAACACGGCCCAGCAGTTGCTGCAAAAGCAGGCCCACCTGGAGCCCGACTTCAAGGACATGAGCGAGGTGTTGGCGTCCAGTCTGGCGCAGGTGGAAGATACCGTGCACTCCCTGCACGCCTACCTGCGCCGCACCGACCTGGACCCAGAACGCCTGGCCGAGCTAGACGCGCGCATGACGCAGTGGGTCTCGCTGGCGCGCCGTTACAAGCGCCCCCCTTCTGAGCTGGCCGCTTTGCTGACCTCCTGGAAAGAAGAGCTGGCTCGGCTGGAAGCCGCCAGTGATCTGGCCGGGCTGCAAGCCGCAGCCCAAACCGCCCAAAGCGCCTACACCGAAGAAGCCCGCAAAATCTCGCGTGCACGAACCAAAGCCGCGCCGCTATTGGCCAAGGCCATCACCCAGGCCATGCAGGGCCTGGGCATGCAGGGCGGGCGGTTTGAAGTGGCGCTGCAAGCCACGCCTGAGCCGCAGCAAAGTGGGCTGGAAGAGGTGAGCTTTCTGGTGGCAGGCCATGCGGGCAGCACGCCCCGGCCTGTGAGCAAGGTGGCCTCCGGTGGCGAGCTATCACGCATGGCCCTGTCCATCGCCGTGACCACCAGCCGACTCGGTACCGCCCAGACCCTGATTTTTGACGAAGTAGATGCGGGTGTGGGTGGGGCGGTGGCCGAGACGGTGGGGCAACTCATGAAGCAGCTCGGCCTGGACCGCCAAGTGCTGGCCGTGACGCACCTGCCACAAGTGGCGTCTTGCGCAGACCATCACCTGGTGGTGGCCAAGCAGCTACAAGGCCAGGCCACGCTCAGCATGGTCAGCGCCGTGCAGGGCGAGCAGCGGGTGGCGGAGATCGCGCGCATGCTGGGCGGTGATCGCCTGTTAGGCACGACCCTGGCCCACGCCAAAGAAATGTTGCAAACACAGGGCTAAGATCATGTCCATGGAAATTGTCCTTATCACCGGTATGTCCGGCTCAGGCAAGACCGTGGCGCTGCATGTGCTGGAGGATGCGGGCTACTTCTGCGTGGACAACCTGCCACCAGAGTTGCTGTTGCCATTGGTGGCGCTGGAGCGCAAAAAAAATGCGCGTCGACTGGCAATTGCAATGGACGTGCGCAGCTCGTCCTCCCTGGTCCAAGTGCCCACCTTGCTGGCCAATATGCGGCATCAAGGCATTGACGTGAAGTTTTTATTTCTGGATGCCAACACCGACGCCTTGGTTCGACGCTTTTCAGAGACCCGTCGCAGGCACCCCTTGTCTCAGATCGACCCCGGCGCTGCACATGATGACTTGAGCCGTGCGCTGGTGGAGGCCATTGAGCTGGAACGCCAATTGCTCAGCAGCTTGCGTGAGCATGCGCACGTCATCGACACCACCTTGCTGCGCCATGCGCAACTGCAAGATCAGGTGAAATCGCTGGTCTCTGTTTCAGGCGACCAGTTGACGCTGGTGTTTGAGTCTTTCTCTTTCAAGCGTGGTATTCCTGGCGCGGCAGATTACGTATTTGATGTGCGCATGCTGCCCAACCCGTATTACGAAACTGCACTCAAGGCGCTCAGCGGCAAGGATGAGGCGGTGGCCGAGTTTTTAAAGCAACAACCTGAAGTGCGGCAGATGCAGGAGCAGATCGCTCAATTCCTGAGCCATTGGTTGGAACCCCTGTCGCGCAACCACCGCAGCTATGTCACGGTGGCCATTGGTTGCACGGGTGGGCAGCACCGCTCGGTCTATCTGGTGGAGCAACTCGCTACGCGCTTCGAATCACAGTGGCGCACACTCAAGCGGCACCGCGACCTGGGCATCGCGCAACAGTAATTTTCTCACCGGCGCTGGCAAACCCAGACCGGGCCACTGATCAGCGGCGAACCAGGCCCCAGAAACTTGCGCCTCGGTGTCTGCCGTCAGCACACCAGCAGACAGGCACAGCCGAACCGGGTGCAAGAAAAGGTCTTTGTGTGTGAGGACGTGGGGCACCACGGCTTCCTCCTCCAGATCGGTGCGGTACTGGGCAGGCACAGCGGCTTCAAGCGCCTCACGGCTGTCAAAAAGATCAAAGCAATACAGCCCAGCCCAAACCCCAGGCGTGGGCCGACGGCTCAGCCACACGGCACCCAGAGGCGTTTGCGCCCACAACATCCAGATCGACTGCGTGCTTCGCTTGAGTTTGCGTGTCTTGACGGGGTACTTTTGCGGCGCGCCCTCTGCGTGGGCGCGACACGGCTGCTGCACCGGGCAGTTCGAACAAAGCGGCTTTTTACTGAGGCACACCGTGGCCCCCAAGTCCATCATGCCCTGGGTGTAGCGGGGCATGCTTCGCGTCAAATCATGCACCGGCAGCATCTGTGTGGCCAAGTCCCATAATGCCCGCTCGTTCGCCGCTTTGGCCAGGTCTTCACCAAAGCCCAGGAAACGTGTGAGCACGCGCTTGACGTTGCCATCCAGAATCGCAGCCCGCTCACCAAAACAAATGGATGCAATAGCCGCTGCGGTTGAGCGACCAATGCCGGGCAGCGTCGTCAGCACCTGTGCCGTGCCGGGGAACTCCCCGCCGTGCAATGCCACTACCTGAACTGCGCAAGCATGAAGATTTCGAGCCCGGCTGTAATAGCCCAGACCACTCCACAAAGACAAGACTTCATCCAGGTTCGCATGCGCCAGCGAGCGGACATCCGGGAAGCGCGCCATGAAACGGGGGTAGTAGTCCAGCACCGTAATCACTTGGGTCTGTTGCAGCATGATTTCAGACAGCCAGACCTGGTAAGGATCGGTGGTGTTTTGCCATGGCAAGTGGTTGCGCCCGAATGCCGCCTGCCAGCTCACCACTTGCATGGCCAAATCAGCGCTCATGGGCTCAGGCGGGTACAAGTTTGGTCACGGGCTGTACTGATTCACTCGACGCTTCTAGCGCTTTGAGTAAGTGGCTGGTGAGTTCCAGCAGCTTTTTATCGTGCTGATTCGAAACCGCGACCAGTGTTTCAATCTCGGCGCAACGCTCATTGAGCGCCCCCGCAGCCAGTTGGATGCGGTCAATGGCCTCGATGCGGCGACTGAAGTTGAGGCGCCTCTCCCTGATCTGCACATCCAGCTGTGCGGAGGCGGACTTGCTCCACATCTCGATCGCACTCAATAACGTTTGCCTCAGGTTTCGCAACCGCGTCGCCAATGCACGCACCAGTCGTTCAGTGAACTCGGGCTGAGCCAGCCTGAAGGCATTGCCAACACCCAAATACTGGAGATGGCCCTGCTCTACCCTGTCCATTTCACTGAAAAACCCAAGCATTTGTGGCTCACTCGGGGCCTGCAAGGAGAACCCGTATTCCGCATTGAGCTGGCGAAAGGTTGCCCCCAACATGGACTGGATATCTCCCGTCAGGGTCTGAACCTGGCGCATGTTCTCGCGAAGGCGTTCAAAGGTTTCTCCGTAAGCCCGCTTGATGCCCAGCTTGAGGCCCTTCTGGTTCAAGGTCATTTTCAGTTGCGCCATTTCATGACGCAAAGTGGTGGACCCCAACAGACCGAACACTTCGCGCAAGAGCTTGTGGTGAACGGATCGTACGGCGTGGATCTTGGCACCACCCAAATCAAATTCAGCCTGCTCACGCGAAATGCGCAGGCGCATGTGCTTGATGACGGTGGCATTTTTGCCCATCAATCCCTTGAGTTCGATGGACTGCTCAGTCAGATCACGCCGCCGGATATTGAGCGTTCGGCCCGCTTCAACCCGCAGGTCAGAAACGCCTTCGGCGACTGCTTTGCCCAGAATTTTCTGGCGCTGCAGCATGATGAGTTGGGCCAGCGCCTCTTCAAGTTCGGGCAAGCGACTGGTCTGAAGCAACTCGGCATCATTGGTAACCTTCGCCACCAGTCCTTTTTGGGCCGACACCGGAAACACCCGCTCACGCGCCACGCCAAGAATAGCCGCCGTGTTGTCGCATTGGCGATCCAACTGGCTCTGGATTTGCTCAGAAGAGCTCAAGGCATCCCACAGGGTATCGATCTTGTTGAGCACCACCAGCCGGGTGTCAGTGTCGCTGGATTCGGTGATCAGATTTTCACGCCAGATGGACAGGTCAGACTTGGTGACCCCGGTGTCAGCACCCAGCACAAAGACCGCCGCATGAGCCTGAGGGATCAGGCTCACAGTCAGTTCGGGTTCGGCGCCAATGGCGTTCAGGCCTGGCGTGTCCAGAATCACCAAGCCCTGCTTGAGCAAGGGATGTGCAATATTGATCAGGGCATGGCGCCAGCGGGGCACCTCCACCAAGCCTTGTGCGTCAACCAAGGGGTTGTCTTCAGGCGTTTGCTTGTGCCAAAAGCCCAAGGCATGAGCCTCGTCTTGCGTCACGCGGCGGGTCTGCGCCAGAGGCTCCAGCGCACGGGCCAGTTGATCCGCGTCGTTGACGTCCAGATCAAACTGCGTCCACTTCTCGGGCACCATGCGCCATTCCATCAGGGACTGGGGTTGCAGCCGGGTCTCTATGGGGAGCAAGCGTAAACAGGGGGGGGCATCGGGCTCGAAACCCATCTCGGTGGGGCACATGGTGGTGCGCCCGGCGCTGGCCGGCATGATGCGGCGGCCATAAGCAGAGAAAAAAATCGCGTTGATGAGTTCAGACTTGCCGCGAGAAAACTCAGCCACAAAGGCCACCATGACCTTGTCCGCTCGCACCTTCATCTCTAGCTGCTTCAAGCGCTCTTCGACCGCAGCGTCCAGCAGATCGTGATCCTTCAACCATTCGACGAGCAATTTCAGGCGCAGCGAAAACCCGTGCCGCCACGACCCATGCTGCTGAAAGTGTTCATTGAATGGCTTGGTCAAATTTTTCCCCAACGCAATGTTTCAATATAGCATCGTGTCGATGCCGCCTTTTTTATCTCTGGCAAGCGTGACAAAAAAACGTCGAACGTTGCCCCTGTCGGATGGTTTTGACCAGGGTGCCGCACGCTTTGCAGGGCTGGCCCGCCCGTCCGTAAACCATGACATCGAGCTGAAAATGCCCCGCCTCACCACTGGCATTTGAAAAATCCCTCAACGTGCTGCCACCCCGTTCTACCGCACGGGCCAGCACGTTCTGTATGGCTGCGTGCAATTTCAGGGCTCGCGGAAAACTCAGCCGGTCGGCTCGCAATGTCGGCCGGATGCCTGCCAAAAACAAAACCTCAGACGCATAGATGTTGCCCACGCCCACCACCACATCACCCGCGAGCAAGACCTGCTTGATCACGGCATGGCGACGTTTGAGGCCCGCGTGAAAGGCGCGTGCCTCAAACCCTTGCGCCAAGGGCTCCATGCCCAGCTTGCCCAACAACTTCTGCGCGACAAAGTCATCCTGACTTGGTGCAAACACCACGGCGCCAAAGCGACGGGGGTCATTCAGCCGCAGAGTGCCTTGGGTGGTCACCAACTCAAAGTGGTCATGCACACCCACGGCTGGCGGCAATGCTGAAAAACTCAAGCTGCCCGACATGCCCAGGTGAATCAGCAACAGGCCGTCATCCAGATCCAGCAGCAAATACTTGCCACGTCGGCGCACCGATTTCACCTGCCGACCGACCAGCTGCTGCACCGGCAAACCCAGCGGCCAGCGCAGCGGCTTGCCCAAATGGGCCGCGACGATACACGCCCCGGCAATTCTGGACGCAAAACTCAGGCGGGTGACTTCAACTTCGGGTAATTCAGGCATGGTGGGACGATGGCCTTGGCATGGATTATTATGGCCCGATGCTGCTATTTCAAAGATTGTTTCAATCCCTTTGTGCCCTGGGTCTTGCTGCTTCGCTGGGTGTCCACGCTCAAGCGTCAGCTGCGCCTAAAGGTGAAACGGAAAAGCCGCCCGTCAACTCGGAGTTGGATGCCGATTTGTTTTACCAGTTGCTGCTGGGTGAGATGAATGCCCAGGGCGCAGATCCAAGCCAGGGCTACTCGCTCATCCTGGATGCGGCCCGCAAGACCGAAGACCCCCTGCTTTTTCAACGTGCCGTAGAAATCGCCTTGCAAGCCCGCTCCGGCGAGTCGGCCCTTCAAGCCGCCCGAGCCTGGCGACAGGCCCTGCCCAAATCACGCGAAGCCAACCGTTTTGTACTGCAAATTCTGATCGGCCTGAACCGTCTGTCTGACACTGTGGAGCCCCTCAAACGCGAGGTCGCTTTGGCGTCTGGGCCAGAACGGGCTTCGTCCATCACAGCGTTGCCCAACTACTTTGCAAGAACGGCTGACAAAAAAGGGGCTGCCCAAGCGCTGGAGCAAGCGCTGTCCGCCTATCTTGGCAATTCATCAACCGAGGCGAGCACAGAGGTGGCCGCCTGGACCACCGTTGGCCGCATGCGGCTGATCGCCGATGAGCGGGACGCCGCCCTGGTCGCGGCTCGCCGTGGTCAGGCCATTGACGTTCAGGCCGATGGACCCGCTTTGCTGGCACTGGCGCTGATGGGCCCCGCACAAACGCAAGCCGAAGCCGTTATCAAAAAATACCTGGCCGCCAAGCCCCAGCCCGATGTGCGTCTGGCCTACGCCAGAGGTTTACTGGAAGCTCATCGTTACGCGGAGTCAGAGGCTCAAATCCAAAGCCTCACCCGTGACAACCCCGATTTTGCTGAGCCTTGGTTAGTCCAGGGGGCCTTGGCTGTGCAGAGCAAGCAGGGCGCTGTGGCCGAAAAATCCCTTCAGCGCTTTGTTGATCTCACCGTCTCCTCAAAAATTCCACCCAATGCGAATCAGGAACGAGGGCTGGTGCAAGCTTATTTGATGCTGGCCCAACTGGCTGAACAACGCAAAGATTTTGAACACGCAGAGAATTGGCTGAGCAAAATCACCCGCTCGGAAGACTTGGCCCAAGCCCAGAGCAGACGGGCAGGCATATTGGCGCGTCAGGGTCGGATGACGGAGGCCCGAAAGCTAATTGGGAGCTTGCCCGATAGCACGCCAGCCGAAGCACGCACCAAACTGATGGCCGAAGTGCAATTGATGCGTGACCACAAGCTCTACCAAGCCGCCTACGACCTGCTTAAGGAGGCGAGCCATAAAAATCCCACCGACGTTGATCTGCTCTACGACCAGGCCACACTGGCCGAGAAGCTGGGCAACACCGCCGAAATGGAACGCTTGCTGCGGCAAATCATGAAGGACAAACCCGACTACCACCATGCCTACAACGCCCTGGGCTACTCCCTGGCCGAGAGAAGCATTCGACTGGACGAAGCGCGCCAGCTCATTCTCAAGGCACTTGAATTTGCACCGGGCGACCCTTTCATTTCTGACAGCCTGGCCTGGGTCGAATTCAAAAGTGGCAACAAAATCGAGGCGCTACGGATACTGCAAGACGCCTACAAGGCCCGCCCCGATGCCGAGATCGCCGCCCACCTGGGTGAGGTGCTGCTGAGCGTGGGGCAGCGCGAACAGGCCCTCAACATCTGGCGCGAAGGAGTGCAAATCAACGCAGACAACGAAACCCTGCTGGAAACGCTCAAACGTCTGCACGTGAAACTGTGAACTCGCTGCTTCGAATCGCCTCCAGCGTCCTGCTAGCTGCTATTTTTTTTATAGCGGGTTGCGCACAAAATCCTTTGGCTTCAGGCCCATATGGCGCTGAAAATCAAGCTTGGCGGGGACGTTTAGCCTTGCGTATTGAGGGCGTCAGCGGCAACCCACCCCAGTCTTTTTCAGCCAGCTTCGATCTCATCGGGCAAGCCAGTGCGGGCGAACTCATCCTCTACGGCCCCTTGGGTAGCACCGCCGCCCACCTGAACTGGACGCCTGACGCCGCCACCCTGCGCAGTAACAGTTCGGTGCGCCAATTCAATTCCCTGGACGAGTTGGCACTACAGGCTACTGGGACGGACCTGCCCATTGCCGCGCTATTTGACTGGCTTGCAGGTCGAGACGTACCCGTGCCCGGCTGGCAAGCCGATCTGTCGCAACTGGGCCTAGGCCGCCTCACCGCACGCCGTTTGCAACCTGAACCCAGCGCAGAATTGCGCCTCATTCTTGAGCCCTGAGCGCGGCGGTGCAGCAGTGAGGCTGGTGTGATGCTTTGACCGCTTGCCATAATCAGGCCATGAAGGCGCTCTACGACATCCCTGCCCCCGCCAAGCTCAACCTGTTTTTGCACATCACCGGGCGCAGGGCAGACGGCTACCACCTCTTGCAGTCCGCCTTCATGCTGATTGACTGGCATGACACACTGCATTTCGAATTGCGCACTCAATCAAAAATCAGCCGCGAAGATCTTCTTGCCACCCTGCCGGAAGATGATCTCATCGTGCGCGCCGCCCGTGCGCTGCAAGCCCTCGGCGGTACGACATTGGGCACCCATATCTGCGTTGAAAAACGCCTGCCCGCGCAAGCCGGCATGGGCGGCGGCTCCTCCGACGCCGCGTCCACCCTGCTCGCCCTCAATCGACTGTGGGGGCTGCGGCTGAGTCTGGAGCAGCTCACACGCATTGGCTTGACTCTGGGTGCCGATGTGCCCTTCTTCTTGAGTGGCCACAACGCCTGGGTCGAAGGCATCGGCGAGAAGATCACCCCCCTATCCCTGCCGCGCGCCCAATTTCTGGTCGTCAAGCCCGCCACCGGACTGGAAACACAGGCGATTTTTTCAGCCCCCGACTTAAAAAGGGACAGCAATCCCGCTATAATCACAGGCTTCGCTGCAAACCCATTTGGCTTTGGCCGCAACGACTTACAGCCTGTTGCGCAAAGAATTTGCCCCGATGTGACAAAAGCCCTCGATTGGCTGGATTCACTCGGACTCCAAGGTCGAATGACAGGTTCTGGAAGTGCTGTTTTTGCGTGTGTGCCCGCCTCGTTTGAGATGGGAAAAACACCGCAAGCACTACAGGCCAAGTTGTGCAGTAATCTTGATGTTCACCCTTTGGCGGGATGGGCTTCTTGAAATGGTTGATCGGTGAGTCGTGTTGAACGGTTCACCCGTGTAGGGGAGTCGCCAAGTTGGTTAAGGCACTGGATTTTGATTCCAGCATGCGAAGGTTCGAGTCCTTCTTCCCCTGCCAAATTTTTCGAGTCGTTTTTCTGACCCGTTTTTCTCACTCTTGAGCGCTGGGACGATCATGCAGGCCGTACAACCTTCTGACTTTTTGGTTTTTACCGGCAATGCCAATCCCGGCTTGGCCGCCGACATTGCTCGCAACCTCGGTGTATCGCTGGGTGCCGCCACCGTAGGCCGCTTCTCTGACGGTGAAGTGCTGGTCGAGATCAATCAAAACGTGCGTGCCCGCGACGTGTTTGTAGTGCAGTCCACTTGCGCGCCTACCAACGACAACCTGATGGAACTGCTGGTCATGGTGGACGCTTTGAAGCGCGCCTCGGCCGAGCGCATCTACGCCGTCATGCCCTATTTTGGCTACGCCCGCCAAGACCGTCGGCCCCGCTCCTCGCGCGTGCCCATCACGGCCAAGGTCGTTGCCAACATGTTGCAGGCCGTGGGCGTCACCCGCCTGCTGACCATGGACTTGCAAGCCGATCAGATTCAGGGGTTTTTCGATATCCCGGTGGACAACATCTACGCCTCGCCTGTGTTGCTGGGCGATCTTCGCCAGAAAAACTACGAAGACCTGATCGTCGTCTCGCCCGACGTGGGCGGCGTGGTGCGCGCCCGCGCGCTGGCCAAACAGCTCAATTGCGATCTGGCCATCATCGACAAGCGCCGCCCCAAGGCCAATGTGAGCGAAGTCATGCACGTCATCGGCGAGATCGATGGCCGCAACTGCGTCATCATGGACGACATGATCGACACCGCTGGCACGCTGGTCAAAGCCGCTGAAGTGCTCAAGGAGCGTGGCGCCAAAAAGGTCTACGCCTATTGCTCGCACCCGATTTTTTCCGGCCCCGCCATCGAGCGCATTTCCAAAGGTGATGCCCTGGACGAAGTGGTCGTCACCAACACCATTCCCTTGGGCGAAGCGGCTGCCAATTGCGCCAAGATTCGCCAGGTGAATGTGGCCCCCCTGATTGCAGAGACCATCCGGCGCATTGCCAAAGGTGAGTCTGTCATGAGTTTGTTCTCGGAGCAGGAAGACCTTTTCTGATCCAGACAAAAAGTGGGCTCGTGCATGCCGTTTGAGCGTGCCGGGCCTTTTTAAAACCGGAGTCACACTGGTCGCGGTGGACTCCTCCAGGAGTAAGTTATGAAATTTGTCGCTTTTGAGCGCGCTAAGCAGGGCACGGGTGCGAGCCGCCGTCTCCGCATCACCGGTCGCACGCCCGGTATCGTCTATGGTGGTGCAGCCCAGCCCGCCATGATCGAACTCGATCACAACGCACTGTGGCACGCCTTGAAGAAGGAAGCTTTCCATTCCACCGTTCTGGACATGGAAATTGCGGGCCAGATCAACAAGGTTTTGCTGCGCAACGTGCAAATGCACCCGTTCAAGCAACTCGTGCTGCACACTGATTTCCAGCGCGTGGACGCCAACACCAAGCTGCACATGAAAGTGCCATTGCACTACAGCGGCGACGAGAACTCCCCGGCTATCAAGGCCGAGGGTTGCATTGCCAACCACGTCGTGACCGAGATCGAAGTCCTTTGCCTGCCTGCCGACCTGCCTGAATTCATCGCCGTTGATTTGAGTGGCCTGAAGAAAGGTCGCTCGCTGCACCTGAACGACGTTACGTTGCCCAAGGGCGTGACGGCTGTGACCCACGGCAAGAACAACCCGGTGCTGGTGTCGGTGGTGATGGTGGCTGGTGCTGAAGTTGCCGCCGAACCGGCAGCCGCCGATGCAGCCGCTGCACCAGCAGGCAAAGCTCCGGCCGGAAAAGCCCCAGCAGCCAAGGCTCCCGCCGCTGCCAAAGCACCGGCTGCCAAGAAGTAAGTCCCGTTTTTTGGTCTACCCCAACGGCCCACCTCGGTGGGCCGTTTCCATTGGTGAGCCATGCAGGATAATTTGCCCATGATCAAGTTATTTGTAGGCTTGGGCAACCCCGGCCCTGAGTATGAATCGACCCGACACAACGCCGGGTTTTGGTGGATAGACGCGCTGGCCCGTGAGCTCAAGGTCAGCTTGCTACCGGACAGGAACTTCCATGGTTTTGTGGCGCGCACCAGCCTGCAAGGCCAAACGGTGTGGTTGCTCAAGCCCCAAACCTTCATGAATGTGTCAGGCAAATCGGTCGCCGCACTGGCACGGTTTTACAAAATCCAGCCGGATGAAATTTTGGTCGCGCACGACGAGCTCGACATCATCCCTGGTCAAGCCAAACTCAAGTTCGGGGGCAGCCATGCGGGCCACAACGGCCTGCGCGACATCCATGCCCAGCTCGGCACCGACGACTACTGGCGCCTGCGCCTGGGCGTGGGCCACCCCGGCGTCAAATCCGAAGTCATTCACTGGGTGTTGAAGAAACCATCGCCCGATCATCGCTTGGCCATTGAGGAGGCAGTCCAGCGCACCCTCACGGCCCTGCCACCCCTGCTGGCCGGCGAGATGGACAAGGCCACGCTCTTGATTCACACCAGCAAACCGCCCAGACCCAAGCCACCCAGGCTACTCAGCCCTGGCACCCCCATCACCGATCCAAAAACCAAAGAACAGGGAGACCTCGCATGAAACACTTGCCCAGCATTGCTCTTATTTTGATAGCGTTCTGCGCTATTCAAATCAAGGCTCACGGCCAAAATGCTTACCGTTGTGGCAACAGCTACAGCCAGACCTCCTGCCCTGGCGGCGTCTCTGTGGATGCCGCCGATGGCCGCAGCAACGCGCAAAAAGCACAGTCTGACGCGGTGATTCAGCGCGACAAAGCGACGGCGGACAGCATGGAGAAATCGCGTCGGCAAGAGGAAGAAGCTTTGCGGCGCCAGCAGGGCAGCGTTGCGCCAGAGCAGGCCAGCAAGAACCCCAACACCGAAAAGAAAGTCGTTCAGCCTGTGCGGCACGTCAGAAAACACAATCCGAAAAACCCGGACAACTTCGCTGCTAAAGCGCCGAGCGAGAAGAAGAAAAAGAAAGCGACCCCGACGGCATCTGGCACGTAGGAGTAGCTACGGACTGGTCGGCCCGGGCTTGGCTTGCGCCTGCAAGCGCCGGTACTTTTGCCACAGTGTCTCGTTGTCTTCCACAAACTGCGGGTTCACAGGAATGCAGGCCACCGGGCAGACCTGAACGCACTGGGGTTCGTCAAAATGCCCCACGCATTCGGTGCAACGGTGCGGGTCGATCTCATAGATTTCCGGCCCGAGAAAGATCGCCTCGTTCGGACACTCGGGCTCGCACACATCGCAATTGATGCATTCGTCAGTGATGATCAAGGCCATGATGTTTTCAACTGTTTGCGCTGGTCGTACACCGGCTGGGGTGGCATGTCGGCCAAGTGCTGGGTATTGGCCCATTCCAGAATGTCAATGGCGTCACCCTCCACGCGCACCCGGTTCAGCCCCGCGTTGGGGATCAGGCTTTGTCGTGGACCAGAGAGTGGCAGCGCCTTGGCAGAGCGGTAAATCATGTCCAGCACGCCGCCATGCGTCACCACCGCCACCGTTTGCTGCGGATAGGCCAATGCCAGCGCACGCACCGCCGCCAACACCCGCGTGTGAAACTGCCGCACGCTCTCTCCACCCGCAAAGGCATAGTCCGCGTCAAACTGCGTCCACTGCGCCCATTCCTCAGGGAACTGCGCCTTGATGTCGGCCACCAGCAGGCCCTCAATCACGCCGAAGCTTTGCTCGCGCAGGGCCATGTCCAATACCGGCAGCAGCTCCTGATCGGACGGTCGATTCTGTGCCACTGGCATGGCTGTCTGCTGTGCCCGCATCAAGTCACTGCACACCAGCGTGTGCACATCTTCCTGCGCCAAACGCAGCCCAATGCGGCGCGCCTGCTCATGACCGGTGGCGTTCAGCGGCACATCAATTTGCCCCTGAAAACGCAGCTCGCGGTTCCAGTCGGTCTCGCCGTGTCGGATCAGAATCAGCTCGGTCATGCTTCGTTCTTCGCCTCATTACTTTCGTTGGCTGTATCACCCTCAATATCCGCTTGCGCGGGCTTGACGATCATCACAGGCACCCCCGCCGCGTGCAGTACCTCATGCGCTACCGAGCCCAGCAGAGCACTGCGCAAAGTACCCTGTCCGCGCGCCCCCATGACCACCAGGTCACAGCCATATCGCTCCAGAATATCGATCAAGGTATGCGCCGGGTCGCCCTTGGCCACTTCGCTCTCATAAGCGATGCCCGCTTGGTCCAGCAGCGCCTGCGCGGATGCCAGCGCGTGGGCCCCGGCCTCGGCGCAGATGCGCTCAATCATGTCGGCGTCATGTGCCACCACCAACTCATACAAAGATGCGGGCTCTTGCACATTGGCCAGTACGATGTCGGCCTGCAGGCCTTTGCGCACCAGACCCACCGCAAAGCGAGCCGCATCCATCGACACCTCAGAACCGTCCACCGGCAGTAGTATTTTCATGGCTTTTTCTCCTCTAGTGAACAACGAAATTCTTCCACCCGTGCCGCATAGTCAGCAGCGTCCCCATAGTCCAGAAAATGCGCGTAGCGTGCGTGTGTCCCCAGCACCTTGCGCGCATGTTTGATCGGGCAGAAGTACTGCTCGGTACGCGCCACAATCTCGCTCACATAGGCCAGCAAACCCATTCCGTAAGCGCAATAAGTGCAATGAAACTTCTCAACGAAATTCAGGTAGGCCAGATGCTGGCGATCCAGCACGATGTAATCCGCGCGGCGCACCTTGGCCACACGGTAAATCGGAAAGCACGTCGCCTGGTAAAAACTCACACACACGTCCAGCACCAGCATCGGAAAAATCATGCTGTAAATAATGGGGCCAGTGATCAAGTTCTGCGGCCGATTCGTCACCAGCCAGAGGAAGAAACCCCTCTTCAAACGCCGATGCGTCTGCCGGATGGTTTTCTCAAACTCAACACGTTTGCCCTGGATCTGGAAAAACATGCGGTGTTCTTGCGCGTGCACCGCCGTTTGCAACTCCTCTTCCAGCACCTTGATTTGAGCGAGCAGTTCCCGAATTCGATCATTCATGGCATTTCCACTTCCGTTGAGCTGCGGTCCATCCCAGCTTCAGGCCTCACCCAGACTTCGCAACTTCGCGCGCAAACTCCGCGCCACCACAGGGTGCACAAACTGATCCACGTCGCCGCCCAGGGTAGAGATTTCGCGCACCAGCGTGCTGGAGATGAACAGGTACTTGTCGCCGGGTGTCAAAAACACGGTTTCTACGTCGGGCTTGAGGCTGCGGTTCATGCCCGCCAGTTGGTATTCGTAATCAAAGTCAGTACCTGAACGCAAACCACGAAGCATCACCGTGGCCCCATGCGCCGCTGCAAAATCAATGACCAAGCCAGAGAAGTGCTCGACCGACACCTGCGGGTAAGGCTTGGCGAGTTCGCTCACCATATCGATGCGTTCATGCACGGTGAACATGGTTTTTTTGTGGTGCGCGGCGGCCACGGCCACGATGACTTTGTCAAACATCAGGCTGGCCCGCGCCACCATGTCAAGGTGGCCCAAGGTCATGGGGTCGAAGGTGCCGGGGTAGATGGCGGTGATGTTGCGGGCCATGGTGAGGATCTCGTTTAATAGTCCCGTTCGCCCTGAGCCTGTCGAAGGGTTGAGTGGCTTCGACAAGCTCAGCCCGAACGGAAGTTGCTCTGTAGGGCTGGGTTAGTCGATTATGCGGCGCAACACATGCGCGTGCACGGCTCCAGCCTTCATATACCGGTGCAAGTTCAGGTTAAGGCCTGCCAACGCTTCTTCGCTCCAGGCGATGGGGGCTTCCAGGTAAATGCTGCCTTCGGTCTTGAGGGCTTTCGTGGCCGCTTGCAAAGCAGTCTCAAACCAAGTCGCTTCAAACGGTGGGTCCAAAAAAATCAAATCCAAACTCGCCGCCTGAGCCGACTTGAGTGCGGCCAAGCCATCGCCACGCACCACCTCAACCATCGAAGCCTTCAATAGCGTCTGCATGCGTTGGAGCTGCGCCACCAGGGCACTGTCTTGCTCCACCAGTCGCACCTCGGTAGCCCCGCGCGAAGCGGCCTCAAAACCCAACGCCCCTGTGCCAGCAAAGGGATCCAGGCAGTGCGCGCCCTGCACGTCTGACCCCAGCCAGTTGAACAGGGTCTCGCGCACCCGGTCTGGCGTGGGGCGCAAACCAGGCTTCGTGGGTACAGGCAGCTTGCTGCGCTTCCACAGGCCGCCAATGATGCGAACTTCACCCGGCAACACTGATTTTTTAGCAGGCACAGGGGTGGGCTTCTTCGTCACCAAAGATTTGATTTTTTTCATTTCGCAACACCCGCTGTTGTCGCACCACCCACCACCACCGTCACCATTTTTTTAGGCTGCAGCTTGCGCGCAAAAGCGGCACGGATATCAGCCAAGGTGACACGCTCGACCTGCTGCGTCCAGGTGTCCAAATAATTCAGCGGCAACTGGTTCCAGGCGATGTTGGCCACGTTGTCCAGCAGCTTGCGGTTGCTGTCAATGCGCAGGGCAAAACCGCCGATCAGATTGTCTTTGGCCGCCTTGAGCTCCTTGGCTGTGGGCCCCTGGGCCACAAAGCTCGCCAGGACATCGCGTGAGACCTTCACCGCCTGCTCCACTTGATCGGGCCGCGTTTGCAAGCCCAGTGTGAATGCACCCGCGTGCAAACCCGGTGCAAAGTAGCTGTACACGCTGTAGCTCAGTCCCCGCTTCTCACGCACCTCTTCGGTCAAACGCGAGACAAAACCGCCACCGCCCAAGATGTAGTTACCCACCGTCAGCGCAAAGAAATCCGGATCACTTCGCAAATAACCAGGCTGCCCAATCAGGACATGGGCCTGGGCCGAATCGAAGGCGATGCGCTGATCCACCGCTTGGCTCAGCGCGGCCACCTCGGGCACCGTCGGCAAAGCGGTGCAACCCGTAGCAGTGGCAGGCAGGCGGGCAAACAACTGCGTCACCAGCGCATCAGCTTGCGCCCGAGAGACCGCCCCCACCACGCTCACCCGAGCGCGGCACGGGGCCAGCAGGCGTGCGTGCAAGGCCTGCATGTCGGCAACCGTGATGCGGGCCAGCGTGGCCTCCGTCGTGTCATAGCCGTAAGGGTGGTCGCCATACACCGCCGAGGCAAAGGCTTTGCCCGCCAAGGTGGCGGGTCGGGTATTGGCTTCCCGAATTGATGCGCTCAGACGTGCTTTCTCGCGCTCCCAGACGGCAGCCGGGAACGCGGGCTCGCCCATCTGGCGCGCCGCCAGCGCCACGGCTTTGGGCAACAGGTCGGGGTAGGTGAGCGAGCGCAGGGAAAAACTCAGCCGGTCGTTGCTGGCACTGGCCCCAAACGTAGCACCCAGATCGGCCCAAGCCTCACTCAGTCCGTTCTCGTCTAAGCCTGGTTCGGTGGTGGCTCCCACGCCCATCACCCCCTTGGCCGTCATGCCCGCCATGGCCGAGGCCAGCCCGGCTTTATCGGCCGGGTCACGGCGGCTACCGGCATCAAAGTCCAGCTGCACATCCACCATGGGAATGGCCGGGCTTTCCACCAGAAAAACCGCCACGCCCGAGGGCTGCGTCCAGTGTTGGATCGGCAGGGCCGCGAATGCAGTTTGAGTGCCAAATACGGCTAAAGCCCAATAAGCAGTTGCGCAAACAGCTAGATTTTTAATAGCAAACATAAATTCCCAAGGATAACAATTTGACTTGACTCACACCCTCGTCATCCCCGCGAAGGCGGGGATCCAGCTCTGTCGAGCCACTGGATTCCCGCCTGCGCGGGAATGACGCACTCGTAAAAATCTAATGTCTGCCCGCCGCAGCCGCCTTGGGCTTACCCTTGGTCGATGTTTTGGCGTCCAGCGGCTGGGGCCGCAGCACGCCCACGGTGAGCTGATCGTCCCCAAAATACGTCGCCGCCACGGCCTGCACTTGCGCAGCCGTCACCGCACGCAAACGCGTAATTAGCTGATCCCCTGCGTCCAACGGCCAGCCCTGGATCCAGTAGCTGGCCAACTCGCGCGCCTGGTTGAACACTGAGTCCATCTTGTACACCTCGCTGGCCACCCACTGGGTTTTGACGCGTTGCAGTTCGGCCTCAGACACCCCCTCGCGCGCCACCCGTGCCACCTGCTCGCGCAGAGCCGCTTCCACCTGCTCGGGCGTCTTACCTTTGGCGGGTACACCTTCAAGGTAGAAGAGCTGCGGCCCTCGCCCCATCAGCCCGTTGGACGAGCCCGCGCTGTCGGCCACGCGGTCTGCCCCTTGCGTCAAGGCCCGGTC
>JANPNG010000091.1:0-2574 GCA_031427355.1 Hylemonella sp.
AGCAGCAAGAGCATGAAGCGCTCTTGCTCGCCAAAGCGGCTTCGACCCCGGCGCGGCGTGCTGCCGGGAGGGGTAGCCGACGGCACTTTGGGGGCGTGGGCCACCTGGGCCGCGCTGCTGTCGTCGCTCACAGGGCGCACGCTGTCAGGGCCAGGGCAGCGGCGTTGGGGATCTTGAAGCCGCGTTGCGCCAGGGCCTGATTGAGCGCTTGGGCTTGGCTGCCGTCTAACTCCACCAGGGGCGGTCGCACCGTGGCCCAAGCGGCATCTTTGGATTGGTCGGCAATGGCGACTTTCATGGCCGCGATCAACGGGTATTTTTGGAACACGGCGCGGGTGTCGTTAAGCGCTTGTTGCTTGGCCTCGGCCACCGCCGCATCGCCCTGGGCGCGCCAGTGCTCGTACAGGGCCACGATGGCACCGGGGAAGACGTTGCCGGTAGCGGTGATGCAACCGGCACCCCCGGCGCGCAGGGTTTCGAGCAACACAGTCTCGGTGCCAGCAAACACGTCAAAGCCCTGGGGCTGAAATTCACGCAACATGGCGCTGGTGTTGGCCCAGTCGCCCGAGCTGTCTTTGATGCCCGCAATGGTGCCGGGGTAGGCTTTGAGCAGGCGCTCAATCAAGCCCAAGCTGATGCCGACCTGGGACACCGGAGGGATGTGGTACAGATAAATGCGCAGGCGCGTATCGGCCACGGCGTCAATCACGCGGGCATAACTGCGAAACAGGCCTTCGTCACTGACGCCTTTGTAATAAAACGGCGGCAGCATCAGCACGCCCGCGCAACCGGCGCTCACCGCGTGGCGGGTCAGTTCAATGCTGTCGGGCAGGGCGCAGGCACCGGTGCCGGGCATCAATCGATCGGACGCCACGCCCGCAGCCAACAGCGTATCGAGCAGGCCGCGCTTTTCGCTCACGCTCAAGGAATTGGCTTCTGAGTTGGTGCCAAAGACCGACAAGCCCACGCCCTGGCCCAGCAGCCATTGGCAGTGCTTGATAAAGCGTGGTGCGGAGGGCGAGAGGTCGGCGTTGAAGGGCGTTAGTACCGGGGAAAATACACCGCGTAAACGGGAGGGGGCTATCGTCGTTGACGTCATGTTGGAGTTGTTGGATTGTTAGTTGAGGTCATTTGCTTAAATTGTTGAACCTATCTTGAAAAAAAGCAAGTCGGGTTTATCCGGTCTCCAAGAGCTTAAAACTCACCTAAATGGAAATCGTCGTTGGTAATTGTGACGGCATTGGCATGCAGTTCCCGCCGCTCTGGGATAATCCCCCTCCATGAGCGGCAACACTTTCGGACATCTCTTCGCAGTCACCAACTTTGGTGAATCCCACGGCCCAGCCATTGGCTGCGTGATCGACGGCTGCCCGCCGGGCATGGCTCTCTGCGAGGCCGACATCCAGCCCGATCTGGATCGGCGTCGCCCCGGCACCTCCAAGTTCGTCACCCAGCGCAACGAGCCCGACGCGGTCGAAATTTTGAGCGGCGTGTATGAGGGCAAGACCACCGGCACGCCGATCTGCCTGCTGATCAAAAACACCGATCAACGCAGCAAAGACTACGGCAACATCCTGCAAACCTTTAGACCCGGCCATGCGGACTACACCTACTGGCACAAATACGGCATTCGTGACCCGCGCGGTGGTGGCCGCTCTTCCGCCCGCATGACCGCCCCCATGGTGGCGGCGGGTGCCGTGGCCAAGAAGTGGCTGCACGCCCAGTACGGTACGGTGTTTCGCGGTTGCATGACGCAGATCGGCGAGCTGCCGGTGGCGTTTGAATCTTGGGCGCATGTGCCCCATAACCCCTTCTTTGCCCCGGTGGCCGATGTGTCGGCGCTAGAGGACTACATGAACGCCTTGCGCAAGGCGGGGGACTCTTGCGGTGCGCGCATTCGCGTGAGCGCGTCCAACGTGCCCGTGGGCCTGGGTGAGCCGCTGTTTGACAAGATGGACGCCGATATCGCCTGGGCCATGATGGGCATCAACGCCGTCAAGGGCGTGGAGATTGGTGCGGGCTTTGCCAGCGTGGCGCAACGTGGCACCACGCATGGGGATTCACTCTCGCCCCAAGGCTTTCGTGCCAACAACGCGGGCGGTGTGCTGGGCGGCATCAGCACTGGGCAAGACCTGGAAGTGTCGATTGCCATCAAACCCACCAGCTCCATCCTGTCACCGCGCGAGTCGATTGATGTCGAAGGCCACAGCACCGAGGTCATCACCAAAGGCCGCCACGACCCGTGTGTGGGCATCCGTGCCACGCCGATTGCCGAGGCCATGCTGGCCCTGGTGGTGATGGAACATGCGCTGCGCCACCGCGCGCAGTGCGGTGATGTGAAGCTGCCGTTCCCCCCCATTCCTGCGCAAGCCTGAAATTCATCTCTTTTTAGGAAACCCCATGCCCACCATCCACGTTGAAATGTTCGAAGGCCGCACGCTTGAACAAAAGCAAGCCTTCGTCACAGCCCTCACCGAGGCCACCGTCCAGTCACTGGGTTCCAAGCCCGAGTCCGTGGAAATTGTGCTGACTGAAGTTAAAAAATCCAACTGGGCCTCAGGCGGCGTTTTCTGG
>JANPNG010000092.1:0-2897 GCA_031427355.1 Hylemonella sp.
CAGCTTGTCGCAGGCGTCCGACGCGTTGGAGATCAGCTCGCGCAGGAAGATTTCTTTGTTGGAGTAAAGCGAATGGGTGACGAGGTGCAGCAGTTGGGCGACTTCGGCTTGAAAGGAATGGGTTTGCTTGCTCATTTGAAAATTGGGGGTTTTGAAGGGGGAAAGTCCGACGCTGTGCGCGTTGGAGAGGCTGAATTATGGGCGAAGTGGTGGATTTCAAGACCCAGGAGCTTGGTGTGGACGGCGTAGCGGCATCAAGGAGGAGGCCAAAGGCCGGGGGACAGCCGCGTAGCCGTTCACACCAAGCGCATCGAAGCCGTGAATCCCAGAACGCTCAATAATGGGCAGTCTCAATCAAAAGGAGTCAGCAGCATGCGACAAACGGTTCAAAAAACAGCGGTCGGCTTGGTCTTGGCCGTGGCCTCATGGTTGATGCCCTGGTGCGCGGTCGCCCAGACCATCGTGGACACGGCCTATGTACAGGCGGCGCTGCAACGCGGTGTGCAGGTCTGGGATGTGCGCGATGTGCGTGACTACGCCAAAGGCCACTTGCCCGGTGCACTGAGCCTGGGCGACGCCGCGTCGCTCTTGCGCGACCCCAACTCAGAAGACTTCATCGCCACGCCACGCATTGAAGCCTTGCTCGGGGCTGCCGGGATCGACCCGGCGCGTGAGACCGTGGTGTACGGCGCGCGCGGCACCTGGAACGCTTACTTTGGTCGCTACACCCTGCGCTATTTCGGTGGCAGCCGGGTCAGCGTGCTGCATGACGGCATCGAGGGCTGGCAGGCGGCGGGTCTGCCGGTTTCTACGCTGGCGGCACCCACAGCAGCCGTCCAACTCAAGCTCACACCGAAGCCCGCCGTGGCCGTGACGACGGCCGAGATGATCAAGCGGCTGAACAGCCCCGCCGTGCAGGTGATTGATGCGCGCACGCCCAAAGAATTTTCGGGCGAAGACATCCGCGCCCTGCGCGGTGGCCACATCCCCGGCGCAGTCAACATCCCCTACGAGCAGAACTGGGTGGGCCCGGACACGCTGCTCAAGTTGGCCCAAAAAAAGGTGAATGATTCAAGCGGCATGTCGCTCAAATCCAGCACCGACCTCAAGGCTCTTTACGCCAAGCTAGACCCGGACAAAGAGACCGTGGTGTATTGCCAGTCTGGTGTGCGCGCCTCTGAGACGGCGGGCGTGCTGGAGCAGCTCGGCTTCAAGAACGTGCGGGTGTACGACTCGTCCTGGCTGGCTTACGGCAACCAGCTGGATGCACCGGCCAACAACGCCACGGTCTTCAATGTCGGTGCCCTCAATGGCCGCATGGCGGCGATGTTGGCGCGCATTGATGTGCTGGAAAAAGAGTTGACTGCGGCCAAGAAGTAGGGGTTTAAAACCGCTCATGCGGCTGCAAGTAGCGCCATTGTCCCACCGGCAAATTCCCAAGCATCAGCTTGCTCATGCTCACCCGCTTGAGACCGGCGACCTTCAGGCTGAGCGACTGGGCGTCATGAATAACGGGAACTTCAAGAGCACTGCTGGTAGCGACGCGAAAGCGGGCTGGACGCTTTGTGCGCCAGCCGCTCGCTGGCGAGCGCCCGCACCAGCAAGCCCTGACCTGCGCGCTGGGCCGCCTCGATCAGGGTCAGCTCGAGCACATCCCGCTGGGCATGGCTTCCACCAAAGCGATGCGCCTGTTGCCGAACGGACAACAGGCGGTTTACGGCGCTGGCGTAGTCGGCGCGGACAAAGTCGCGCAAAGCCAGACTCGCGGGCCATCCGACCTCGTGCGCCATGATCTGGTTGCTGCCCACACTGTTGGCTTGCCGCTCCAGGCTGGCGATGACGGCCTGCGCGGCGTCCCATCGACCGGCCCCAGCGAACGCCATCAGCGCGTGAAAGCTGTTGAAGGCGTAGTTGTCGTCCTGCGCAAAAGGCGTCCAGGCATCGGCCAAAACCGTCCAACGCTGCCCCACGTCCACGCCGCGCAGCAACAGTCGCCACAACAGGGCTGATGCGTCAACCAGATCGAGCACCACGCTGGAGTGGCTGCCCCGCAAGCGCTGGTCATAGAGTGCCAGCACCGGGACGACCTGATCCAGGTCCAGATGAAACAGCGCCCAATGCCACCAGTGGTGGATGGCGAAAAAACTGTCCTCTGACCACTGCGGCTCACGTTCGCGCATCCAGGCGATACCCTCCGCCTGTCGTCCCTGCATTTCATAAACATGGGTCACTGCATGGTGCGCCCAGCAGTCGCGCGGATTCAAGGCCAAGGCCTCACGGCCCGCCTGCTCGGCTTCACCGTAGAGATTGCACTCCTCCAAACCGAAGGCCTGCATGCCGCGCAGAGCGTGGTAGCGCCTATCCTCGCGCGACCAGGCATGCGCCACCCGGGCCGGTCTATCCCTCAGATTACGGGCATCGCCTCGGTAAAAATCAAACAGATGGGCGACTTGTAGCGCAAGCAGGTCACGTGGGTATTCCAGCAGAAGGGATTCCAGACCGTCGAGCGCAGTCTCGAACCGACCCACTGTGAGCGCCTGAATGGCAGCGCGATGCGCGCGTTCGCGCGGGTTGTGCACCAGCGCCGCCGTCGTCCCCAGCACGCTGTCGGCCTGGGTCAGGCCAGACCGCTCAGTGCCCACCAGGTGCAGCCAGGCCTGCAGGTAGTGCGCCATAGTGAAGGCTGGACTATCTTGCAGCGCCCGACCCACAGAGGCTACGGGGTCGCCGCAGTAGCACAATAATTCGTCCGTCGCTCGCTCAAAGTCCCGCAGGGCGGTTGCATTCGCACCGCTGATCGCCAAACCGTTGTCGTCCAGAGTTGACATCTATCTCCCTCACTTGGGCTGCGGCTGAACGGTGGATCAAAACCGCTCGTGCGGCTGCAAGTAGCGCCA
>JANPNG010000093.1:0-3619 GCA_031427355.1 Hylemonella sp.
GAGATGGTCATGCCAGGCGACAACGTGTCGATCACCGTCAAGTTGATCAACCCCATCGCCATGGAAGAAGGCCTGCGCTTCGCCATCCGCGAAGGTGGTCGCACGGTAGGTGCGGGTGTGGTTGCCAAGATTATTGCTTAATTAATATGTTTGCGGGACAGACCAAGAAATGCGTAGCATTTTTGCTCTGTCCTCAACTGATTAGATGAATAAGTAGGGGTATAGCTCAATTGGCAGAGCGTCGGTCTCCAAAACCGAAGGTTGTAAGTTCGATTCTTACTGCCCCTGCCACCTGAATCGAGGGATTCGGTGATGAAAAACCCGCCATGACCATGGCGGGTTTCAGCGTCTCGGCGGTGGTGGTATTGGATGGGTAGCAATTGCAGTGGTGTGAAATAAGGTAAACATGGCAACGTCTCAGGTCGAAACAGTCAATACAGGCGCTGACAAAGCAAAGCTGGCGGCCGCAGTTGCGCTGCTGATTGCAGCGTTGGTGGCCTACTACATGCTCGGCAAGCAGGGTGCGCTGGCACAGTGGGGGGCTTTGCTGTTGGGTTTGGCTGCATCCGTGGTGGTATTTTTTACGGCAGAAGCCGGTCGGCAGTTGATGGCTTTTGGCCGCGACGCGTGGCGCGAGGTGGGTAAGGTGGTCTGGCCTGCACGCAAAGAAGCGGTGCAAATGACGGCCTATGTGTTTGGCTTTGTGGTCTTGATGGCTTTGTTTTTGTGGACCACAGACAAGGCGCTCGAATTTGTGTTTTATGACTTGATTCTGGGGTGGAAGAAATAATGACTGACATTGTGGAGACCCTGGCCGCAGCGGAGCCGATGACACCTTCGGCCAATCCTGATCTGCGCTGGTACGTCGTGCATGCCTACTCGGGCATGGAAAAAACGGTCGAGCGCAACATCCAGGATCGCATCAACCAAGCGGGCATGCAGGGCAAGTTCGGTCGCATTTTGGTGCCTATGGAAGAAGTGGTCGAGATCAAAAACGGCCAGAAACGAACAACAGAGCGCAAGTTCTTCCCCGGCTATGTGTTGGTTGAGATGATCATGGATGACGAATCCTGGCACCTGGTGAAGCACACCAACAAGGTTACGGGCTTTGTAGGGGGTGCTAAAAATCGCCCGGCTCCCATATCCGAGGCCGAGGTGATGAAGATCGTCAACCAGATGCAAGAAGGCACTGAGAAGCCGCGTCACAAGGTTGAGTTTGAAGTGGGTGAGTACGTGCGCGTCAAAGACGGCCCGTTTACTGACTTCAACGGCACGGTCGAAGAAGTTAATTACGACAAAAATAAAGTACGTGTGGCCGTGACGATTTTCGGTCGTGCCACGCCGGTGGAGCTGGAGTATTCTCAGGTGGAAAAAACCTGAAAACATGAAACTTTGCGGGACAGACCAAGATTTGCAAAGCAAATTTGCTCTGTCCTCAACTGATTAAATAGTTCGCGTTTTTCGACTCGACGCGAACGTAGTAAGTGAGTCGTTAACCCCGGGGAGCTGCGGCCATTGGCCAAGGCGTTATCACCCGTAAGGAGTGTCAACATGGCGAAAAAAATCGTCGGTTTTGTCAAGCTGCAAGTGCCAGCGGGTAAAGCCAATCCATCACCGCCCATTGGTCCAGCTTTGGGTCAGCGCGGTTTGAACATCATGGAGTTCTGCAAAGCGTTCAATGCGCAAACGCAGGGCATTGAGCCGGGTTTGCCTTTGCCGGTGGTGATCACCGCCTTCGCAGACAAGAGCTTTACTTTCATCATCAAATCGCCACCTTCGTCGATTCTGATCAAGAAAGCCGTCAAGATTGACAAGGGTTCTGCGACGCCGCACACCGCCAAGGTGGGCAAGATCACGCGTGCACAGCTCGAAGAAATTGCCAAGATCAAAATGAAGGATCTGACTGCCGCCGATATGGATGCAGCGGTTCGCACCATTGCTGGTTCTGCCCGCTCCATGGGCGTGAATGTGGAGGGCGTGTAAATGTCCAAACTCACCAAAAAACAAAAATCCCAGCAGGGCAAGGTTGACAGCAACAAACTGTACCCCTTGATCGACGCGCTGGCCATGGTTCAAGCCGCAGCGACCGCCAAGTTCGATGAATCCATCGACGTGGCCGTACAGCTCGGTATCGATGCCAAGAAGTCTGACCAGGTGGTGCGTGGTGCCGTCGTGCTGCCCAATGGCACCGGCAAAACCAAGCGCGTTGCTGTGTTCGCCCAAGGCGCCAAGGCTGAAGAAGCCAAGGCCGCTGGTGCTGACATCGTGGGCATGGATGATCTGGCCGCCATGGTCAAGGCAGGCGATATGCCGTTTGACATCGTGATTGCTGCACCTGATGCCATGCGCATTGTGGGTACGCTGGGTCAGATCCTCGGCCCACGTGGCTTGATGCCTAACCCCAAAGTCGGTACGGTCACGCCTGACGTGGCAACGGCGGTCAAGAACGCCAAAGCCGGTCAAGTGCAGTTCCGTGTTGACAAAGCCGGTATCGTGCATTCCACGATCGGTCGTCGCTCGTTCGATGCTGACAAGCTCAAGGGTAACCTGGCTGCGTTGGTCGATGCTTTGGTCAAGGCCAAGCCCGCTTCCAGCAAAGGCGTGTACTTGAGAAAAGTTGCGGTTTCTTCCACGATGGGTTTGGGTGTGCGCGTTGACACCCAGAGCATCGCGGCGTAAGTAACAAGATTTGGATGGCCTGCAAAGGCTGTCCGATGTGGTGGGCTGCAAGTGCTGCAAAGCATGGGCAGGCCATCCAAGACCGTTGGTGTGCAGGGGTTGCACTTAATACTGAAAAACCAACGCAGATGGCGATCCCGCTGCAAATGGAAAACCTTTCCGTGAACAGTTGGTCGCTGACATGTAGCGTGCCAGAGGTCTAAGCCGTCGCAAGACGCAGACCGAAAGTGCATTTTTAAGGAGTAGACCTTGAGTCTTAATCGCAGTGAGAAAGAAGCGGTCATCAGTGATGTGACCAGCCTCGCCGCTAAAGCTCAAACGCTCGTGATGGCGGAGTACCGTGGCATCACGGTCGCTGACATGACCAAACTGCGCTCTACCGCGCGTAGCAATGGTGTGAGCCTGAGTGTGTTGAAAAACACGCTGGCCCGCCGTGCTGTGGCAGGTAGCCCGTTTGAAGTCGTGTCCGACCAGATGACCGGCCCGTTGATTTACGGCTTCTCAGTCGATGCTGTTGCTGCTGCAAAAGTGGTGGCAGACTTCGCGAAAACCAACGACAAGTTGGTGATTCGCGGAGGCGCATTTGCTGGAAAAGCGTTAGACGTGAACGGCGTGAAACAGTTGGCAAGCATCCCTTCTCGCGAAGTGTTGTTGGCCCAGCTGTGTGGCTTGCTGATGTCCCCAATGTCCCGTATCGCAGTGGTACTGGGTGCTTTGGCGGCCCAGCGTGGCGAAGGCGCTGCCGAACCGGTGGCCGATGTAGCTGAAGTAGCTGCAGCGTAAGCGCGTGCAGCAAACTGTTAACCAATTGTTAGGAAATCAAAATGGCATTCGATAAAGACACATTTTTGACCGCGCTGGACAGCATGACGGTCATGGAACTCAACGAACTGGTGAAAGCCATCGAAGAGAAATTTGGCGTGAGCGCAGCCGCTATGGC
>JANPNG010000094.1:0-7854 GCA_031427355.1 Hylemonella sp.
CGCGCTGATTGACAGCGGTGAGTTCGGGGCTGTGAAGATGATCACCGCCCTGAACTACACCGACTTCCTGTACCGCCCCCGCCGACCAGAAGAACTCGACACCGACGCAGGCGGCGGCGTGATTCACAGCCAAGCCACGCATCAAATGGACATCGTGCGCCTGCTGGGCGGCGGACAGGTGCGCAGCGTGATGGCCCATACCGGTGCCTGGGATGCCACTCGCCCCACCGAAGGGGCCTACCAGGCCCTCCTCAACTTCGACAACGGCGTATTCGCCAGTGCTTGCTACAGTGGATATGGTCATTTCGACAGCGACGACTGGCTGGGCCAGATCGGTGAGATGGGTCAAACCAAACAGGCGATCGACTACGGGGTGGCACGCAAACGCTTGGCCAGCGCTACCGACGCGCCAGCCGAAGCTCGCTTGAAGGCTGCACGCAACTACGGTGGCGACCTGTACCAAGCCCCAAGCAGCAGCGCACAAAGACCCCACCCGGCACACCAGCATTTCGGACATTTCATCGTCAGCTGCGAGAGGGCTGATTTGCGTCCCACGCCCACGGGCATCGACATTTGTGGCGATCTAGAGCGCCGCGTGGAGCCTCTGGCGAACCCTGCAGTGCCACGCAGTGAAGTCATTGACGAGCTGGTTGCCGCCGTGGTGCATGACCAGCCCCCCCTGCACAGCGGTGCCTGGGCGCGTGCGACGACCGAGGTCTGTCTGGCCATCCTCGAATCCGCTCGCAGCAGCACTGCGGTACAGACCCGTTATCAAATAGCCATACCGCAAGTCGGCTTGCCATACACCCAGGCCGCTCAGTGAAACCGCAAATCCCCAACACCCTGCGCCACTGGCGTGAGGCCGTGCCCAATGACCGCACCGCGCACTTGATCCGCGATACCGAGCGCGCCTTTCGACGTGCCTTGCAGATCCGACTAGCGCCTTTTGGGGTTCCGTTTGGCCATTGGAGTTTTCTGCGCATCCTGTGGGATGCCGACGGCTTGACACAAAAAGAGCTCAGTGAACGCGCCGGTGTGATGGAGCCCACCACGTTTGCAGCGATGAAAGCCATGGAAGCGCTGGGCTACATCACCCGCAAACACCTGCCCACGAACAAAAAAAATATCTATGTTCATCTGACCGATCAGGGTCACGCTCTCAAGCACCAACTGGTGCCGCTAGCGGAGGCCGCGAACCAGGTCAGCACCCAAAATATCGCACCGGCCGACGTGGCCACGGTGCGCCGTGTGCTGCTGGCCATGATTGAGAACTTGGCGCAAGACGAGCAAGCGTGAACGCCGTCACCAAGCGCTAAGGGCTTGGGCCTGACTTTCTTCTCGGCTCATACAAACGCACCCCTTGCACCCGGCCTTTGACCGGATGCAAACCACGGTCAATAAAATCAAACGCATCCGGGCATTGCTGCATGGTGTCTTCGGATACCAGAATCGGCGCAACGCCAACAGTCAGACCCTCAATGCGGCTGGCCAGATTGACGGTGTCCCCAATGGCCGTGTACTCGCGTCGCTGCTCAGAGCCGATCAGCCCCACCACAGCAGGGCCAGTGTGCAAGCCGATGCCCACGTCAAAGTTTTTTCCGATTTCACCCATTTTTTTTCTTAACACTTGAACCCGGTCATACATGTCCAGCGCGGCATTGATGGCGTGCTCCGCCTGTTTGACGTCATCCAGGGGAGCCCCCCAAAACGCCATCAGGGCATCACCAATGAATTTGTCGAGTGACCCGCCATGCTTAAAAACAATGTCCACCTGGCTGGTGAAGTAGTCGTTCAGCATCTTCACCAATTCCTCGGGTGGACGCGTCTCTGAGAGCGTTGAAAAACCCCGAATATCAGAAAACAGCAGCGTGATTTGGCGGCGCTCACCACCGCGCGCCAGGCCGTCGGATGCGATCAACTCTTGCACCACATGCGGATTAACAAAACGGCTGAACATCCTCACGGCATGCTCTTTGTCTTCACGTTCACGCAAGAGGTCAAAAAACATGACCCCAAAATAAAATTGAGTGAAAAATACAAGCGGCGTCAGAACCGGCAACATGTACCGGCGGGTCAGCATTGCATAGCTCAACAACAAAAAGAAGACCACCACAGCCACGAGCAATAGCCCGTTTTTGATGACGTTGCGATAAGACTTAAAAGTGTAATGAAAACCGATCAACAGCAGCACAGTGATGAGCGCCATCAGGGCTGGAGGCGCAGCCGTCACGGTACGTTGATTTTTAAAATTATCAATCGCCGTTGCGAGCAACATAGCCCCTGGGTAGGCCACATCCAACGGGGTGGGACGGATGTCGTAAAGACCTTCGGCGGTCGCACCGATGATGACAATCTTGTTGCGCAGCTCGTTGGGGTCACGCCATTTATTTTTGTTTTTGAAATCCTTGTAAAGATCGCCGTATGAGATACGGGTGAAAGAGTTCCTGGACCCGTGCCAGCTCAGCAACACGCTTTCACCACTGGGCAGTGGGTAGCCCAGGTCTTGCACCACGCGCGCGGGCAAAGAAGGGATTTGCCAGCCATCCAATGGGTAGTTGACGTAATAGCGACGGCCAATGCCATCAACGTCCTGAATGAAATTGATCAAGCCGATGCGCCAACTCGCCGGATCAATTGCCTTGGGTAATAACAAACTGGCTTTAGCCAAAGGATTGGCCGTATCCGGTATTGCCTTTGAATTTCTCCCGTACATGGCGGGCGCAATCTCAGCCAGCAGGGTGCCTTCGGCGTCGTCCTTAGGCTCCAGGCGCAGCATCGGCAAATAGACACGCGGCGTTGTGGCGAGCACCTGATTAAAAGCAGCATCACTCTTGGGGCGAAATTTGTCAGACTCGGCAAACCAAATGTCAAACACAATCGCCTTGGGCTCTTGCTGCCGGATGCCCTCCAACAATTCGCCATGAATGGATCGTGGCCAAGGCCAGCTGCCCGCAATCTCATTCATGCCCGCCAGGGTTTTTTCGTCAATGTCCACGATCACAATGTCTGGATCGGACTGACCCTGACTTGCGTGGATTTTTACAAAAAAATCAGCGAGTTTGTTTTCCAGCGCCTGCAAGGAATGCAGCGCAAAAAACTCCAGGACGACCAGAACCAAGGTCGCCCATAACCAAGCTCTTCGATATGTAAAAAGACGACGATTCACCGTATTAAATCAGCGTCACGCCCGTCTTGGCCTGCACCTGCTCACGGCTCACACCGGGGGCCAACTCCACCAGCTTCAAGCCCTCAGGCGTCACATCCATCACGGCCAGGTCGGTGATGATGCGGTTCACCACGGCCTTGCCAGTAAGTGGCAGCGTGCATTGCGGCAATATCTTGAGGTCTTCGCTGCCGTCTTTCTTTTTGGCCACATGCTCCATCAACACAATCACGCGCTTGACGCCCGCCACCAGGTCCATCGCGCCGCCCATGCCTTTGACCATCTTGCCGGGGATCATCCAGTTGGCCAGGTCGCCCTGCTCGCTGACCTGCATGGCCCCCAGAATGCTCAGGTTGATTTTGCCGCCACGGATCATGGCAAAGCTCTCATGCGTGCCAAAAATGCTGGACCCCTTAATGGTGGTGACCGTCTGCTTGCCCGCGTTGATGAGGTCAGCGTCCACCTCGTCTTCGGTTGGAAAGGGGCCAATGCCCAGCATCCCGTTTTCGCTTTGCAGCCACACATCGATGTTGGTCGGTACAAAATTGGCCACGAGCGTGGGGATACCAATACCCAGGTTGACGTAGAAACCGTCTTGCAATTCTTGGGCAGCGCGTGCCGCCATTTGGTCTTGATTCCAGCTCATGTTCAGACGCCCGCTTTCTCAGTGATGGTGCGTTTCTCAATGCGTTTTTCAGGATGCGCATTGAGCACGATGCGATGCACGTAAATGCCGGGCAGGTGAATGTCGTCTGGCGCGATCTCGCCCAGCTCAACGATCTTCTCCACCTCAACCACACACAGCTTGCCCGCCATGGCAACGGCCGGGTTGAAGTTGCGTGCGGTGAGGTTAAAGCGCAAATTGCCGCTCGTGTCGGCCACATCGGCCTTGACCAAAGACACTTCTGGAAACAGCGAGCGCTCCATGAGGTAAGTCTCGCCATCAAACTCGCGCAGCTCCTTGCCTTCGGCCACCAGCGTACCCACGCCGGTCTTGGTGAAAAATGCGGGAATACCAGCACCGGCGGCGCGCAGTTTTTCGGCCAGCGTGCCCTGGGGCGTGAACTCCAGCTCCAGCTCGCCCGCCAGGTACTGGCGCTCGAACTCTTTGTTCTCGCCCACGTAGCTGGAAATCATTTTTTTGACCTGGCGTGTTTGCAGTAACTTGCCCAGGCCAAAGTCATCGACCCCGGCGTTGTTGGAGATGACCGTCAGGTCTTTCACGCCGGCATCACGCACGGCGTCAATCAAGGCCTCGGGAATGCCGCACAGGCCAAAACCGCCGACCGCCATGAGTTGGCCGTCTTGGATCACGCCTTCTAGCGCCTTGGCGGCGCTGGGATAAATCTTGTTCACAGGGCTCTCCTCTTAAGGGCGTGGATTTTAAGCGGCGTCCACCACTTCGGACGCGGTGCGAAACGCGTCCACGGCGGCCGGGAAACCGCAGTACACGCTGGCGTGCATGAAAATTTCTTGCAGCTCTTCTTTGGTTACGCCGTTGTTCAAGGCACCACGCACATGGATTTTCAGTTCATGCATGCGGCCCAGCGCCACCAGCATGGAGACGGTCACGATGCTGCGGGTTTTCAGGTCAATGCCGTCGCGCTGCCAGGTGTTACCCCAGGCGTGGCGGATCACCAAATCTTGCAGTGGACGGGTGAAGTCGGTGGACTTTTTCATGGCCGCTTGCACATAGTCAGCACCGAGTACGGCGGTGCGAGTGGCCAGGCCGTTGTCATAAATGGGGTCGTTCATAGGGGATTTCCGGTAAAAATTTGTCATTAGATCATCGCACACGCAGCCGCCTGAATTGGCAACGACTACGCTTAATCTGGCTCAAGCTGACATGCCGTCGTCGGCTGAAATGATGGCCCCGTTGATGAAATGACTCTGATCCGAGCACAACATCACCAGCAGCGCGTCCAAGTCCTGCGGTTGGCCGACGCGCTTGCGTGGCAGCATCTGGATGAGCTTTTGCCCTTGCTCGGTCTGCCAGTGCGCATGGTTGATTTCGGTGTCGATATAGCCGGGGCAAATCGCGTTGACGTTGATGCCAAAGCGACCCCACTCCGTCGCCATGGCGCGCGTCATGTGCACCACCGCCGCCTTGCTCATGCAGTACACACCGATCTGAGGCAAGACCTTGAGCCCGGCCACCGAAGCGATGTTGATGATGCGCCCGCCCGTGTAGCTGCCGGGTGCCGCACCCTTGGCGCGTGCCAGCATGCGCTTGCCGACCTCTTGCGCCACAAAGAAAGCGCCCTTGGTGTTGGTGTCGAAAACGTAGTCGTAGTCGTCTTCGCTCACGTCTTGCAGACGCTGTGTGGTGCTCACGCCTGAATTGTTGACCAGGATATCAATGGAGCCAATTTCAGTCTCAGCATGCGCCACGGCGGATTTGATGGAGCCGATGTTGGTCACATCCAACTCCATCACATGCGCGTCGCCGCCCTCGCCCTCAATCTGTGAGCGTAAGTCCTTGAGCTTCTCCACACGGCGGCTGGCCAGCACCACCGCTGCGCCGGCACGCGACAGGGTCAGGGCAAAACGCGAGCCCAAGCCACCCGAGGCCCCGGTGATAAAGGCCACCCGACCCGATAAATCCATGCTGTATGCCATTTGACGCTCCTAAAATGCCCATCTGATTGGCCCATTATCAAGCGAGAAGCCCATGGCACTTCAGAACATGTCAGGCAACATACCGTTGACCGTGGCCCCTGATGACATCACCGAGGCCGCCAATGCGTCCGCCTGCGGCAAGATGGCTTCAGCGTAGAAGCGAGCCGTCATTACTTTCGCGCCATGGAACTTGCGGTCTGCTTCCATCCGATCCAAAGACACCATCATGGCCCGTGCCATTTGCCACCCGCACAACACGACGCCTGCGAGCTTGAGGTAGTTGACCGCGCCCGCATAGACGGATTGGGCGTCGTTCCTGGCATGGGCCAGGACATGGTCGATGGTCGCCTCAAACGCATGCCGACCCGCCCTGAGGGCCTGCGCCATGACCAGGCACTCGGGCTCGGCGTGGGCCGCCAGATCCTCCTCGGTCATGGCGATTTGGGCACAGATGGCCTTGGCGACCTTGCCGCCATCGCGAACCGTCTTGCGACCCACAAAGTCGTTCGCCTGTATGGCGGTCGTTCCCTCGTAGATGGTCAGGATGCGGGCATCACGGTAGTGCTGGGCCGCACCGGTTTCCTCGATGAAGCCCATGCCACCATGCACCTGAACGCCCAGACTTGCAACCTCGATCGACATCTCGGTGGAAAAGCCCTTCACTACGGGCACAAGGAAGTCGAAAATAGCCTGCGCTTGACCACGCTCCGAATCTTCTGACGCATGATGCGCCGCATCGCTGGTCGCTGCAGCCACATAGGCCAAAGCCCGAGCGCCTTCAATCTGTGAACGCATGGTCAACAGCATGCGTTTGACATCCGGATGGTTGATGATGGCAACGGGGCCAGCGGAGCCCGCCATATCCCGACTCTGTACCCGGTCCTTGGCAAACGCCACGGCCTTTTGATAGGCGCGATCAGCGACCGCAATGCCCTGTAGGCCAACGGCGAATCGCGCGGCATTCATCATGATGAACATGTATTCGAGTCCCCGATTTTCCTGGCCGACCAGATAGCCCACCGCACCACCATGGTCCCCAAACTGCAAGACTGCCGTTGGCGAAGCCTTGATACCCAGCTTGTGTTCGATGCTCACGCAGTGCGCATCGTTGCGATCACCCAGGGAGCCATCAGCGTTCACCAAGTATTTGGGAACCACGAACAGGGAAATCCCCTTCACGCCCTCAGGCGCACCGGGAACACGGGCCAACACCAGATGAATGATGTTCTCGGCCATATCGTGCTCACCATAGGTGATGAATATCTTGGTGCCAAAGATTTTGTAGCGGCCTGCGCCTTGCGGTTCGGCCCGAGAACGAATGGCGGCAAGATCAGAGCCAGCCTGGGGTTCCGTCAAGTTCATGGTTCCCGTCCACTTACCGGCAATCATGTTTTCAAGGTAGATCGCCTTGAGCTCGTCGCTGCCAGCAGTCAGCAACGCTTCGATGGCACCATCCGTCAGCATGGGGCACAACGCAAATGACAGACTGGAGGCATGGAGCATTTCCAGACAAGCCGTGGCGATCAGCTTGGGGAAACCTTGCCCACCAAATTCGACCGGATGGATAACGCCTTGCCAACCGCCTTGCGCAAATTGTTTGAACGCATCCTTGAAGCCAGGTGTGGTGGTGACAACGCCGTCTTTCCAACTCGAAGGATTTATATCGCCCTCCCAATTGAGGGGTGCCACGACACTTTCGCAAAACTTGGCCGACTCTTCCAATACGGCTTGCGCGGTATCGATTCCGTAATCTTCAAACCCGGACAAAGCGGCGACGTTTTTAAGGCCTGCCAGATGCTCCATGGCAAACAACATGTCCTTGACGGGGGTGATATAGCTCATACGGTGCCCTCTGGTTGATGGCGCGCGGCCTCGAAGGGTGCGGTCAGAATTGAAATAAACGACTAAATCCGAGTTCGGCTTACAGCGCGGCAATCAACTCCGGCACTGCCACAAACAAATCGGCCACCAGCCCATAGTCGGCCACGCTGAAGATCGGGGCCTCGGGGTCTTTGTTAATGGCCACAATCACCTTGGAGTCCTTCATGCCCGCCAGGTGCTGGATGGCACCA
>JANPNG010000095.1:0-6761 GCA_031427355.1 Hylemonella sp.
GGACGGCGTGGTGCTGGCCCGCAGCCAAACGGGTGAGCGCCGCATCGCCGCGCAAGACTTCTTTACCGGCCTGTACGGCACTGCGCTGGAGGCGGGGGAGATCATCACCGCGTGTGAATTCCCGCTGGCCGCGCCCACACAACGCTTTGCCTTTGACGAGCTGGCACGTCGCCATGGTGACTACGCGGTGGTGGGCCTGGCCGCGTCGGCCCATCTCAAGAACGGCGCTTTCGACCAGGTGCGCCTGGCCTGGCTGGGCGTGGGCCACATGCCGCAGCGCACCCCCGCGACAGAACAGGTGCTGCAAGGCAAAACCCTGAGTGACGCCGTACTGGCGCAAGCCCAGCAAGCGCTGCGTGGCGAGCTGGAACCCGACGCCGACTTGACCCACAGCAGCGCCACCAAACAACACCTCGCAGGCGTCATGCTCAAGCGCTGCCTGCATGCACTCGTCGCCAAAAAGGACACCCCATGAATCACGAACAAAACACCAAGGATGAAGCCAAGGGCTTGAGCACCGCCGCCCAAACCGTGCGCATCACCATCAACGGCACGTGCGACTCGCACACCGTGCTGCCACGCACGCATCTGATTGATTTTTTACGTGAAGACCTGGGCCTCAAAGGCTCGCACCTGGGCTGCGAGCACGGCGTGTGCGGCGCGTGCACGGTGCAGCTAGACGGGAACATCGTGCGCGGCTGCCTGGTACTGGCCGTGCAGGCCGATGGCCGACGTGTGGACACGATTGAGGGCCTGAGCGAGAGCGGCGTCATCCGCGACTTGCAAGCCGCCTTCATCCGGCACAACGCCTTGCAGTGCGGCTTTTGCACTTCGGGCATGTTGATGGCCGCCAGCGAGCTGCTGGATCACCAACCCCAAGCCACACGCGAAGACGTGCGCGCCTGGATCTCGGGCAACTACTGCCGCTGCACCGGCTATCAAGCCATTGTGGACGCCATCTGCGAGGTGCTGGCCGCCCGCGCCCAAGGAGTGACCGCATGAACGCCCCTGAGAACCGTCAATTGGAAAATGCATTGCTGGAGAAGGCTTTGCACAAGGCCGAAGCCCCGCACACTCCCACCGCCCCACCCCTAGGTGGCGCGCTGCAAGACGCCACCCACATCGGCCAGCCCATACCCCGCCCCAACATCAAACGCCTGACCGAAGGGCGTGGCCAGTACGTGGACGACATCGAGCTGCCGCGCATGGCACACGTCGTGTTCTGGCGCTCACCCGTCGCCCATGCCCGCATCGTGAAGATTGATCGTGCCGCCGCCCAACAAATGCCCGGCGTGCTGGCCGTGTACGACGGTGCTGACCTGGCCACCATTTGCAAGCCCTGGGTCGCCACCCTCACCCACTTGGTGGGCCTCAAGTCGGCCCCGCAATACCCCATGGCCATCGACCGTGCCTGCTGGCAAGGCGAGCCCGTGGTGGCCGTGGTGGCGAAAACCCGCGCCGAGGCCGAGGACGCTTTGCAGCACGTGCAGGTGGAGTGGGAAGCCCTGCCCGCCGCGCTGGACATGGCCACCGCCCTGCACCCCGATACCCCGGTGATCCACCCCGAGCTGGGCGACAACCTGTGCTTCACCCGCAGCCTGGACACCGGCGGTGTGGACGAGGCCTTTGCCAGCGCCGCCGTGGTGGCCGAGGCCACCTTTGACTTTGGCCGCCACACTGGCGTGACGCTGGAGCCGCGTTGCCAGATTGCGGACTACAACCCCGCCTCGCACCAGCTCACCGTCTACCACTCGCAACAGGCCCCGCACATGATGCAAGACCTGTACGCGCGCCAGTTTGACCTGCCCGAGGCCAACGTGCGCGTGATCTGCAAAGACGTGGGCGGCTCGTTTGGCATCAAGGTGCATGCCTACCCGGACGACTTTGCCACCGTGGCCATTGCCATGCTGCTCAAACGCCCGGTGAAGTTTGTGGCAGATCGGCTCGAATCCTTCGTCAGCGACATTCACGCGCGCGAGCACCGCATCAAAGGCCGCATTGCCGTCAATCAAGACGGCAATATTCTGGCTTTTGAGATTGACGACCTCACCGGCATCGGCCCGTTCTCGATGTTCCCGCGCACCAGCGGCATTGAGGGCAACCAGGTCGTCAACCTCACCGGTGGCCCCTACAAACACAAGGCCTACCGCGCCAAGCTGGACGTGGTGTTTCTCAACAAAACGCCCACCTGCCAGTACCGGGGCGTGGGCCACCCGATTGCCTGCGCCGTGACCGAAGGTCTGGTCGATCTGGCCGCTGCCAAGCTCGGCATGGACCCGCTGGAGTTTCGAAAGCGCAACGTCATCCCCGACAACGCCTACCCCGCCACCGGCGCGTCGGGCATCAAACTCGAAGTGCTGTCGCACGAAGCATGCCTGCGCAAGATCGAAACGCTGATGGACTACCCCGCGCTCAAGGCCGAGCAAGCCGCGCTGCGCACCAAAGGCATTTACCGGGGCATCGGCTTTGCCACCTTGATTGAACTCACCAACCCCGGCGCCGCCTTCTACGGCGTGGGCGGTGCGCGCATCTCGGCGCAAGACGGCGCGACGATGCGGCTAGAGCCCGGTGGCGGCGTGGCCGTGATGGTGAGCGTGGGCGAGCAAGGCCAGGGCACTGAGGCCATCTTCGCGCAGATTGCCGCCGACGCGGTGGGCGTGCCCATGCGCAACGTGCGCCTGCTCACCGGCGACACCGATGCCGTGCCCTACGGCGGCGGCACTTGGGCATCGCGCGGGGCAGGCATTGGCGGCGAGGCCGTGCTGCAAGCCGGCCTGGCCCTGCGCGGCAACATCCTGAAAGTGGCCGAGGCGATTTTGAAGCGCGACGCCGCCACATTGCGCTTGAGCGACGGTGTGGTAACAGACGCCGCCACTGGCGAAGCCCTGCTGCCCCTGCCCGAACTGGGCCGCGTGGCCTACTACCGCCCCGACACCCTGCCCGCAGGCTTTACATCAGAGCTGATGGTGACGCGCCACTACGCCCAGCGCGACTACCCCTTCATCTTCACCAACGGCGTGCAGGCCAGCTACGTGGAAGTCGATACCGAGACCGGCTTTGTCAAACTGCTGAAACACTGGGCCGTAGAAGACTGCGGCCGCGTCATCAACCCCATGCTGGTGGACGAACAAATCCGCGGTGCCATCGTGCAAGGCATAGGCGGCGCGCTGTTTGAAGAGTGCCTGTACGACGAAGACGGCCAAATGAAAAACGGCAACATGGCCGACTACCTGGTCCCCATGGCCGGTGAGATGCCCGACATCGTGGTGGCACACGTGGAGACACCCACGCGGAGTTCTGTTTTGGGTGCGAAGGGCGCGGGGGAAGCGGGGACGGCGGGGGCACCGGGCGCAGTCGTCAATGCCATCAATAATGCGTTGCGGCCTTTGGGTGCGCAGGTGTGGTCGCAGCCGGTGACGCCGGAGAAGATTTTGCGGGGGTTGGGGAGGGTTTGAGGGGGCGCTTCAGGATGTTCTGGTGAATGGAATAGCCCTTGGCGCCGCCTTCGATCTGGCTACCCCAGCGGGTCAGAACGGTGGAGTCCACGTCCAAGGTGATGGGGTTCAGGCGCAGTTTGTCAAAGAGCCACGCGTAGCTGCTGGCATGTACGCGATTGGCGCTGGCTTGGTCAAAGCGCTGGAACAGGCGAACGATGGCTTTGTTGCCTGCGGCGTGGCCCCAGTCAAACAGGCGCACCAAGGTGACGTCCAGCCGGGTGATGTCGGCATGAGCGAGCCAACTTTGCAGAGCATCCTTGAAGCCCATGCCGTCGAGCATGCGTTTGAGGCGTGCCAGGCCGCCCCAGGCGGTGACCTCGCGGACGGTGAACCTCAAATCGAAAGGCGTGTCTGGGTTCATGCTGCTCCCAAGTTGACCACTATGGCGTAACGCGTTGATTCAACCAGTCTGCGGTGGGCTGTGCGCCGTTCATGATCGCACTATCGGGGCTAATGGACAATCTCGGTTAAAGCCGGACAGTTCTATTTGCTGCTGACACATTCGACCGCTTAAAGCCAAATATGGCAGGTCATGGGTAGCTCAAGATGTCGTTGCAAACGGGGCTTTGAGTTGCCAAACCCGCCAAGCACACCCCGTGGCCAGCACACTGCTGACCAGCGACGCCCAGAACACGCTGGCCAGACCGTAGTTGGACGTCAACGCGCCGCCAAACAAACCGCCCAACACGCCCGGCAGGCCATAACCCAGTGCGGTGTAAAGCGCCTGGCCTCGCCCGCGCAGGCTGCCGGGGAAATGGTGCGACAGAAGAGCAATGCACACCGAGTGATGCGTGGCAAAGGTGACGGCGTGCAGAAGTTGGGCTAACAGCAGCAAGGGCCACACGGCCACGAAAGAAGCGGTGATCCCCATGCGCAGCGTCAGCACGCCGCCGCACAACACCAGCCAGGCGCTCAAGTTAAGCCAGGGCAACCAGCGGCTCTGGGTGTAAAACCAGACGATCTCCGCCACCACACAGGCCGCCCACATCAAGCCGATGACCGTTTTGCTGTAGCCGCTCGCGTCAAGGTAGAGCGAAAAATAAATGTAGATGCCCATGTGACCAAGCACATGAAAAAACACCGAGGCAAACAGCCATTGCACCGGGCGTTTTTGCAGAATGGGCAGCACCGATTTTTTGGATTCATGGCTGGGCACAGCCTCTTTGATGTCGGGCAGCAGCCACGCGCTGACCACTACCGCCAGCAATGACAGCGAAGTCCAAGCCGGGAAATGCCCCATGCCAAAGGCCTCAAACCAGGCCCCGGCGCAGAAGACGGTGACCAAGAACCCGAGCGACCCCCACAGCCGCACCCGGCCATAGCGCTTGGCGTCAAACGCGCCCCCGCTGCTCACCAAGTGGGCCATGGCTGCCTCACTCATGGGCATCATGGCGCTGGTGTGAAACAGCATGAAGAAGAGCACCACCGCCAGCCAGCCAAAGCCCTTGTCAAACCACAGACCGATGGACAACACCAAAGCTGCTGCTGCCCCAAAACGCAGCAACTTCACGCGCTCCCCGGTATGGTCGCTCAGCCAGCCCCAGCCATAGGGGGCGATCAAGCGTGTGGCAGCCTGCACGGCGGTCAGCAAACTGATGGCCACTAGGCTGAGCCCCAAGTCCTTGAGCCACAAGGTCAGGTAAGGGTTGAAAAACCCGATGTGCGCGAAGTAGGTGGCTGAGAGCGCTGCAAAGGGCAGCAGTTGACGGCGAGGGGCGGACATCTAGGGCCAGTCGCCCTACTTCTTGTCGCTCCAGAACACGCCGCCCGAGGCCCAGTTGGATTTTTTGACTTCGGTCAGCACAATTTCCACGGACTCGGGCTTGGAGCCCAGTGACTGGACTGTGGCCTCGGTCAGGGCCGTGACGAAGGCTTGCTTCTGTTCGGGCGTACGGCCTTCAAACATTTCAACGTGGATGGTGGGCATGGGGTTTCCTAAACGATGCAGAAAAACGCGGGGTTCAAGCCTGCGAAGGGATGGGTGGGAACGGCAGCTTCACATCACCACACTGCGCGCGGTGGCGCAGCGCGTGCTCCATCACCACCAGAGCCAGCATGGCCTCGGCAATCGGTGTGGCGCGAATGCCCACGCAGGGGTCGTGGCGGCCTTTGGTGATGACCTCGGTGCTGTGGCCTTCGACGTCAATCGACTCGCGTGGCGAGAGGATGGAGCTGGTGGGTTTGATGGCGATGGACACCTCCAGGTCTTGCCCGGTGCTGATACCGCCCAGCACACCGCCCGCGTTGTTGGCACGAAAGCCTTGGGGCGAGAGCGAATCACCATGCGTGGTGCCGCGTTGCGCCACGCTGGCAAAGCCCGCGCCAATCTCCACGCCCTTGACGGCGTTGATGCCCATCATGGCCCAGGCAATGTCGGCGTCCATCTTGTCAAACAGCGGCTCACCCAGACCCACGGGCACGTTGGAGGCGCTCACGCGGATGCGCGCACCACACGAGTCACCCGCCTTGCGCAAGGCGTTCATGTAGTCCTCTAGCGCCGACACATCGGCCACCGGGGCAAAGAAGGGGTTGTGCGGCACGTGCTCCCAAGACTCAAACGCCACCGGCAACTCGCCAATCTGCGTCATGCAACCGCGAAACACCGTGCCGTACTGGGCGTGCAGCCATTTCTTGGCCACCGCACCCGCCGCCACCATGGGTGCGGTCATGCGGGCGGAAGAGCGGCCACCGCCGCGCGGGTCACGAATGCCGTATTTGTGCCTGTAGGTGTAGTCCGCATGGCCGGGGCGAAAGGTTTGCAGGATGTTGCCGTAGTCTTTGCTGCGCTGGTCGGTGTTCTTGATGAGCAGGCAGATCGGCGTGCCAGTGGTTTTTCCCTCGTACACGCCGCTCAAAATCTCCACCGCATCCGGCTCATTACGCTGGGTGACGAATTTGGAGGTACCGGGGCGACGCCGATCCAAATCGGGCTGGATGTCGGCCTCACAGAGGGGCATGCCGGGCGGGCAGCCGTCAATCACGCAGCCAATGGCCGGGCCGTGGGATTCACCAAAGTTGGTGACTGCGAAGAGATGTCCGAAGGTGTTGCCGCTCATGGGGTGAGATTATCCCAGAGCGGCGGGAACTGCATGCCAATGCCGTCACAATTACCAACGACGATTTGCATTTAGGTGAGTTTTAAGCTCTTGGAGACCGGATAAACCCGACTTGCTTTTTTTCAAGATAGGTTCAACAATTTAAGCAAATGACCTCAACTAACAATCCAACAACTCCAACATGACGTCAACGACGATAGCCCCCTCC
>JANPNG010000096.1:0-5652 GCA_031427355.1 Hylemonella sp.
CCACCAAAGAGGCCGCCGCTACGACGTCCCCCGTCAAGTCACAAATGAGCAAAGAGGAGGAATCGGCGGCGATGCCACTGCCAGGTCAGGCCAATGACCATTCCACCCTGTCTCCGCAGGCATCGCAGAAGTCTGGCGAAAAAAAGCGCTGACATGTTTAACCGCAGCTTCTTTTGTGCGCCACCGTACAGACGAAGGAATGCGGAATCGGTTTAATTAGGTCATTGCGAGGGAAATGCTATGGCCCAAATTGACATGTTTAACGCCGGGCTCTTGAACGTGCCCACCCATGAATTTAGTCCGATGCTGAACGTTGAAATCAGGGATATCGATCTTTTGCTCGGTGCTGTCATGGACCGGCTGCGGTTGGCAGTTTTGAATTGCCCCACGTCGCCAGTTGATCCGTCGACGCACCCGCGGATTCGTACCGCAGTGCTGGAGTGCGCCCAGGCCCTGGATCAATTACACGTCACCTTCAAACATGCGCTTAACCGTCACCAGCGTCATGATCTGGAGATTTTTGACCTGCAAACCGCACTGGCGCAATCTCGTGCCGAACTCGCTGGCCTGCAGATCGGAGCGCGGCCTGAGCGACCCCAGGGGTCGGAGGATGGACTGGTGTTGTTACCCGATAAAACACTGTTCCATGAACGGCTCGGCTATGCGTTGAAGCTGGCAGCGCCGCAACGCAGGGCGTTTGCCGTGCTTTACCTTGACCTGGACGGCTTTAAACCCATCAGTACCAGTCAGGGGCAGGAATGTGCCGATGAGTTGCTCAAAATAGTGGCCACGCGAATGACCCACGCTGTACGGGCGGAAGATATGGTGAGCCAGTTGGGCGATGACGAGTTCGGCTGCCTCTTGGCAGATTTGCCTAGCCGGGAACAACTTGGAGCTCTGGCCACCAAGCTGATTAACTCGGTGTCAGCACCCGTCAAGGTTGGAAAATTGCGGTTCACCGTCAGGCCCACCATTGGCGTCGCAACTTGCCCTGCCGATGGCGTCACCGGGGAGACGCTGATCAGGAACGCAGACTCTGCGATGCGCCGCGCCAAACGACACCAAATCGGACACGCATTTTTTGATGCCATCGCCAATCACTGATGCAACCACTGATTCCACGGAATCAGGTCGTGTCTGAAAAACAAGGCATTTTCCCGAGGCCTGAAGCCAGCAATACGGCAAATTCGGCATTCTCCATGGGGCGACCGAAGTAGTAGCCTTGCCCTTCCGTGCAGTGCCGGGACCTCAAATAGCGAACCTGTTCCCACGTTTCAATGCCTTCAGCGACGACGCCTAATTTAAGACTTTTTCCCATCGCAATAATCGCGTCCACCAAAATGACGTCGCCGGATCCGGCATGGATATCTTGCACGAATGACTGGTCCACTTTGAGCGAATGGATAGGAAAACTCCGCAAGTAACTCAGGCTGGAATAGCCCGTGCCGAAGTCGTCTATGGCAATTCGAATACCCATCTCTTTGAGGGCATGCAAAACGGCAATAGTTCGTTGTGTGTCCTGCATCAGGCCACTCTCTGTCAGTTCCAATTCCAGGTGACACGGGTCCATGCCCGTGTCATTCAGAACGGCTCGCACACCAGCCAGAAAGTCTTTGCCGTGGAACTCGACCGCAGAAACGTTAACGGCGACTTGACCAACGCTCATGCCT
The DNA here is from genome assembly GCA_031427355.1 of Hylemonella sp. Taxonomy (GTDB): domain Bacteria; phylum Pseudomonadota; class Gammaproteobacteria; order Burkholderiales; family Burkholderiaceae_C; genus CANCDA01. Next base: position 1,671 of record JANPNG010000096.1, read on the forward strand.
GATTTCAACCATTCCACCGTTTGGCGACAGGCCTCCTGCAACACCCATTTGCCAATCGGCACGATCAAGCCGCAGTCTTCGGCGACGCTCACAAAATGTGCCGGGTGCATGAGCGGCAGGCCTGAAGCCTGTAGCCGCACCAGCGCTTCAGCCCCCGTGATGGCACCTGTCTCAAGATTTACCTTGGGCTGATAATGCAACACGAACCGGCTCTGGTCCAGCGCCTGACGCATGGCCATTTCGACACTTTGCCGGGCCACCGCACGGACATTCATATCCGGTGCAAATAGCTGGTAATTGTTGCGCCCATTTTTTTTGGCATGGTACATCGCCGTATCGGCATTTTTTAGCAACCCCTCGATATCACGGCCGTCATCCGGGTAAAGGCTGACACCAATGCTGACGCTGACGTGCAATGTCTGAGCGTTGATAACGAATGATTCGGTCATGGCCTCAATCAGTTTCCCGGCCGTAAGCACCGCATCGTTGACAGAATCAATCTCTGCGAGCAGCACCACAAACTCATCGCCACCCTGGCGACAGACCGTATCGGAGAGCCGAACGCAGGCCTTGAGACGCGTGGCAACGGCCTGAAGCAACTGGTCACCTACGGTATGCCCCAGAGAATCATTGATGTTCTTGAAATGGTCCAGATCCAGATACAACAGGGCAACGCGATGACTTTTGCGCTGCGCCAGACCGATGGACTGGGCCAGCCGGTCTGTTAGCAGTGCGCGATTGGGCAAGCCGGTGAGCACATCGTGAGAGGCCATGTGCGTCATCTCTGCGGCCGCACCTTCAGCCGCTTCGGTCATCGCCTGCGCGCGAATCGTCGCCACGATCAGGTTCTCATTGGCCTCCCGCAGTTGCGCTTCTACAAGCGCCCCCAATGCGGCCGGTTCGGAGCGGTTCAGAGCGGTTACCTCCCGCAACCGCAAAGCGTCCTCGTGCCGAGCAGCCGCCAGTTCACGCAGCGTGATGGCCTTCTCGCCAGCAATGAGGGCCGCTTCCCGCTTCGCCAGTAACTTCACCCGGGTGCCCCCGCGTTGTCAGAGGTCGGTGTGGGACTTCCGCCAAGAAGCCCGGTATAGGCCCGTATGGGATCGCCAATGATGATGCCCTCGGACGTAATTTCGTATTGCCGGATTTCATTGCTGTGGTCACTGTCACGCACCTTGACGACTGCCATCACACGCCGCAGGCTGCTATCAACCTCGATATAACGCTGAACGATGATGGCATCGGTGAGGAATGCCGACCCGTACGGACTGAACCTGAGGTCGGTATAACGGTCTTCCAGCTCAGACGTCATCAGCACCGTCACCCCCAAGCCAGACAGGGCCGCAACCATGCGAAACAGCGACTCACGAAAGTCCTGCCGGAAGGTCGGCGCCACAGCCAGCTCGAACCCGGACAACGAGTCGATCACCACGCGGGTGGCCTTCATCTGGCGGATCAGGTTGCTCAGGTGCTGGACGATCTCGTCGATCGACAGATCCAGCGTGCGGGTGTTGATCAGGCCGATGCAGCCGGCGCGGACCATGTCGTCGATGGTGTGGGTGCGCGACTGGCTCGGCGTCTGCTCGAAGGCGACGATCACGCCCGGCTCGCCCAGGCGCACGCCTTCGACCAGGAACGCGGTGGCCAGCACCGTCTTGCCGGAACCCGAGGGCCCCGCCACCAGCAGCGAATAACCCGACGGCAGGCCGCCTCCCAGCATCTCGTCGAGTCGCGGCACACCCATGGCCAGCCGCGATTCGCTGCGGCGCACCGGGTTGGCCTCGGGCGCCGCCCCGTTGTCGTCGCGGATCGCGGCCGCCGGAAACACTTCGAGCCCGCGGGCGGTGATACGGAAGGTATGCACCCCCGGGCTGGTGGCCTGGCCGCGCATCTTCAGCACCTGGATCATGCGCACCATCGAGTTGCGGTGCACGCTTTGCTGCAGCGCCAGGATGCCGTCGGCCACCGTGAACACCGGGTGGGTGTCGACGCCGGTGAGCGACTCGCCGACCAGGAACGTGGTGGCCTGCCAACTGCTCAACCGGATGCCGAGTTGCTGGACGAACTGTTGCGGGCTGAGGCTGCCCTGCGGTTGGTGGCCCGACTCCTGCATCACCGAGCGAAACGAATCGACAAACACCAGTGCCGCGCCGGCGGCCTCGACCTCGCTGGAGATGCGCGCCAGCACCCGGGCGAAATCGCCGGTGGCCACCTCGTCGCTCAAATTGACAAACCGGATCGTCTGGTTGATCCTGTCGGCGTCGAAAAACGAGAACTGCTGCTGGTAACGCAGCATCTTCAACGGCGGCTCGCCGAGCACGGTGAAAAACAGTGCCGGGCGCTCCTGTGTCGCCAGCGCGAACATGATCTGGTGCGCCAGCGTCGTCTTGCCGGAACCAGGCGGCCCGGCAATCAGATTGAAGGAGAACTCCGGCAAGCCGCCCCCCAGGATCGAGTCGAGTCCCGGCACGCCGGTGGCGAGCCGGCGCAAGGTCATCTTGTCGCGCATGTCACGTACTCCTGGTCGGTTGGGGGGTTGGCAGGTACCCAGACCGGGCCCAGCAGACGCTCGGTGAGGGACTCTCCGATCAGGCTCGCCAGCAGCTCGGTAAAGGTCGCCAGCAGGGCACAACCCGCCTGCGCGGCATCTTCCGTCTCGCGCGCCGCGAAACAGGCCTTGAGGTGGGTGAGCGCAGCGCCGCTGTCGGCCGGATCCCAGGCCACGACAAGCCACGCAAAACGCTTGCGCGTCAGGTGCAGCGCACGCCCGAACAACACCGCCACACCACGCGTGCCGATCACCGGATCGAGCCGCCCGGCCACCTGTTGCCATGCGCCCAGCGCCGCTTCGGCGATCGCGCTTGCATCCGGCACGCCGCCGGCAGGCTGCGCCAGCGTTTTGCGTATCGCCGCGTGGCGCAGATCCCTGTTCGTTGTCGACATCGGAACGGCTCCCATACTGTTCACGTAGCTATTGTCATGGAGGGCCCTGATCGAGCCCGGGGCAGGCCCGCGCGACCGCGATCGTCAACGCAGGAAGATGACCAGCAGGATGATGATCAGAATAGCGCCGGTGCCGATATACATACACGTCTCCATCGCGGCGCCGAGCCCCAGCGGGGACACTGCAGCGCACGCCTGTGGCACGATTGAAGCCGGCGCCACGCCTGGCGTCTGTGGCGTAGCGCACGCAGCGCACGGGCTTTTCAACGAAGTGCCCGGCGCGTGGCCCGCGCCGGGGCTGGCGCGCATGGCCGTGCCGGAAAGCTTTGGTCACGGCGCGCCGCTGGCGCGGCCGGTGGCACGATTACGCTGCATGGTGCGGTGCCGTACAGACGCGGCGCGCGATGCGATGCCCAATGGATTGCACCTGATGCACGGGGCCGGCCGTGGCGCCCGCGGCACGCAAAGTTTCCTACCGGCCCCGGTATCTCGATGGAGAAGTCCGACATGATCAAACCACCCAGCGCACCTGCTCCCGCGCCGAAGCCCAAGAACCTGGAACAGCAGAACGCGGACTTCACCGACGAGGGTTCTCCGCCACCCGGAGTGGCCGGGACGGCGGCGCCTGCCGTCGCCGACCATGCGGACGCGGCAGTGCCGGCCAGGGCGCCGGCCAAGCCGCCGCAAGCCGGCTTGAGGTCGGGGTGAAACTGGGCGATCCGGTCGGCCTGGTACACCTGCCGACATTGCGCTAGCCCGACTTTCTCAACTGGCCGCTGACAGCACGGGTAAGTGCTTGATTCTGCTTGGCGCGCGGCCGCAGGGCTTCACTACACGCCACTGCGCCAAACTGGAACGTTAGCTGCAAGCCGTTCTCAAGGCGGTTGTTGCCGAATACGCACTTGCTGCTTGCACGCGTCGGTGCCTTGTCGGTCCGGGGTCACTGTCACCACCATCACAATCGCCACCCGATTGGAGTACCTGCGCGGAGTCACTGCGAAAACGAATAGCGGGACTTGCTTGCTTTGGCCTGATACAT
>JANPNG010000097.1:0-11469 GCA_031427355.1 Hylemonella sp.
GGCGTGATTCAAGCCTTCACACGGGAGGCCCCTGAGCAGCCCGAGTTTGACGCGCAGTACTACGCAGGCTCATTCGGTATGCACCGCAACGACTTGCAGTTTGCGGGGCGTATCGGTGAGGGCTTGGGCGCGGTAGGCCTAGTGGCCGACTACAGCACTTTTGACACCAACGGCTACCGCGACAACAGCAAGACCGAGCGCAAGCAGTTCAACGGCAAGCTCAGCTTTGGCCCGGACGAAAAGACGCGGGTCAACCTGGTGTTCAACCAGTTCGACATGCCGCTGGCGCAGGATCCGCTGGGCTTGACGGCCGCGCAACTGGCCACGAATCCGCAGCAGGCGGGCACCAACGCCATCATCCGCAATGTCAGAAAGACGGTGCTGCAAAACCAGGTCGGCTCGTCGCTGACCCACGCGTTGGATGCAGATCGCTCCGTTACGGCACGGGCCTATTACGGCACGCGGGACAACCTGCAATACCAAGCAGGAAATACCTGGGTCGGGCTGAACCGGGACTATTACGGCCTGGGCTTGCAGTACAACGCACAAGCCAGGATCGGCGCGACCCCCGTGCGCTGGGTGGCGGGTTACGAATTTGACCGATCCAGTGAAAAACGCCAGGGCGGTGCTGCCGCGCTGGGCGAAAAAACGACGACCACGCGCAACGAAGTCAACCAAGCCGAAAACAGCGACCTGTTTGCCCAGGCCACAGCCCAGGTTTCGGAAAAAGTGTCGGTGGTGGGTGGCCTGCGCTACAGCACCGTGCGTTTTTTCAGTGATGACAAGTACCTCAGCGACGGCAATGGCTCGGGCAATACCTCGTTCAACGCCGCCAGCCCGGTGCTGGGTGTGACCTACCATGCGAGCGATGCCGTCAATCTGTACGCCAACTATGGCAAGGGCTTCGAGACGCCAACCTTGGCCGAATCGGCATACACCTCGACCACCATTGCGATCGCCAAGTTCAACACCACCTTAAACGCTTCCAATAGCCAGCATTTTGAAGTAGGAGCCAAGTGGCTGGCTTCTCCTGCCAATCGGTTCGATGCGACCTTGTACCAAATCAACACCACGGATGAGGTGGTGATTTTGTCAAGCGCTGGAGGCGTGAGCACCTTTAAAAACGCGCCGGGTACAACGCGGACCGGCGCCGAACTCTCCAGCCTCAACAAAATCACCCCCCATTGGAGTGCCAACGCCTCGCTGTCCTGGATCGACGCGATTTATTCACAGGCGTTTACGAGCGGGACCAGCTCGATTGCCAATGGCAACAAAATACCTGGGATCCCACAGCACACCGTGTTCGGGGAGCTGGTCTGGTCGAGTCAAACCTCGCCGCTTGCCCAGCGTAAACCGGTCTTGGGGACGCGCGCCGGGGTGGAGTTGATCAGTGCGGGTCGCCTGTATGCCAACGACACCAACACGGCGTCTGCTGACGGCTACACCACCCTCAACCTCAAAGCCAGCCACGGCTGGGCGCTGGGCAAGGGCAGCTTGACGGCCTATGGCCGCATCGACAATGTGACCGACCAGCGCTATGTCGGTTCGGTCATCGTTAACCAAACGGCCGCGCAGTTTTACGAGCCCGCACCCGGTATCAACTGGACGTTGGGCCTGCGGTTGATGGTGCCGCTGTAAGTTCGCGCTGGTGTCGCTTGGTCGCGGCTATGAAGCCGCAGTGCTGAAGCTGCGCGTGCGCAAGGCCGCCAGATCCAGCACCCGCACGCCCCCATACTCCACGCGAATCACGCCCTGAGCTTCCAGCGTCGTCAGGGCTTCATTCACGCGCTGACGCGACAGGCCCACCAGATACGCCAGCTCTTGTTGCGTGATGCGCAGCACCGCACCCACGCCGGGGAACAGCACCGGGTTGAACAGCGCTGCCAAATTGCGTGCCACGCGCAAGTCGGGGTTGTTCATGCGGTCGATCTCACGCGCGGCGATGAACTGCCCCAACCGCTCGTTGATCTGGTTCATCACAAAACGGTTAAAGCCCAGCGAGTGGTCCAGCAAGCGGTGAAAGGTTTCCACCGGCAAACCTGCCACCTCGCTTTTGCGCAAAGCCTGAATGTTGTAACGGTAGTTTTCGCGCTTGAGCACCGTGCCTTCGCCAAACCAGCCACCGGGTGGCACACCGGTGAAGGTCATGGGTTGGCCACTGGCACTGTCGGTACTCATTTTGAGCAGGCCCTCGACCACGCCAAACCAGTAAGTGACGGGGCGACCGACCCGGCAAATCAAATCCCCCGGCAAGGCCTGGCTGATGGTTAGATCGGCCACGGCGATACGGCGCTCGTCAGCGGTGAGTAACTGTAGCCAGGGGATGTTGGCCAACTCGGCGGGCGTGGGCGAACGACGACGCTGAAACAGGGTGGGTGAGGTGGACATGGCGTTGAATTGATGTGAGTAAGGGTAAATACCCCCTAGGGACTACCCTCAATTGTCGCCGCAATGACAACATGGCGTCAAATGCAGGCGCAAGATGCGCTCGCCCCATCGCACTTCACCCCCAGGATTTTGGAATGCAGACCACTTTTCCACGACTTCTCATGCAGCATGCCGCTAAGCGCCCGGCAGAACCCGCCATGCGCGAGAAGGAATACGGCATCTGGCAGGCCTTGAGCTGGTTGCAACTCAGCGAGATGGTCAAAGCCATCGCTTGTGGCTTGCACCAAGCGGGGCTGCAACGCGGTGAACACATGGTGGTCATCGGAGCTAATCGCCCGCGCCTGTACGCCACCATGCTGGCCGCACAGTCGCTCGGTGCCATTCCCATTCCGCTGTACCAAGATTCCGTGGCTGCCGAGTGCGTGTTCCCAATGCAAAACGCCGAGGTGCGCTTTGCCCTGGTGGAAGACCAGGAGCAGGTAGACAAGATGCTGGAAGTGCGCGAGCAGTGCCCGCAGTTGACGCACATTTTTTACGACGACCCGCGCGGTCTGCGCAATTACGAGGAAAGCGGCTTGAGCTCACTTGACGAGCTGCTGGTCGCTGGCAAAGCCTTTGCCGCGCAACACCCCGGCTTCTTTGACGAACAGGTTCAGCTCGGTCAACCGGCGGACGTTGCGGCCCTGTTTTTCACCTCCGGCACCACCGGCCAACCCAAGGGCGTGGTGCACACCCACCACACTTTGACCGACCGCGCCGAAGCGGGTGCGGAGTTTGACCACCTCACCGAGCACGAAGAAGTGCTGGCCTACCTGCCGCCGGCCTGGATCGGGCAGAACTGCTTTAGCTACGCGCAGTGGCTGGTGTGCGGCTATGTGGTGAACTGCCCCGAGTCAGCCAGCACCGTGACGATTGACTTGAAAGAGATTGGCCCGACCTACTACTTCGCGCCACCGCGCGTGTTTGAAGGCCTGCTCACCAGCGTGATGATTCGCATGGAAGATGCAGGTGCCATCAAGCGCAAGCTGTTCCACTACTTCATGGACATTGCCCAGCGCGTGGGGCCCACCCGCATGCAAGGCAAGCCCATTGGCGCGCTCAACACCCTGCTGTACGGCCTGGGCAACCTGTGCGTTTATGGCCCGCTACGCAACAGCCTGGGCTTTAGCCGTGTGCGCGTGGCCTATACCGCCGGTGAAGCAATAGGGCCGGACCTGTTCAGTTTTTACCGCTCCATTGGCATTAATCTGAAACAGCTCTATGGCTCCACCGAAACCGCCGTGTTTGTCTGCCTGCAGCCCGACAACGAGGCCCGTGCCGACACCGTAGGCGTGCCCTGCAAGGGCGTGGAGATCAAAGTGGCGGAGAACGGTGAAGTGCTGGTCAAGTCACAAGGCCTGCTCAAGGAGTACTACAAAAACCCGACGGCCACGGCCGAGGTGCTCACCGCCGACGGTTGGTACCACACCAGCGACGCAGGCTTCATCGACGCGCAAGGCCACCTGAAGATCATCGACCGCGTGAAAGACGTGGGTCGCATCAAAGGCGGTGCTTTTGATGGCGCGATGTTTGCACCCAAGTATGTAGAGAACAAACTCAAGTTCTTCCCGCAAATCAAAGAAGTGGTGGCCTATGGCGACCAGCGTGAAAAAGTGTGCGTGATGATCAACATCGACTTCGACGCCGTGGGCAACTGGGCCGAGCGCCGCAACTTGCCCTACGCTGGATACGGCGATTTGGCGCAAAAGCCCGAGGTGTACGAGTTCATCCGCGAGTGCGTAGAAAAAGTCAATGCCGACCTGTCTGCCGACGCGCTGTTGGCGGGCAGCCAGGTCAGCCGCTTTCTAGTGCTGCACAAAGAGCTGGACGCGGACGACGGCGAGCTCACCCGCACCAACAAAGTCCGGCGGGGCTTCATCGCCGACAAATACCAGCCCCTGGTCGATGCGCTGTACGGCGGCAAGACCGAGCAATTCATTGAAACCGTGGTGAAGTTTGAAGATGGTCGCAGCGGCAGCGTCAGCGCCACGCTGAAGATCGCTGACGCGAAGACCTTCGCCCCTGTGAAAGCCGCAGCATGAGCCAGAAAAAGATTGGGGATGTGATCCTCGACGTCAAAAACATCAGCCTGCGCTTTGGTGGCGTTAAGGCACTGACCGACATCTCCTTCAATGTGCGCGAGCATGAAATCCGCGCCATCATCGGCCCCAACGGTGCCGGTAAAAGCTCCATGCTCAACTGCATCAACGGGGTGTACACGCCGCAAGAGGGCAGCATCACCTTCCGGGGTAAAACCTTCTCGCACATGGACTCGCGCCAGGTCGCCGAGATGGGCGTAGCCCGCACCTTCCAGAACCTGGCGCTGTTCAAGGGCATGAGCGTCATCGACAACATCATGTCGGGGCGCAACCTCAAGATCAAGAGCAACATCCTCCTGCAAGCCTTGCGCATTGGCCCAGCTGAACGTGAGGAAACCCTGCACCGCGAGAAGGTTGAGCACATCATCGACTTTCTGGAAATCCAGGCCTACCGCAAGACCCCCGTGGGCCAAATGCCCTACGGCCTGCAAAAGCGCGTGGACTTGGGTCGCGCGCTGGCCATGGAGCCACAGGTGCTGCTGCTGGACGAGCCCATGGCGGGCATGAATGTGGAAGAGAAGCAGGACATGAGCCGCTTCATCCTGGACGTGAACGACGAGTTCGGCACCACGGTGGTGTTGATTGAGCATGACATGAGCGTGGTGATGGACATCTCGGACCGTGTGGTGGTGCTTGACTACGGCAAAAAAATTGGTGATGGCACGCCCGAAGAGGTGCGTAACAACCCGGACGTGATCAGTGCGTATTTAGGGACGAATCATTAAAACCTTGTGGGAAAGACCGCAGTGATGCGAAGCGAACCAGCTCTGTCCCCAACTCATTAAGTGAATTTATGGCTTTTTTTCTTGAAACTCTTCTCGGCGGCCTGATGGCGGGCATGCTGTATTCGCTGGTCGCGCTCGGCTTTGTGCTGATCTTCAAAGCCTCGGGTGTCTTCAACTTTGCGCAAGGCGCGATGGTGCTGTTTGCGGCGCTGGCCATGGCCCGCTTTGCCGAATGGTTCCCGCAATGGACGGGCATTCAGAGCCAGTGGCTGGCCAATACGGTGGCCTTTGTGTTGGCCGGGGGCGTCATGTTCCTTGTCGCTTGGTTGGTTGAGCGCCTGGTACTGCGCCATCTGGTGAATCAGGAGGGGGCTACGTTGCTGATGGCGACGCTCGGCATCGCGTATTTCCTGGAAGGCCTGGGGCAGACCATTTTCGGTGACAACATCTACAAGATTGACATCGGCATGCCCAAGGATCCCGTGTTCATTTTCGACACCGTCTTTCCGGGAGGCATCCTGGTCAACAAGGAGGACGTGATCGCCGCTGCCATCGCAGCAGCGTTGGTGGCCTTGCTGAGCCTGTTCTTCCAGAAGACCGCCACCGGACGGGCGTTGCGCGCCGTAGCCGATGACCATCAGGCAGCGCAGTCCATCGGCATTCCCCTCAACCGAATTTGGGTCGTCGTATGGTGCGTGGCGGGCGTTGTGGCGCTGGTGGCTGGCATGATTTGGGGCTCCAAATTGGGCGTGCAATTCTCGCTGGCGACAGTGGCCTTGCGTGCGCTGCCCGTGGTGATCCTGGGTGGGTTGACCTCGGTGCCAGGGGCCATTATTGGCGGGCTGATCATCGGCGTCGGCGAGAAGCTCTCCGAGGTTTATCTTGGGCCTTATGTGGGCGGCGGTATCGAAATCTGGTTCGCCTATGTCTTGGCGCTCGTCTTTCTGCTGTTCCGTCCGCAAGGGCTGTTCGGTGAAAAAATCATCGACCGCGTTTAAGGAAACCGCAACATGTTCTACCGCGAAAACGGTCAATTCAAGACCAGCTACCGGGCGGATCAACAGATTTTCCCGATCACCCAGGATCGCATCGCTGTCGGTCTTCTGATCGTCGGGGCCTTGGCCCTTGTGCCTGCGCTGGCCAGTGACTACATCTTCACTGCCATTCTGATTCCGTTCCTGATTTTTTCACTCGCTGCCATCGGCGTGAATATCCTGGTGGGCTACTGTGGCCAGATTTCGCTGGGCTCAGGGGCCTTTATGGCCGTGGGGGCCTATGGCGCTTTCAACTTCATGGTGCGCGTACCGGGCATGCCCTTGATTGCCGCGCTGATTTTGGGCGGACTGTGCGCCACGTTGTTCGGCGTCCTGTTCGGTCTGCCGAGTTTGCGGGTGAAGGGCCTGTACCTGGCCGTGGCGACCTTGGCGGCGCAGTTCTTCAGCGACTGGATGTTCTTGCGCATTAGCTGGCTAACCAACAACTCGCCTTCGGGCTCGGTTTCGGTGTCCAGCCTACAGGTTTTTGGCGTGCCACTTGACGGGCCCATGAGCAAGTACTTCTTCTGTCTGTCGGTGCTGGGCGTCATCGCAGTGTTGGCCAAAAATTTAGTGCGCGGCGCGATCGGTCGCGAGTGGATGGCCATCCGCGACATGGATGTGGCTGCCGCCGTGATCGGCATCCGCCCGATGTACGCCAAGCTCAGCGCTTTTGCGGTCAGCTCGTTCATTATTGGCGTCGCCGGGGCGCTGTGGGGCTTTGTCTATCTGGGCACCTGGGAGCCCGCCGCATTCTCGGTGGATCAGTCGTTTCGCTTGCTGTTCATGGTGATCATCGGGGGCATGGGCTCCATCATGGGCGGCTTCTTTGGTGCGGCCTTCATCGTGGTGTTGCCGATATTTCTGAACCTGTTGCTGCCCGTGGTGGCACGGCTATTCGGTGTTGCCATTTCGACCGCAGGTATCTCGCACGCCGAGTTGATGGTGTTTGGCGGTCTGATCGTCTGGTTCCTGATCGTGGAGCCCCATGGCCTAGCCAAACTCTGGTCCACGGGCAAGCAAAAACTGCGACTGTGGCCGTTCCCGCATTAATCTGGTTTTTCGTGTAGCAAGACTTTTACCTAAAGGAGACATCCATGAATCTTTCGAAACTCGTGATCGCCGCGGCCGTGGTGGTGGCGGGCGCATCGTCCCTGACGACCAGCGCCTTCGCCCAGGCCAAAGAGCAGTTCTTTCCGCTGCTGTCCTACCGCACCGGTCCTTATGCGCCCAACGGCGTGCCTTGGGCCAATGGCAAGCAGGACTACCTCAAGCTGATCAATGCCCGTGACGGCGGTGTCAACGGCGTCAAGCTCACGTTCGAAGAGTGCGAAACCGGCTACGCCACTGATCGTGGTGTGGAGTGCTATGAGCGCCTGAAGACCCGGCCCGGCGTCGCCCTGTTCGACCCGCAGGCCACGGGCATCACTTTTGCACTGACCGAGAAAGTGGTGGCCGACAAGATCCCGCTCATCACCCTGGGCTATGGCCTGTCCGTGGCGCAGGACGGCATCGCGTTCAAGTGGAACTTCCCGCTCATGGGTAGCTACTGGACCGGCGCTGACATCCTGATTCAGCACCTCGCCAAGGAGCTGGGCGGCTTTGACAAACTCAAGGGCAAGAAAATCGCGTTGGTCTACCACGACAGCCCGTTTGGCAAGGAACCCATCCCCGTGCTGCAAGAACGCTCAAAGATGCACGGCTTCGAGTTGCAGATGCTGCCCGTGACGGCACCCGGCGTGGAGCAAAAAGCCACTTGGTTGCAGGTGCGCCAGAGCCGTCCCGACTATGTGTTCCTTTGGGGCTGGGGTGTGATGAACTCCACCGCGCTCAAAGAAGCCCAAGCCACGGGTTATCCGCGTGACAAGATGTACGGCGTGTGGTGGGCCGGTGCCGAGCCAGACGTGAAAGACGTGGGCGAGGGTGCCAAGGGCTACCACGCTCTCGCGCTCAACACAGCCAGCCAGACCCCGAAAGTGATTCAAGACATCCTGAAGCACGTACACGCCAAGGGCCAGGGCACGGGGCCGAAGGATGAAGTTGGGCAAGTGCTTTACACGCGCGGCGTGATGATTCAAATGCTGTCCGTGGAGGCAGTGCGCAGCGCACAGGAGCGCTTTGGCAAGGGCAAGGTCATGACCGGCGAACAAGTGCGCTGGGGTCTGGAGAATCTGGCGCTGGACCAAAAGAAGCTGGATGCGCTGGGTTTTAACGGCGTCATGCGTCCGCTCAGCACGTCCTGCGCGGATCACATGGGCTCGACTGCGGCACGCATCGAAACCTGGGATGGCAAGAAGTGGAACATCACGTCCGACTACATCGAGGCGGATGAGCAAATCCTCAAGCCCATGGTCAAGGCAGCGGCTGATAAATACCTCGCCGACAAGAAGATGACGCGGCGCACGCCGGCCGATTGCCAATCCTGATTCGCTGCGCCAATCAGGTTGGCAATGCTTGCCTGAATTGACGAACCTTCCCCAACCCCTTCCTTGGAGGGGCGGGCGGCTCTTGCGAGCCGCTAACGCAAAGTGCAGCGCAGCTGCCCTTTGCGTTGGTTAAACCGGATACATCATGAGCACTCCAAACATCGTTCTCAACGTCAACGGCATCGAGGTCATTTACAACCATGTGATCTTGGTGCTCAAAGGCGTTTCGCTGCAAGTGCCCGAGGGCGGCATCGTCGCCATTTTGGGTGGCAATGGCGCGGGCAAGACCACCACGCTGCGCGCCATCTCCAACCTGCTCAAGGGCGAGCGCGGCGCGGTGACCAAAGGCAGTATCGAGCTGCGCGGCGAGCGCATCGAGAACCTCTCGCCCGCCGACCTGGTGCAGCGCGGCGTGGTGCAGGTCATGGAAGGCCGCCACTGCTTTGCCCACCTGACGATTGAAGAGAACCTGCTGACGGGCGCCTACACGCGCAAGAACAAGGTTGAAATTGCAGCCAATATTGAGAAGGTTTACAACTATTTCCCCCGACTCAAAACCAGACGCACATCACAGGCAGCCTACACCTCTGGCGGTGAGCAGCAGATGTGCGCGATTGGCCGCGCGCTGATGGCCAACCCCAGCATGGTGTTGCTGGATGAGCCCTCGATGGGCCTGGCCCCGCAAATCGTTGAGGAAGTCTTTGAAATCGTCAAAGACCTCAACAAGCGCGAGAGGGTCACGTTTCTTCTGGCCGAGCAAAACACCAACATGGCTCTGCGCTATGCCGATTTCGGCTACATCCTCGAGAACGGCCGCGTGGTCATGGAAGGTGCGGCCAAGGATCTGGCCAACAACGAGGACGTCAAGGAGTTCTACCTCGGCATTTCCTCGGGCGAGCGCAAGAGTTTCCGCGAAGCGAAGCATTACCGCCGCCGCAAACGCTGGCTCGCTTGAGTCCCGCGGATCACGCGGCGCGCTGCGGCGTTGCTCAAGGCTTCGTTTAGAGAAACTAAACGTCGGCCTTTCGCGCCTTGCATCGCTTGGTGCTCCACGGTCCTCGCTACCGTTGCACCGTCTACAACATTCGACTTCGGAGCAATTCATGTCCCAATTTTTTGACGCCCTCGAAACCCGCACCGCCGACGAGCGAAAGTCGGCGCTGGCGATACGGCTGCCGCAGCAGATCGCGCACGCAAAGGCCAGCACGGCCTACTTCGCCGAGTCGCTGAAGCAGGTCGATGCCGCGACGATCACCTCGGTGGCGGCGCTGGCAAGCCTGCCTGTGGTGCGCAAGAGCGACCTGGTCGAATTGCAGAAGCAACAGCGCCCGTTCGGCGGTTTGGCGGCGTCGGGCTGGGGCAAGCTCGGGCGAGTATTTTCCTCGCCGGGCCCGATCTATGAACCGGAGGGCCGCGTCGCCGATTACTGGCGCACGGCGCGCGCACTGTATGCCGCCGGCTTTCGCGGCGGCGATCTGGTGCATAACAGTTTCTCGTATCACATGACGCCCGGCGCCTGGATCCTTGAAGCCGGCGCCCATGCCTTGGGTTGCACGGTGTTTCCGGCCGGTGTCGGCCAGACCGAGCAGCAGGTGGCGGCGATGGCCGACCTGGCCCCCAACGGTTATGTCGGCACGCCATCCTTCCTGCGCATCCTGCTGGAAAAGGCCGATGAACTCGGAATCAGGCTGCCCTCGCTGACCAAGGCGCTGGTTTCCGGCGAGGCCTTCCTGCCGCCGGTGCGCGATGCCTTGCTGGCGCGAGGGGTTGTCGGCTACCAGGCCTATGCCACGGCGGAACTCGGCGTCATCGCCTATGAAACCGAAGCGCGACAGGGGCTGGTGATCGACGAAGGCGTGATCGTCGAGATCGTGCGCCCCGGTACCGGCGACCCCGTGGCGGAGGGGGAAGTCGGTGAAGTGGTGGTGACCACCTTCAATACCGACTACCCGCTGATCCGCTTCGGCACCGGCGACCTTTCCGCATTTTTGCCCGATTCGTTGACCCATGCGTCACCCTGCGGCCGCACCAACATGCGCATCAAGGGCTGGATGGGCCGCGCCGACCAGACCACCAAGGTCAAGGGCATGTTCGTGCACCCGGAGCAGGTGGCGGCGGTGGTCAAGCGTCATCCCGGGATTGCCCGGGCGCGGCTGGTAGTGACGAATCCGGACAGTACCGACCAGATGACGCTGCACTGCGAGGTCGGCACTACTGACGGGGCTTTGGCGACGGCCATTGCCGAGACCGTGCGTGATGTCACCAAACTGCGCGCCGAAGTCAGGCAGGTGGCGGTCGGCAGTCTGCCGAACGACGGCAAGGTCATCGAAGACAGCCGGAAGTACGACTGATTCGGTTCGCGGCTCATCCCGGTCAGCGCCTTATCGAAGTGCCGGGGGCGTTCCCTGTCGCTGGCCTTGCGTTCCGCTACTTGGCTTTGCCGCCCGATTTCGGCGCAGCTGGCTCAGCCGTTGCCGGAGTGCCGGAAGTTTCCGTGCCAGTCGGTTGGCCGGCGCCCTGCATGAAATTCCATGGCCACAATGCAGGGTTGGCAAACGGGTTGGCCTGAGCCTCCGGGCTGCTCCCCGACTGGCTGATGGCCTGCAGTGCCGACAGCGTCGCGCGCTGCATTTCAAGTCCCTGAATGGTCATCTGCAGCATGCTGATGTTGTTCTTGAGCCAGCCCTCGACCGCCTTGAGATCGGTAATGCGTTTCTCCAGTTCATTGGTGTCCAGTGTCGGCGTTACCAGGCCGGGC
>JANPNG010000098.1:0-1562 GCA_031427355.1 Hylemonella sp.
GCCTCCAGCAGGTGCAGTGCCAACGCCCCCGAGCCCGCACCAAACTCCCACACCTCCGTCGTTTGCGTCACCTGCAAGGCCTGCGCCACCTGCCGCGCCAGCGTGCGGCCAAACAAAGGCGTCATCTCAGGCGCGGTCACAAAGTCGCTGCCCGAGGCGGGCATGGTGCCGAGCTTGCGCGAGTCGTTGGCGTAGTAACCCAGGCCGGGGGTGTACAGGGCTTGGGCCATGAATGGGTCGAAGGCGAGCCAGCCACCCGCCGATTGGGTGGCATCTACGATAATTTGGGCAAGTTGGGCCGAAATATCTTCGGCAGGCACACGGGACATAAAGTTATGGGCAAAAAATCAATCAGACAATCGGCAATTATGTGGCTGATTCGAGGTCACTCATGACGCGACGGGTACTGGTCACCGGCGGCGCGCATCGTCTCGGCGCCCTCATTTGCCGACAGTTTGCGAACGCGGGCTGGGAAGTTTGGTGTCACTACCAGCATTCAACCGATGCAGCCCTGGCCCTGTGCGATGAACTCAATCGACAAGGCGGCAAAGCCCATCCGATCCAGGCCGACATGGCCGACGAAGCACAACGCCAGCGCATGATGCAGGCGATCAGCACCCAAGCGGGGCCGCTGCACTGTCTGGTGAACAATGCGGCCCGCTTTGAGCCTGACAGCGCGGGCCAACTGCATCTGGACGCCACGCGACAGCTTCTGGAAGTCAACCTGCTCGCACCGCTTGCACTGTCTAGCCTGATGAGCCAGAGCATCCCGACGGATCAGCCCGCCGCAGACCGCAGCATCATTCATGTGTTGGATCAAAAGGTGTTCAACCTGAATCCTGATTATTTTTCCTATACCGTCTCAAAACTCGCACTTGAACGCACCGTTGAACTCCAGGCTCAGGCGCTGGCCCCTCAACTGCGGGTCTGTGGTGTGGCACCGGGGCTGATGTACCCGAGCGGCCCCCAAACTCAAACCAACTTTGACCAGGCCAGCCGCATCAACCTGATGCGCAAGGCAACCGATCCCGCACAGGTGGCGGCGACCTGCCTGTTTCTGGCTGAGAACCCCTGCATCACCGGCGTGACGCTGACGGTTGATAATGGTCAGCACCTGCTGCCTTTGCCCCGCGACGTGATGTTTGTGGTGGATGACCTCTTGAACCCGCCCCATGACGCTTGACCCCCTCACCCATTTGGCGCTGCATTGCCGCCGGATTTTTTTGCGCAATCATGAGATTGCCGTGCAGATCGGCGCGCATGACTTTGAGAAGGCCAAGACCCAACGGGTGGTCTTCAATGTGGAGCTGTTTGTGCCCTATGCCCAATCCACCTCACCCACCGATCAATTGGCAGAAGTGGTTGATTACGATTTTGTGCGCGAGGTGATCGCTCATCGCGTGCAGCAGGGCCATATCGAGCTGCAAGAGACCCTGTGCGACGATTTGCTAACCCAGCTACTGGCGCATCCCCAGGTGCAGGCGGTGCGCCTGTCAAGCTGCAAACCCGACGTTTACCCCGACTGCGACGGCGTGGGCGTGGAAGTGTTTCGGATGAAAGAT
>JANPNG010000099.1:0-10930 GCA_031427355.1 Hylemonella sp.
GAACTGCAAGCGGTCTATAAGAACTTGATCGCCCAGCGATCGGCCCCGCCCGACAAGCAGTTGCCCAGCGTGATTGCCGCCATGGAGAAACGCATTGAGGCTATTCAAAAGGAACAGGCCCAGGCCCTCGTTGATATCCGCCGCCAGTTCCCCAAGTACGACGCGCTGGTCAATCCGCGCCCAGCCGATTTAGCCACTGCACGCCAGGCCCTGCTGCCCGGTGAGGCCTTGCTCTCCATTTATGTGACCGATGCGGGCACTTATGTCTGGGCGGCTGCTAGTGGCCCCGATGCAGCACTGCAATTCCACTTCAGCCCCAAGCCCAAAGCCTGGCTGGCCGAGCAGGTCAAGCGCTTGCGTGATGCCGTGGACTTGACCACCGGCGTCTCACCTGACCGCATGAAGTTCGATGTTGAAGCGGCCCATGCCATTTACCAGGAGTTTCTGGCCCCGGTGGAGGGCGCTTGGGCCCAGGGTGACACCTTGCTGGTGGTAGCCAACGATGCGCTGGGGCAAGTGCCCTTCTCGATGCTGGTGACGAATGAGGCCCCCGGCAAGGCCGAAGCCGGACTGCCTCTGTCCCATTACCGGCAAACCCCCTGGCTGCTGCGCAAGGCCGCTATCTCTTACCTGCCTTCGGTCAGCGCCTTGGTGACGCTGCGTTCAGTCGCCAGTTCCAAAGCGCAGCGTTCACCGTTTATTGGCTTTGGCGACCCGGACTTTGGCATGCATGCGTCTGCAGCAGTGGCGGTGTCCCGGGGCACGCGCAACCTCAAAATCAGTCAGACCCCGAAGTTTGATGAGATCAAACACGGCATTGACAGCTCAGACAACACCAGCACAGCGGCGCAAGTCGCTGCCGCAGCCGTTGTTGAAGTGCCCGAACTCGCCGCGCTGCCCGACACGCGTGATGAGATCACGGCCATTGCCACCGCGCTATCGGCCGATCTGACTAAAGACACTTTTTTTGGTGCTCAGGCCACGCCGCAAAACGTCATCAGCGCCAACCTGAAGAGCCGACGCATCGTGGCCTTTGCCACTCACGGCTTGGTCGCGGGTGACTTGCCGGGGCTAGACCAGCCAGCGCTGGCACTCTCCCCCACGCCGGGCCAGGACATTTACAGCGGATTACTGAAGCTGGACGAAGTGCTCAAGCTCTCGCTCGACGCCGATCTGGTGGTTTTGTCGGCTTGCAACACAGCAGCCTCGGACGGCAGCGGCTCTGAGGCGGTCTCGGGTCTGGTGCGTGGTTTCTTCTATGCGGGTTCGCGCTCGGTGCTGGCCACGCATTGGCCGGTGGAGACCGTCTCGGCGCGTCAACTGGTCACCCACCTGTTTGAACGTTATTCAAAGGTGGAGGGCTTGTCACGGGCCAAGTCTTTGCAGCGCGCCATGCTGGAGGTGTTGGACAAGGAGGTGGCCAAGGACGGCCGGGGCAGCGCCATCAATGCCTATGCGCATCCGGCGTTTTGGGCGCCTTATGCGTTGTACGGGGATCCGGGGCGCTGAGACTCAGTTGTAATACTGTTCAGATAGGACCGTTCACCCTGAGCCTGTCGAAGGGGGGCAAGGCTTCGACAGGCTCAGCCCGAACGGTAAGTGAACAGCATTCGACTCAGTTGCCGTGCTTGAGTCTGAGTGATTGGGAAATCACCGGGTAGGTGCCGAGAGCGGTCTCTTGCACGAAACTAGAGCCGTTTTTATCGTCCTTGCGGTTCACTTCGACACTGGACGCTGCCGCACCAAAGGCACGGGCATCGCGGATGGTGATGACCAGTTGCTCATCGCCCGTGACGCCAGCAAATTCAAAATAATCATCCTTGGCCATGGGCACCAAAATTTCAGCCCCAGCCTTGACCGAAACCACATCGCTGGCGCTGGGCGGGAAAATCTGAACCCGCTTGCCCTGAGGGTTGATGTTCTCGATCACCAGCAGGCCATCAAACGTGGGCAAGACCTTGAGCTTGATGCGATCCCCGGTTCGAAACCCCGCCGTCACCGGCTGGATGCCGGTGGCCGCACCCGCACGGTCAAACCCGACAATGGCAATATGCACGGCCTGGTAATTCTCTCGCCCGTTCTCCACCGTCAAAGGCTTGGCGGGCTCGCCCACCACCGTATTTTCCTGCGCGCCGGCAGACTTGAAGGCCAGGGATACCAAGCTGCTCAAGGGAACTATCAGCACCTTGGCCGAGGTGATCAAAATCTTGCTCATGTTGGAGGGGCTGGCCAGGTCAGTGGTCACCTTGCTGGCCTGCCAAGTCGAGAAAGCCGTCATGGCAAATTTGATGGCGATATTGATGAGCAGTCCCCATATGAACTTGGGTTGCAACTCTTCGCTCGACGGGCTGCTGTCTGGCATCGTCGCAGGCGCGGGGGCCGGACTTTGCGCCATGCCGGGGGCGACCAAACAAGTCGCCAGAAAAAGCGCCATCCAACGTGACCAGTGGGGAGAAGGGGTTTTCATTGAGCAGACTCCTTGAGCGCCTCATTGGCGAGTTGGACGACCTCCGCCAGACCGGCAGCTTGCGCCACGGCCAGCGCACGTTGATAGGCCGATGTGGCTTGTGCCGATTGAGAGCGCCGCTGAATATTGCCGATCAACAGCCAGTCACGGGCGATTTTTTCGGGCAAGGCCAACTGTCGATCGATGGCCAGTGCCGACTCGGCCGATGCCAGCGCCGCAGCCGTATCGCCCAGCTTGGATGAGGCCTGCGCACTCAAACGCCAGGCGTTGGCCAATTCGCGCTCTTCCTGCTGTTCGTGCAGCAAAGGCAATGCCGTCTGGGCGTAGGCCAGCGCTTCTTGAGTCTGCCCTTGTGCTAACGCGGTGCGCGCCTGCAAGAGTCGTAGCCGCCCCAGATCGGCACAGCCCGCCGCGCACAGGGGGAGCAGTTGGCCCAAGCTGGCCTGAGCCATCGGCACCTGTTGCAGTGCCAGATGCGCCTGCGTCTGAAGCAGCAAAGATGACACCAACAAAGTGCTTTCGCGCACCTCGCTTGCATAGCTCAAAGCGAGTGCGGCCTGCCCCAGTGCCAGTTCAGCCTGCGCCTGATGCAGGCGGTTGCGCGCAGCAGCGCTCACGTCATCCCCGCTTTGCTGTAGGCGCTGCGCTTCAGAGAACAGGCGAATGGCACCGGCATAGTCACCTTGGGCATAACGATGGGCACCGTCTTTCTCTGCGTTCAGAGCCTGCCTGCGTAAAACGGGCTCCGGTTGCGGTTTGGACGAAGACGCGCAGCCACCCAAAAACAGGCTGCCCAACACAAGCAACCACATCAGTCCAGACCATGAACATTTAAGGCGCCGCACGAACACTCTCCGTACGTGGATCACTGTCGGCCTTGAGCTTTTGGGCCGCAGGCTCATCAATCAGGTTGCGAATCGGCCAGGCACTCTTGGCACCGGTGATGATTTCCCGCACATCGGCCGCAACGGCACCACCATCACGCAGCACCGGAGGCACGGTGGTTTGCGCATCGGCCGTGATTTTCTCAAGGTGATCGGCAATGCCTTGGGTCTTGTCCAGCAAGACCGGCAGACGCGTATTGACGGTCTCCAGCGTCTGGCCCACTTGCGTCATGCGGGCGTGGGCGTCGCCCATCAGACCGTCTGTTTTGCCCATCACCCCTTCGGTCTTGCCCATGACGCGGGTGACGGACTGACCCACCACGCCCACCTGGTGGTTGCTGGTTTGCAGCAGGGTGTTGAGCGAAGCGGTGGCTTGGCGAACTTGCGCCAAGGTCGCAGGCACGCCTTGCTGCGGGTCGGCCAAATGCCCGGTGATGAGCTTGATATCGCTCAGCACAGGCATGATCTTGTCGCGCAGGCTGTTGGCCATGGCGCCCAAGCCTTCGGCCCTTGAAAACTTCAATTTCGCATCGTTGGCGGCGAGCCGTGTTTTGTCGGCACCGGGCACGATCTCCAACACGGCTGACCCGACCAAGCCCTCTTTGTAAAGCTCCACCACCGCGTCCTGGGTGACAAAGCGCATGGCGTAAGCGTCGATCACCAGTGCCACCTCCACCTGGCCATCTGCCCTGAATCTCACCGACTCCACGGCACCCACCCGAAAACCGGCAATTTTGACGACCTGCCCTGTGTTGATGTCATGCCCTGATTCGGTCACAAAACCCAGCGAAGCGGTCTGCCTAAACAAACCCTGGCGCACCAGAATAGCCGCCACGATCAGCAGCGTGGCCAGCAAACCGAACAGCAGAAAACGCCGCGTTCCCTTTTGCAGCTTTTCAATTTCGTTGTCTTGTTCAATCAGGATGGACATGCGGCAGACTCCAACTCGATCAGGCTGCGGCAGTCCGGCAGGGCGGGCAGCTCGTGGGCATCGAGGTCAATGAACAGTGTGGGACGCAGGGGGTGGAAGGTGTGATGAACCGCCTCCATCGCCATCAAGGCGTTGGCTTGCTGGCGCGACAGCCCGGCAAAGATGCGGTCCAGCACCAGCAACTCGCCGGGGCGCAATAAGTGGCGCACAAAGCCGACCAGCCAGCGCTCGCTGCGCTCCAGATTCATGGGCAGCTCGCGCCCGAGGGTGCTGATTCGGACTTCGGACAAACCGCAGTCACGAAACGCGCGGTGCAGTGTGTGCTCCCAGTTTTTGACGGTGGCCGCGTCCGCAACCACACCGTAGCGCAAGGCCAGCGAGAGGTTGTCTGCCACGGTCATGTCGTTGAGCAGTCCACCCTCAGCAGGCAGCACCTGCACGCCAGGCACCGTCTCCAGCGCTTCCAATACAGATCGAATCATCGCCCGCTCAGGCACCACCATGCGGTGACGTCCGCCCGCGTCCAGCGGCACAGACAGCAGCACACGCTGTGCCGCATCCGTCAGCACCAAGGTGCGACCCTGTAGGGTGGCGTGAAAGCTCAAAACTAGCGCACCTCTTCAATGGTCAGCAAGGCTGCCGCGTAGCCGGTGGAGCAACTTTTCTTGATGCTGATATTGCGTGTGGCGGTAGCGTCAGCGCACTGCGCCGCTGCGGTCTGCGCCCCGCCCGACGTCACCAACTGAATGTCCTTGGCGGCAACAGCGGCCACCGCAGAAAACGGGCCCGAGGGCTTGAGCCCCGCGTCCGTGAAATCGCGCGGGCTGTCGGTGACGATGGCCAGCAGGGTGTCCTTGCCCGGCGGGCCTTCTGCCGAGAGTTGCCAGGCTGGGCGCGGCAAGCGCATGCTGCCGCCCACTTCAATCAGGTTGTTGCGGTCCAGCTGGTTGGGAAACAACAAGTCAAAGGTTTGACCATCCGAGCCCACCATCATCAAATAAACATAGCCACCTTCACGCGAGTTGAGGGTGAAATCCAGGTTGTCACGCCCAATCTTCAAGCTGGACTTGGCAGCGGTCAACGTGACCAAGCGGCGGTCGTCGCGGTTGTTGTAAATGTCATTGAGCGCGGCCAGTGCCGAAGGCTTGATGGCAGCGGCACTGGGCGGCGGGGCCACCGGGGCGGCGGCAGGCGCAGTGACCGCAGGAGCGGCCAGGACAACCGGCACCTTGACGGGCGCAGGCGCAGAGGTGGGCGTGGATTCAGACGCAACCTCCTTGACCGCATAACTCAACACCATGGAGGGGTTGCCGATGATGGACACATGGTGTGGCAAAAAGCCTTGCGCGCCTTTGAGTTGCTCTTCAATCCGGCCTTGGGCGCAGGTCTGAATCTCCTGGGCCGACAAGCCGCCGCTGCCATCGGTATCTTTGGCCGCACCCGACAGGCAGGCCAGCCAGGCTTGCGAAGCCACACCACCGCGACCCGGCTGGTCGAGCGAGATTTCGCTGTCACGCGCCGCCGCAATGTGCACAAAATTGCCGCCGCCACTGCCCGCCGCTTTGGGGGCCAAAATACCGCGCGTCAAAATGTTGGTGGGCTTGACGCAACTCAATCCGGGTGGGGTGTAGGACTTGGCCATATAGGCTGCGGGCGCGCTACTCACCGAGCGGGTGGTCACGCCACCGGAGTGGCAGGCATCCAGAAACACAATGGTTTTTTGGGCTTTTTCGGAGAAGCGCTTCAAGCGACTTTCCATCTCGGTGTCGGTAAAGCCCTGGCCATCGACTGTGATGAGTGATTCGGCGCAACGCTCTTCACCCTCTTCCTGTACCAACTGGCGCCCGCCGTGCCCCGAGTAGTAGATGAATACTTGGTCGTTGCCGCCCAATTTGGCTTCCAGCTCATCCATGGCCCGGCGCATGCCTTCCAGTGTCAACTCACCATCTTTCAACGCATGGATATTGGCCGCTGGCACGCCCATGCGCTGGGCGATCTCGGTGGCGGTGGCGGCATCAAACGGCACACCCTTGAGCTTGGGGATATTGCCCTGGTAGTCCCCGATCGTCATGATCAAGGCGTGGGAGGTGGCCGAAGGCGGCTTGCTGAAACCCCGGATACCGGTGGTGGCAATCAAATTGCCGCGCCCGCTGCGCCCATCGTCTAGCTGCAACAGCGCCGCGCCGCTCAAAGGCTTGGGGGCAGCGGGTTTTTCTTTGATCGGCTCAGCCGCATGGACCCAATTCAAGACCGTGGTGAAAATGGCCGCCAAGGCCAGCCCCTGCATTTTTTTCATTCTTCTACCCTTAAAGGACGAGTGGGAACGGTAGCCGTCAACGCGGCAAGAATAGTAGCAAAGGCTTCTGAAGTCCATCCGTTCGTGGTATTCCAGCACAGAAGCTTGTCAGCCCGTCCAAAGCAAAGCCGTGCCGAGTCAAACGACAGAACCCCTGGCTGCCCCATCGCTGCAACCATGACCGAAGCGTCGGCCTGCCAGTCTGCTCCTGCGTCCTCGCACAACCAGTACACCAGCATCGCATCGGCAAACACGCTTTGTACCCAACCGGGGTCTTCAATCAGGTGCGTCGCACGTCCCGCATCCAGCTTGGACGTGGCCACCAGACGGTCTAGCTGACTCTGGAGGTGCCGTCGCTCGGCGGGCTTTCCCCCGTTGAGTCGAATCGCCATGACGGCCAACAAACGTGTGCCTTGGGCTAACTCGGCCATGTCCTGCCATTGGCTGCTCGCCAGCCATTTTTGTGACTGGCCATGGTAAACACGCGCCACGGCGAAGTACAACAGGCCCAGCGACAAGGGGGCCGAGGTGTCCAGGTACCAGTTGGAGAAATTCAACACCGCGAAGGCAAACGCGAGCAGGCCCGCTTGCAGCGCACCGAACACCGCGTCAAAGACGTTGATGTGGACTTGCCGGTACAGCGCAATGGCCATGCTCCAGATCAGCAGCAGCGCGGCCAGACGCATAACCCAGGCTGGTCGCTCGCGCAAGGTGTCGCCATTCTTGAAGTTATCAATCGCCGTGGCCAGGATCTCCACGCCCGGGTGGATGCGTGCCATGGGTGTGCCCTTGACATCAAACAGACTGGGCGCGGTGGAGCCAATGATGACGATTTTGCCGGCGAAGGCTTTGCCCGGCTGCTCTGGCTTGGCTTCAACCAGCTCGCGATAGACATCGATAAAGGGCAGATAGCGGTAGGTAAAGGGCGGCCCGCGCCAGTTCAGCAGCGCTTCCTGAACTGGCGCACCCGGCCAGTTGAACTCCTCCGCCATGCGCTGCGGCAGCGAGGGAATGCGCCAACCCGCGTGCGCAAGCCAACCCGGGTAGCGGCGAATGATACCGTCATGGTCCGGGTGAACCTGGTGCGAACCCAGTCGCCCGTTGTCAATCGCTGCGGGAACTTTGGGCAGGATGATCGCTATCGGCTCTTGAGGATCGGGGGCGGGCACGGCGGCTTCCAAGGGCCGCACCCCTGGCAAGGCCCCCACCGGAATGCGGCTGAGTTTGTCGTTTTGTGGATCAAGCCGAAGCATGGGGAAAAAGGTGGTGCGTGAGGCTGCAATCGCCGCGTTGAAGGCGGCGTCACTCTCAGGGCGCAGGCTGTCGCGGTCAGAAAACAGAATGTCGAAGACGATGGCCTTCGGCTGCTGCGCCTCAATGCTATGCACCAAGTCGCCGAAGACCTGGTTGGCCCATGGCCAGCGGCCCTGCTGCGCCGCCATGCCGGACAGGCTGGCTTCGTCAATGTCGAGGATGACAATGTCCGGGTCGGGCTTGGGTGTGAGGATGCGCTTGGAAATCAAGGTGTCAAACAGGCGAATTTCAGCACCGGACACAAAACCCTGAACTCCCCAATCGCCAACGATTACCACCGAAAAAATCAGCGCCAAAAACAGATAGGCCCGCGCACCCAGGCGACGCACCCAGGACACGAACATGGCCCTGCTCTTGTGAACCAGGGCGAGGGGATGGAGCGCGCTCAAACGCCCCATCACCGCAACCAGTAAGCCAGCAGCGCGAACACCACGTCCACCCCAAACACTGCCACCAAGCCATTACCCACGGCGTGAACCGCAGCGTCCGAGATGGCTCGGGACGAGCGCTCGGCGCTGCTGCCGTGGTGACAGGCAATGACGCCGATCAACAGCCCCATGACAGCGCTTTTACCCAGACTGAGCAGGGTCATCCACGCATCAGCCGAGTCAAAAAAATGCCCCGCCATTTGAGACAAGGGCTGCTCATGCAACAAGGCCACGGCGAGCCAGCCACTGACCACGGAGACGATCTGGAACAAAACTGTCACCGCTGGCAGCACCAACGCCAAGCCCAGAACGCGAGGAAGCAGCAAATAATCCGCCGGGGGTATGCCCATGCGGCGCAAGGCGGTGAACTCATCATGCAGATGCATCACCACCAGCTCGGAAGCCATGGCCGCGCTGCTGCGGGCCACCAGGACCAACGCACAAAACAAGGGTGCGAGTTCAAAGAACAAACCATAAAACAGCCATTTTTGCGCCGCATCGCTACCCGTACCGACCAGCGCTGTGACCTGCGTGACCGCCGCCGCACCGGTCAGCACGGCCAGGGCGACGATCACCGGCAGGGCCGAAATACCGACGAGATGAACCTGACGGTGCAGTTGCTGGCGCAATTGGGGTTCCCGCAGCCGATCCCAACGCGTGACAACCAGCCAGCCCATCAAGGCATAGCCATACAGCCGCGCTACGACGGCAGCCATACCCCGCCCTGCTTTGCCAGTCATGAAGTCGTTTACGGGTGGGCGAATCATGGCGGAATTATGGGCCACGCCTCACCCGACACAGACAGGTGTCGATGTTTAGAGAGTTTTGAAGCCATCCTATTGATGAAACAAGTTAAAACGCAGCCATTTGGTTATTTTTGAACTCATTTATCACTAAGTTTTGAATTTTCCGTAAGATTTATCACCTAGTTTTGAATTTCCGGGTAACGCGCTGTGGTGGGCGTCCACTTACTCAATCTCTTCGGTCCATCGATGCTGGTTGTAGGCTGTTATGTGGTCCCTGTTCGCCAAGAGATTAAGGCAGTCTGCCACTCCCTGTCGCCTCAGACGCTTCGCATCCGCAGGGTCGAAATGAAGAATGTCATAGAGTAGCTGCGTGGTCGGTCGGACCACCATCAGCGGCAAGTGACAACGCGGGGTCGATGTACTTGTCGTGCGCGGCGACTCGTTCAAGAGCTCCATGAGTTCAGCCCGCTTATCGGCTGAGACTTCTTGACACCAAGTTCCAGCACGCCACCGTGTTGCGACGCGCTAATCGATGCTGGCATCCATCGGGTGCTGGTAGCCCAGCAGGATCCCAATCCGCTGGTCGCTGGCCAAGGTATCGCACGGCTGCGGGCGGCGGGGATCGAGGTCAGTGTGCTCCCGCCCGATGACCCCGTGGCACGGGCAACGCGCGAACTCAATATCGGCTTTTTCAGTCGGATGATCCGCAAAACACCTTGGGTACGAATGAAAATTGCCGCCTCGCTGGATGGCAAGACCGCCCTGGACAACGGCACGAGCCAATGGATCACATCGGATGCCGCCCGCACCGACGGCCATGCCTGGCGCGCGCGCGCCAGCGCGGTGCTGACGGGCATTGGCACCGTGCTGGCAGACAACCCACGGTTGGATGTGCGACGAGTGGACACACCGCGCCAGCCGCATTTGGTTGTGGTAGACAGTCGGTTGGAAACACCGCTGGACGCTCAGCTTTTCCTGGCAGGCCGCACCACCTATATCTATGCGGCCGTGCCCGATGTCAGCAAACAAGCGGCGCTGGAGGCATGCGGTGCCACCGTCATTTACCTGCCCGGCCAGCGGGTTGGCACACAGGGCAAGGTTGACCTGGCCGCCATGCTGCGCGATCTGGCCGCACGCGAAATCAACGAGCTGCACGTGGAAGCGGGCCACAAGCTCAATGGCTCGCTGATTCGGGAAGGACTGGTCGACGAACTGCTGGTCTACCTGGCCCCCAAGCTGATTGGCCAAGGCTGCGACATGGCCAGTTTCGGGCCTTTGTCAGAACTGTCGCAGGCCATTGCGCTTGAGTTCAAATCCACAGAGATGCTGGGGCCAGACCTGCGCATCCTGGCCCGAATTCCGGGACGAGATCAGTTCTAACTGAGCAGTTTTTGCGGGATCGACCGACCAAGGGCTCTTTACCTGCGAAAATACCCGGATGTTTACCGGAATCATTACCGGCGTGGGGCGCATCGTCGCTGTTCACGCTTTGGGCAGCTCTTCTACACACGGCAAGCGCCTCAGCATTGAGTGCCCGCCCGCTTATCTTGACGACGTCGGGCTGGGCGACAGCATTGCGCTCAATGGCGCCTGCATGACCGTCACCACGCTCGACGCAGCACAACGCCAGTTCACGGTTGATGTCTCCGCTGAATCGCTGGACAAGACCGCCGGGCTGGCGCAGACCGGACCCATCAACCTGGAGAAAGCCTTGCGGGCGCACGATCGCCTGGGTGGCCATATTGTGTCGGGCCATGTCGATGGCATCGGTACCGTGACGCATTTCGCGCAAGTGGGTGAAAGTTGGTTACTGCGTGTACTGGCCCCCAAAGCGCTGGCCAAATACCTGGCCTATAAAGGGTCC
>JANPNG010000100.1:0-1686 GCA_031427355.1 Hylemonella sp.
CGCAGCCATGCACCGAACAAGGGGATGCGAAACAGGCTGTCTTTGCCCCAAAAGTGCACAGGTATTCCAACGGCCCACTTCGCCAAAATCAGCACAACAAAGTCCCAGTTACTGGTATGCGGGTACACCACAACCATGCCCTGCAAGGCAGGCAAGCCTTCAAATTTCACCTGCCAACCCAAGCGCGCCAACACCCAACGCGCCAGCGAGCTGCCGGTGAACTGCACGGGATGAGGCGGGGGAAATTCGTTGGCCGTGCGCATCAGTTTTTCATGGCCCGATGACCGATGTCCGTTCGGTACTGCATGCCCTCAAAGCGAATGCCTTGGGCCAGCTCATAGGCCCTTTGTTGCGCCTGCTTGACCGTGTCGCCTAGCGCAGTGACGCACAAAACACGGCCACCGCTGGTGAGCACCTGACCGTCTTGCATGACCGTACCGGCGTGGAACACCACAGCCTCATCGCTGTCTTTGGGCAGGCCGGTGATCACGCCGCCTTTACGCGGGTTCATCGGGTAGCCCGGCGCCGCGATGACCACGCCCAGAGCGATGTGGCGATCCCACTCCAGATCGATTTGGTCTAGCTTCCCATGTGGCCCTGGTTCGGTCGCCGCCCACAGCACATCAACCAAATCGCTCTTCAAGCGCATCAAAATCGGCTGGGTCTCCGGATCACCCATACGGCAGTTGAACTCCAGCGTCTTGATGTGACCGTGCTCGTCAATCATCAAACCCGCATACAAAAACCCGGTGTAAGGGATGCCGTCTTTTTCCATGCCCTTGATGGTGGGCAGGATGACCTCGCGCATGGCGCGGGCGTGCACCTCGGGCGTGACCACGGGGGCTGGCGAATACGCACCCATGCCGCCCGTGTTGGGGCCTTGGTCGCCATCGAGCAGGCGCTTGTGATCTTGGCTGGTGGCCAAAGCGATAACGTTTTTGCCGTCGCACAGCACGATGAAGCTGGCTTCTTCTCCCTGCAAGAACTCCTCGATCACCACGCGTGCGCCGCCCGTGTTGTGGCTCACGCCCAGCGTGTTGTCCAGCAGCATGAAGTCAATCGCCTCGTGCGCCTCGGTCAGCGTCATGGCCACCACCACACCCTTGCCTGCGGCTAGGCCATCGGCCTTGATGACAATGGGCGCGCCCATTTTGTCCACATAGGCATGGGCCAACACTGGGTCGGTGAAGGTGTCGTAAGCCGCCGTGGGAATGGCGTGGCGCTGCATAAAGGCCTTGGAGAAGGTCTTGGAGCTTTCCAACTGCGCCGCCGCCTTGGTCGGGCCGAACACGCGCAGCCCATGGGTGCGAAACTCGTCCACCACACCGGCCGCCAGCGGGGCTTCTGGCCCGACCACCGTGAGTTCAATTTTCTCGGCAATGGCCCACTCGCGCAGCGCCGCGACATCAGTGATGTTGATATTTTTCAGGCGCTTATCACGCGCCGTGCCGCCGTTGCCCGGAGCGACGTACACCCTCTGCACTTTAGGAGACTGGGCCAGTTTCCAGGCCAGCGCGTGTTCACGGCCGCCGCCACCAATGACAAGAATGTTCATAAGGAAATATTTGCGTTGTGATAGACCGCCTGCACGTCGTCCAGGTCTTCGAGCACGTCCAGGAGTTTTTGCATTTTGATGGCGTCATCGCCCGCGAGGTCAATCGTGTTTTCGGGCCGCATGGTGACCTC
>JANPNG010000101.1:0-2502 GCA_031427355.1 Hylemonella sp.
ATTTGTCAGCTGCTTCACGCAAGGCTTGCAGGTCAGCCTGGGCTGGGCGGGCCGTTGGGACGAAAAAGCCCACCGTCTGGCCGTGCCGCGTTACGGCGACAGGCAAGACCACTGCCGCTAACGCACCCGCAAATCGCCATCAACCACGGGCCCAACTTCGGGCACCTGCGCCAGCGCTTGATCGAAGACGCTGCGTGAGCCCCGCGCCGCGCGCGACGCCAGGAAGTCTTGCGCCCCCAGTGCTGCCAGCTTTTCGGCCAGCGCCGTAGCAATCAGTTGGTTGACCGAAATGCCTTCCTGTTCAGCGTAAGCGCGGGCATTGCGGTGTAGCGATGTTGGAAGGCGGATGCTCATGGCGGCCATATGGGAACCTCTCAGAATTTGCCCATGAAATCTGCGGGCGTTGTGACAGCGATGCCCAACTTCTGCGCACCGATAAAGTCACGCACATTGTGCGTAACCACGTAGGCGCAACTGCCGTTCGCTGCCGCCTCAAGCACCAAGTCGTCCTTCGCGTCGGGCAGCAACGGGCGCCACAAGAAATGGATTTCCTGTTGCGTGCCGGTGGCGCACAGGTAGTCAACCACCGCGTGAACTGCTGCTGCTGACAGCGGCACCATCCCCGGGCGCAGCAAGACGTCTTCGTACTCCATGACCAAAGGCACCGTAACGACATGGTCGAACAGGCCGGTGCCAATGGACGACAACAGTGCGAACGACCATCCATGCTTGGAACGCAAAGCAGACACCAGCACATTGGTATCGATCACGATTTTTGACGCGCTAGGCATGGTAGTGCCCACGATACCGCAAACAACCCACTTCCGGTGATGAAATGGCAGGCTGCGCCGCTGGCTTCTACGGGCCTGGACCCGGTTGATGCACCGCAGGTCAGACACCTTGTTTGAGGACGCCATGATTGCGGCCACCGCCCAGATCCACCGCCTGCCGGTGGTGACCCGCAACGTGGCCGACTTCAAGGCCTTCGGCGTGCCGCTGCTGAACCCGTTCGAGGCCTAGAGACCCGACTGCACCAGCAGGCCGAAAGGTGCAGATGCCACGGGCCTTGCCCATGAGGCCCAAGACGAGGCCTTGCTCGATGGTGGTGAGGACCGGCTTGAGAACCGATTCTTTGATGAGCCCGGCGCCCCGCCAGTTGCCGACCATCGCCTCGCCAAAGTTGAACCTTGCCGGGTTGGCCATCGGGTCACATCCGGTCGTAGGCCGCGTCGTCGTCGTTCTGCCAGTAAAGCGTGAGCAGACGCTACAGCACCCCGCGAATGAAGGGCACGGCTGCCAGAGCGGTCAGATCACTGGTCAGCTTTGCGGCCTGGGCTCCAGCAGCGCCAGTTGCAGGCCCGGCAGGCCAGTGAAGTCATTGGTGTTCAGCGTCAAGAGCGTGTGGCCGTGTTCGATGGCCTGGGCCGCTATCCACAAGTCGTTGTAGCGGGGCCGGGGTGAGCGGCCGGCCTTTTTGACTGCGGCGGCCAGCACGCCAAAAGCAGCGGCGGTGTGACGCGTAACAACCAGCGACGGACGCGTTTCAATCTGGCGCAACCAGGCAGCACGCAGGGCACGCACGGCGGAATCTGGGCAGACTTCGACGCCGAAAGCCAGTTCACCCAGCGAGATGACCGATGTGAACACCGGTGCGTCTTTCGCGGCGCTGGCCACCTGGCTTCGATCGATCTGGCCCGAAGCCAGCGCTACCCAGATGCAACTGTCGAAAATCATGCCCATGGGTTGGGCACCGCATCGTCGAAGCCTTGCAGGCTGTCTTCCAACCACGCAGCACCCTGCGCGGCGGTCAAGATGGGCAAGGGCAGGCCGGTCAAGGCCTGCGTGGCGGTCATGGTGCGCTCAGCAGGACCGATTTGCGCAATCAAGGCATGGTTGCGCTCGATGGCCACAACCTCGCCGCCTGTGACCACCTTGTCAAGGACCTCTCGCGTGTTGCGGGCCAGATCGGTGGCACTGATGGTCTGCATGGCGGCTTCCTGATTTGCGTATGAATACGCACTATACGTAAATTGGATGACCTTGCCCAAGACGCCATGCTCGACCCCGGCACCTGTGCTGGCAAAGCTGCAAGCCGCACCAGACTTGGCAGTTTCTGCGGCGTCTTGCTGGGAAGCTGCCCAGCGCGGCATGCCAACGCCCTAAGCGATCACCTCTGCAAGCACCTCACGCAGGCTCTTGACATCGGCCGCAGCCAGTTGGCCCATGATGCGCAAGACCAAGCCTTGCTCGATGGTAGTGAGGACAGGCTTGAGAACCGATTCTTTGATGAGCCCGGCGCCCCGCCAGTTGCCGACCATGGCCTCGCCAAAGTTGAACCTTGCCGGGTTGGCCATCGGGTCACATCCGGTCGTAGGCCGCGTCGTCGTCGTTCTGCCAGACCTGCGCAAAGCTTGCCTCACTGGCCTTGGCCGCAGCCTGCGTAAGGCGCTGCTCTGCCTCGCGTTCGCGAAGGAAATCGACGAAGTCTTCAACCTCAGCCAG
>JANPNG010000102.1:0-3260 GCA_031427355.1 Hylemonella sp.
CCACCCCCAACACAAAACCCGGTATGGCATAGCCCACCAGCACCAGCAGGCTGGTGAGCGTGTCAAAGCGCGAGCCCGCACGCACCGCCTTGGCAATGCCCAATGGAATGGAGATGACGTAGCTGAGGAAAAAAGTCCACAGCCCCAGGCTGATGGACACAGGCAACTTTTCTTTCACCAAGGCCCAGACATCTTTGGGGTAGAAAAAACTCTTGCCCAAGTCAAAGCGAGAGAACTGCCCCAGCATCTGGATGAAGCGCTCATGCGCCGGTTTGTCAAAACCGTAGAACTCTTTGATCTCCGCAATCCGGGCCGCGTCCACGCCCTGGCGGCCCCGGTAACCCGCGCCTGTAGCCGCAGCCCCCTCCCCGCCCGAGTCACGCCCCTGGAGTTGGGCCACCATCTGCTCCACCGGCCCACCGGGCACGAACTGAATCACCACAAAGGTCAACAGCAAAACGCCCAACAACGTGGGCACCATCAACAACAAGCGTTTGAGGATGTAGGCCAACATGTTCAGGGTGCTTTCTTTGCATCAAGGGCGGCTGATGCTTTTGCTTGCGCGGCGAGATTGGCCGGTGAGGCCCACCAGGTGGAGGTTACCCAAGATTCGGGCTGGTAGTAGCGTGGTGTGGTGGAAGCTTGCTCAAACAGGCCCGCACGGTAAGCCACCCGGTGCACGCTGCTGTACCAGTGCGGCACGGCGTAATGGCCGTGGCGCAAGACCCGGTCTAGCGCCTGCACGCGGGCCACCAGTTCAGGCCGCGTTTTGGCCGACATGATGCGGTCTAGCAAAGCATCTACCGCCGGGCTTTTCAAGCCAATGACGTTGCTGGACCCTTCTGAATCCGCAGCCTTGGAGCCAAAGCGCTCCAACAACTCCGTGCCCGGTGCTTCACTGCCGACAATGCGGTTGCTGATGATTTCAAAGTCAAACACATCCAAGCGTTTTTGCAAAATGGCGTAGTCGATCACCTTGTAATTCACCTCAATACCCAACTTCTCCAGGTTCTTGGCATAGGGCGTCACCACGCGCCCCATGGAGCCAGAGTTGTCTAAAAATTCGATAGAAAAAACATCGCCCTTCGCATTGCGCAGTGCACCGTCGCGGTAGGTCCAGCCGGCCTGCGCGAGCAGGTCTCGCGCTTGTCGCAAGTTGTCGCGCAGCGTGTGGCCCGACGCGGGCTCCAAACTGGTCACCGGGGGTTGCGGCACCGGCTGGGTAAACACTTCAGCAGGCAATAGGGAGCGCAAGGGTTCCAGCAACTTCAACTCGTCCGCAGTGGGCATGCCCTTGGCTTCAAAGTCACTGCCCACAAAATACCCGCGAACTCGGGTGTAGGTGTTGTAAAAAAGCTGGCGATTGAGCCACTCAAAATCCATGGCCAACGCAATCGCCTGGCGCACGCGAACGTCCTTGAACTTCTCGCGCCGGGTGTTGAACTGAAAGCCTTGAAAATCACCCGCGTTGCCGTGCTTGAGTTCTTTTTTAATCAGCACCCCAGCATCAAACGCCCGCCCACTGTAGGCACGCGCCCATTCACGCGCGATGAAGGCCTGGATAAAGTCAAACTCACCGGCCTTAAAGGCCTCTAACTGGGCCGTGTTGTCTTTGTAAATTTTGTAGGTGATGCGGTCAAAGTTGTACAGGCCCCTGCGCACGTTCAAGTCGCGCGCCCAATAGCCTGCATCGCGCTCGTAGCTGATGTCTTTGCCAAAATTAACCTTGCCTATGCGGTAGGGGCCACTGCCTATCGGGGTATCGGTCACGATCTTGTCCAGCGGCTTACGCACCCCGTTGACCACACCCCACTGGCGGCTGAACACCGGCAGGCTGCCCGCAATCAAAGGCAACTCCGCATTGACGCGTTTGAAGTCAAAACGCACGGCACGCTCGCTCAGCACCGTCACCCCACTGATCTCGCCAAAAATTGTGCGGTACTGGGGGGCTGCTTCTTTGGACGTGAGCTGGTCAAACGAGTGTTTGACATCCAAGGCCAGCACCGCGTCCCCGTTATGAAATTTGGCCAAGGGGTTCAAGGTGAACACCGCCGAGAGCCGGTCTGGGGCCACCGTGACATCCTGCGCCAGCAAGCCATAAGCCGTGGTGGGCTCGTCCATCGTGCCCGTTAACAGCGTCTCAAACACCAGGCCGTTGAGGCTAGGCGGTGCACTGCCCTTGAGCGTGAAGGGGTTGTACTTGTCAAAGTTGGACAGCCGTGTGGGCGGCACCAACGTCATCTCACCACCCTTGGGCGCGCTGGGGTTGACGTAATCAAAGTGCGGGAAATTGGCCGGGTACTTCACGTCGCCAAACTGGCCATACGCGTGTGCAGCCCGAACAGACGGTGAAAAAATCGCAACACACAGCGATAAAAACAGGGGCATTAAAAAACAAAATTTCCGCATGCGACAATTCTCCACACATTTACCACCTGAGAGACTTATGGGCTTCCTGACAGGCAAAAAATTATTGATTACCGGTGTTTTGTCCAACCGATCCATCGCTTATGGCATCGCCAAGGCCTGCCATGCGCAGGGTGCAGAGCTGGCCTTCAGCTATGTGGGCGAGCGTTTTAAAGACCGCATCACCGAATTTGCCGCCGACTTTGGCTCCAAGCTGATCTTTGATTGCGACGTGGGCAGCGACGAGCAAATCGCCCAACTCTTCACCGACTTATCCAAAACCTGGCCCACCTTTGACGGCTTCGTGCACGCCATCGGCTACGCCACACGCGAATCCATCGCTGGCGATTTTCTGGACGGCCTAAGCCGCGAGGGCTTCAAAATTGCCCACGACATCAGCGCCTACAGCTTCCCCGGCATGGCCAAGGCCGCCCTGCCCTACCTCAACCCCAAATCAGCGTTGCTCACGCTCACCTACCTGGGTGCCATGCGCACCGTGCCCAACTACAACACCATGGGCCTGGCCAAAGCCAGCTTGGAGGCGTCGGTGCGCTACCTGGCCGAGTCGCTCGGCCCCAAAGGCATGCGCGTCAACGGCATCAGCGCTGGCCCCATCAAAACCCTGGCCGCCAGCGGCATCAAAGGCTTTGGCAAGATTTTGAGCGTAGTAGCCGAGACCTCCCCCATCCGGCGCAACGTCACCATTGAAGACGTGGGCAACGTCGCGGCCTTCTTGCTCAGCGACCTGGCAGCAGGCGTGAGCGCTGAGATCACCTATGTGGACGGCGGGTTCAGCCAGGTGGTGGGTGGGATTGCGGAGTAGGTGGATTACGCGACCAACTCCATCAGCCTCC
>JANPNG010000103.1:0-15357 GCA_031427355.1 Hylemonella sp.
CACCATCTCCCACTTCACCAGCTTGCCGTGGCTGAATTCACAGGTGACGTGAGAATCGGAACCATCGCTCCAGCGGTACACCTCGGGCTGCTCGTCTTTGGGCGACTGTAGCGCCCCGAGCGACTTGGTCATGGCCACCACGTGCATCAGCGTCACGCCGGGTTGCAACTTGGCGTTGAGCATGACCGCACTGCCCACCGTGCCGACGGGGTGGTTGGACGCGCGTTTGAGGACGTGCATCATGCGCGTGAAGTGCAGCAGCATCCACATCACCAACCCACCCAAGGCCACGGCCACGCCGGGCCAACTGTAGGCGTAAAACGCATAGGCGACGAGAAAAACACCGCCTGCGGGAATAAGAAATTTTTTAAACGGCATGGGCTGATTTTCTCAGGTTATGCTGAAGTGGACCCCATCATCAAGACAGACTTGGCGGTAGTTTAAGTTGCACCCGATTTCACGCAGCTGGACGGCTCAGCCCCAACTTTGCCGCCGCGCAGGTGGTGACCAAGGACGACAAGCGCATTCAGACCGAGGTGGTGACTGTGGCTTCGCCCGGCGGCTACGGCAGCATCAAGGCCTATGTGGCCAAGCCCACGAATGCCGAAGCCTATATCAACGGCAAACTGCCCGCCGTCCTGGTCGTGCACGAAAACCGGGGCCTGAACCCGCACATCGAAGACATCACCCGCCGCTTGGCGCTGGACGGCTACCTGGCCTTTGCGCCCGACGCGCTCACCCCCCTGGGCGGCTACCCCGGTGACGAAGACAAGGCGCGTGCGCTGTTTGCCACGCTGGACCAGAAAAAGACCCTGCCAGACTTCATCGCCGCAGCCGCCGCCTGGCCACGCGGCTGCCCGACCTGACCGCCGCAGTGCCCTTCTATGGCAACCACCCGCCTGCGGAGGATGCGGCCAAAGTTAAAACGCCCCTGTTGATTCATTTTGCCGGAGTGGATGAGCGCATTAACGCGGCTTGGCCCACCTACGAGGCTGCTCTCAAGGCAGCGGGTGGGCGCTACACCACGCACAGCTATGCAGGCACCCAGCACGGCTTTAACAACGACACCACACCGCGCTTTGACGCCGCTGCCGCCAAGCTGGCGTGGGAACGAACGATGACGTTTTTTGCACACTATTTACGGGTTTGAGCGATTGATCAGCTTGGATTTTTGATGGCACGGTGCTAGGCTTGGATGGCGCAGAACTTCTGCCCGGACCTTTAAGGAGCCTTCCCATGAAAAACAACCTCTTCGCTCTGGCCACCGCCGTGGCGCTATCGGCACTGAGCTGCGCCGCGTCAGCCCAAGCCCCCGCCACCCCCAAAGCCCAGTACACCGCCGACAGCAAAACGGCCATGGATCGCTACACCAGCGATAAAACCCTGTGCAATGACGAAGCCTCTTCCACCGCGCGACTTCAATGCCGCCGTGATGCCAAGACGGAATACGACAAAGCCCTGGCCGCAGCCAAAACCAAGATGAGCGCAGCGACACCCGCCGTGACCGCAACAACAGCGACAGCCCAAAAAGCCAGCGCCCCAGTGGCCTGCGCGGACTGCGGCAAAGTCGTGTCCGTGTCTGTCACCGAGAAAGAAGGCGAAGGCAGTGCCGTGGGCATGATTGCCGGTGGCGTGGCCGGTGCCCTCTTGGGCCACCAAGTCGGCGGCGGTGTGGGCAAAGACTTGGCCACCATTGCCGGGGCTGCGGGCGGTGCTTATGCGGGCAAGGTGATCGAGGGCAAAGTCAAAACCCATAAAGTCTGGCACGTGACGGTGCAGTACACCAACGCCAGCAAACACAGTTTTGAATTTGACAAAGACCCTGGCTTTGCCGTGGGGGATGCCGTTAAAAACTCAGGCGGCAGCATTGTGCGGAACTAGCCCAGCGAACGCACCAACTCCATTGCCTGC
This sequence comes from Hylemonella sp., assembly GCA_031427355.1. Taxonomy (GTDB): domain Bacteria; phylum Pseudomonadota; class Gammaproteobacteria; order Burkholderiales; family Burkholderiaceae_C; genus CANCDA01. The sequence continues at coordinate 1,912 of JANPNG010000103.1, forward strand.
TCCACCCGTTCTACCGCGTGGATGGTCAGACCCTCAAAATCTTTGCTCTTGAGATTTTTGGGCACATTGGCCTTGGGCACCACGGCCACGCTAAAGCCCAGCTTGGCCGCTTCTTTGAGGCGCTCTTGCCCGCGCGGGGCCGGGCGCACTTCACCTGCCAAACCAACCTCGCCAAACGCAAAAAAGCCTTTGGGCAGAGGCTTGCCGCGCAAGCTGGAGGTGATTGCCAGCAACACTGCCAGGTCAGCCGCGGGCTCGCTGATGCGCACGCCGCCCACCGCATTCACAAACACATCCTGATCCATGCAGGCCACCCCCGCATGGCGGTGCAGCACGGCCAGCAGCATGGCCAGTCGGTCTTTGTCCAGACCCACGGACAGACGCCGGGGCGACGGCCCGCCGCTGTCCACCAGCGCCTGGATTTCCACCAACAGGGGGCGCGTGCCCTCCAGCGTCACCATCACGCAACTGCCGGGCACCGGCTCGGCGTGCTGGCTTAGGAAAATGGCGCTCGGGTTGCTCACGCCCTTAAGGCCTTTTTCGGTCATGGCAAACACGCCAATTTCGTTGACCGCCCCAAAACGATTTTTGATGGCGCGCACCAGGCGAAAGCTGCTGTGCGTGTCGCCCTCGAAATACAGCACGGTATCCACCATGTGCTCCAGCACACGCGGCCCGGCCAGCGCGCCCTCTTTGGTCACGTGGCCTACCAGCACCACGCACACGCCACTGGCCTTGGCCGCGCGCGTCAAGTGCGCCGCGCACTCGCGCACCTGCGCCACCGAGCCGGGGGCCGAAGTGAGTTGCTCGGAATAAACGGTCTGGATCGAATCAATCACCGCAATGCCAGGCTGCATGTGGGCCAGTGTGGCGAGGATTTTTTCCAGCTGAATCTCCGCCAGCACCTTGACCTGCGAGCCCTCCAGCCCCAAGCGACGCGAACGCAGAGCCACCTGCGCGCCGCTCTCCTCGCCGGTGACGTACAAGGTGCTCATATTGGTTCGTTGCAGAGAATCCAGCGCCTGCAATAGCAGGGTGGACTTGCCGATGCCAGGGTCGCCGCCAATCAGTATCACGCCGCCCTCCACAATGCCGCCGCCCAGCACGCGGTCCAGCTCGTCATGCCCGGTGGGCGTGCGCGCCATGTCGGTGGCGTCAATATCGGCCAACGTCATCACCTCGGCAGTTTTGGCCAGCGCGGCAAAGCGGTTTTTGGTCGGCGCGGCGCTTTCCGCCACGGATTCGATCAGCGTGTTCCAGGCCTGGCAGTGCGGGCACTTGCCCAGCCACTTAGGGCTGATGCCGCCGCATTCGTTGCAGGTGTAGATGGTTTTGTCTTTGGCCATGGGGTAAATGATACTGTATAAAACAACAGATATCAGTAACGTTGCCTGCTGTCAAAATCCTCCACTTAACGCCGATTCGACTCACACGCTCGCTGCCCCTCACCATGCCCCACCTCGTCATCCTCTACACCGCCAAGCTCGACGCCGAAACCGACATGACCGCGCTGTGCCGCAGCCTGGCCGATGTCATGCTGGAACAAAAAGACGAGGCGGGAAAGCAAGTCTTCCCCACCGGCGGCACGCGCGTGCTGGCCTACCCGGCGCCGCACTCGGCCATAGCGGATGGCCAACGCGACTACGCTTTTGTCTATCTCAATCTGCGCATGGCGGCGGGCCGCTCTGCCGCTGTCAAAAAGCACTTGGGCGACCAGTTGCTGATGCAGGTCAAAGCGCACTTTGCGCCCGTGTTTTCATCCCGCCACATCGGCATCACGCTCCAGATTGACGAGGGCGCTGAGGTCTATGACGGGCGGCACAGCAACCTCCACCCTTTGTTCAACCACCCAGCAACTACAGCATGACCATGACCAATAACACCAACGCCTTCAAACAAGCCCTCGCCAACCAGCAAGCCCAAATCGGCCTGTGGCTGAGTCTGGCCAACGCCTACACGAGCGAGATTTGCGCCGAGGCTGGTTTCGACTGGCTGCTGCTCGATGGCGAGCACGCGCCCAATGACTTGCGCAGCATGCTGGCCCAGTTGCAGGCCATCGCGCCCTTCCCGGCTTCGCACCCCATCGGCCGCATCCCCCTGGGCCATGGCGAGGCCGGTGTGGCCAACATCAAGCAGTACCTGGACTTGGGTTTTCAGACCCTGCTGGTGCCCATGGTCGATACCCCGGAGCAAGCCCAACAGCTGGTGCGCGCCACACGTTACCCGCAGGCCGACGACAAGAGCGGCCTGCGCGGCATGGCGGGCACACGCGCCTCGCGCTGGGGCCGCCGCCCCAACTACGCGCGCGAGGCGAACGACAGCATTTGCCTGCTGGTGCAGGTGGAGACGCAAAGCGGCCTGGACCACCTGGAGGCCATTGCCAACACCCCCGGTGTGGACGGCGTGTTCATCGGCCCGGCCGACCTGTCAGCCGCCATCGGTCACCCCGGCAACCCCACCCACCCCGAGGCGCAGGCCACGATTGACGAGGCGATTCGCCGCATCGTCAAAACCGGCAAAGCCGCAGGCATCTTGACCAGCGACGAAACCCTGGCCCGCCATTACCTGGCTCTGGGCGCGACCTTTGTGGCCGTGGGGCTGGACATCAACATCCTGGTGCGCCAAAGCAGCGCCTTGGCCAAGTTGTACAAAACCGATTTGAAGGTGGCGACCCCGACGGATAAGACTTACTAAAACCCCAAGCCCCCATGCACCCCGACGAACACACCGCCCGCGTCCAGCTCGCTGCCCTCTACCGCATCTTCGACCTGCTGGGCTGGACCGAGATGATCTACAACCACATCACGCTGCGCCTGCCCGCCAGCGTGAGTGGTGACCGCAAAGCATTTCTCATCAACCCCTTTGGTCTGCACTACAGCGAGGTCACGGCCAGCAATCTGGTCAAGATCAACCTCAAGGGCGAGGTGCTGGACGGCTCCCAACATCCGGTGAATCCGGCGGGCTTCACCGTGCACGCGGCCATCCATGAGGCCCTGCCCGACGCGCACTGCGTCATGCACACCCACACCACCAACGGCCTGGCCGTGGCCTGCACCGAGGGGGGGCTGGCGCAAAACAATTTCTACTCGGCCCAGCTGCACGACATGGTGGCCTACCATGACTTTGAAGGCATCACCGTGCACGCCGAAGAAGCGCCGCGTCTGCTGGACAACATGGGCACCAAACCGCTGCTGATCTTGCGCAACCACGGCCTGCTGGCCCACGGCCCCACGCTGGCGCTGACTTTTGTGCGGCTGTGGACCCTGCAGCGCGCTTGTGACATTCAGGTCGCGCAAGCCGCGCTAGGCCGCGCCATCACCCTGTCATCCGCAGTTGCCGCCAAGACCACCCACGAGTCCTTCCAGTTCGACGCCCAATTTGGCGCGGGCCAGGACGTGCTGGACGCGCTGATCCGGCGGGTGGACAAGATCGATCCGTCATATCGGACTTGAGTTGCTATTGTTTTGGTAGCTCCTTACGCTAGTGTTTATTGGACCGCAGACCGAAATCATTATGAAAATCTGTATCGTAGGTGCTGGTGCCATTGGCGGCTGGCTGGGGGTGCGACTGGCGTTGGCTGGGCATGCGGTGAGCGTGCTGGCGCGCGGGGCGACGTTGACAGCGATTCAGGCACAGGGTCTGCGCTTGCAAACGAATGGGCAAACCCATGCCGTGCCGGTGCAGGCCAGCGACAGCGCGGCAGAACTCGGCACGCAAGACCTGCTCATCATCGCCGTCAAGGCGCCGTCACTGTTGGGCGTGGCGCGTCAGATCACGCCTCTGATCGGCTCTGACACGCAGGTGCTGAGCGCCATGAATGGCGTGCCTTGGTGGTTCTTTCAGGGCTTTGGCGGCACGTACAGCGGCACGGTGCTGCAGGCGGTGGACGCTGGGGGCGAGATCGCGGGCCTGATCCCGGCGCGCCAGGTGCTGGGCGGCGTGGTGCATGCGTCTTGTACCGCGCCCGAGCCAGGCTTGGTGGTGCATGGCTTTGGGCAGGGACTGATTGTGGGTGAGCCCTCAGGCGGCGAATCAGCGCGCGTTCAGGCGCTGGCGCTCATGCTGCGCGACGCCGGGTTCGACGCCAGCGTGTCGCCCCAAATCCAGCGCGACGTGTGGTTCAAGCTCTGGGGCAACCTGACCATGAACCCGGTGGGCGCGCTCACCGGCGCCAACATCGCGCAAACCCTGGCCGACCCGCTGGTGCGTGCGTTTTGCTCGGCGGTGATGTTAGAGGCGCGTGAGATCGGCGCGCGACTGGGCATCCCCATCGAACAAAGCCCGGACGACCGACACGCGGTGACACTCAAGCTCGGCGCCTTCAAAACCTCGATGCTGCAAGACGTGCAGAACAACAAGCCAATTGAGCTGGACGCGCTGGTCGGGGCCGTCCGCGAGCTGGGCACACTCACGGGTGTGACCACGCCGCAGACCGATGTCCTGCTGGGCCTGACAAGGCTGATGGCGCAGGTGCGGGGGTTGTATTGAATGATCACGAATCGCTATTTATTTCATAGCTGCTTACGCCTATATTTATTGGTCTGGGGTTCATATTGACCACTAAACCGAATGCCCGCGCCCTCAGCGGCGCCGCCTTTGCCACCCTGTTGCTCATCGCCTGCCTGATGGGGGCCAACCATGTGGCCGCGCGCATTGCGTTCAACCACGGGGTGGACGTGTCCACGGCGGTTCTGTTTCGCAGCACCGTCACCGTGTTGATCGTTGGCGCTTTGATTTTTTTGCAAGGCGTGCCTCTGGCTTTCAAAGCCCGCCACAAACGCGCTCTGCCCTTCATCGGCCTGCTGATTGGTGTGCAAAGCCTGTGCTTGTACTCGGCGGTGGCACGCCTGCCCGTGGCGCTGGCGCTGCTGGCCTTCAACACCTACCCGCTGTGGACCGCGTTGTGGGACCGACTGCTGTACCGACGCAGCCCCGAGCGCGCCATGCTGTTGGCCATGCCGGTGATTCTGATCGGCCTGGTCTTGGCGCTGGACGTGCTGGGAGCCGCATCGGGCTTGGGCGCGACGGGTCAATGGCAAAGCATCGGTGCAGGGGTGGCGTATGCCCTGGCCGCTGCGGCGTCGTTTGGCCTGGCCCTGGTGCTGACGCAGCATGAAACCACCGATCTGGATGGTCGCGTGCGCACCGCGTGCACCTTGGGGCTGGCCGCGCTGGTGGCGCTGGTCAGCGGTGCGAGCCAAAGCGGCTTTCATCTGCCGCAGGTGATGGCGGGGTGGGGTGGCCTGATCGCACTCACGCTGCTCTACGGCACAGGCTTCACCCTGATGTTCACCGTGCTGCCCAAGCTGGGTGTGGCCGGCAACTCGGCCATCATGAATGTGGAGCCGGTCTTTGCGCTGGTGCTGGCCTGGCTCGTCCTCGGCCAGACCATCGCCCTGATTCAAATCATCGGCGCGCTGCTGGTGGTGGGAGCGGTGATGGGATTGGGGTTGAGGAAACGTTGAGGTGGATTCGGCGCGGGCGGGCGTTCAAATAGTTAGAACGCAATTCTGTCGCGCGCGCGGCGCACTTTGTCCACATTCACCGTCACCCGGATCGTTTCGGGATTGACCGGCTTGGCAATCGCATAGGCGGCTTGCGCAGTGTCCTTGCACACGTACCGATCCAGCGGCATGCCTTGCTTGTCCAAGAGGCAAATCACCCAAGGTGTGCTGACCTTGGATGTGCGCTGAACCGACACGGCCACTTCGCCATTGACCAGTTGCACATAGCTGCCCGGCGGATAAAACCCCACGGCCGTGACCATGGCGGAGACGACGGAGGCCAGTTCACCTTCGGCGTCGATGTAGAGGGTCTGGGCCGCGCCAAACGGGGTGACCGAGGCCCGCGTCTTGCGCTTCGCCAGTCTGGCCACAAAACCATCGACCAGGCTCAGAATGCGCCGTGTCTGCAGGTTGCGCGGCAAGGCCTGCGGCTCGTCTGGCGCGTGATGCCAGCGCACAAGGTCCAACTGATCCGCATCGTCAATGCCAAACTTGGTCAGGATGTTGACACATAGTTGCGGGTGATTTTGAACCAGGGTTTGTTGAAACTCGCTCAAGGCCGAGCGCTGACGGGCCATGCAGTCCTGATCCCGGGCCATGCCGATATTCATGGTCATGGCTGAACTCAGCAACGACTGGCGATGGCGTGCCTCTAGGCCGAGCTTGCGCGCCGTCAGCTCGCACACCACGGCGCACAGCAGGGCGTGCGTCGCACAATAGCCCAGGCTGTCTTCGGCCAGTGCCTGGATAAGGCAAAAAAGGCTGTCGTCAGGGTCGTCGTTCAGCAATGACAAAGCTTTTTTCTCGACCCCCTGCAGTCGCGGCAGCGGGTTGATGGCCAGCCCCCCCTGGTACAGAATGCCCCGAAGCACTTCTTGCAGATCAAGCCAACCGCCGCTGAATTGCTGGCTGACCGCATAGTCCCGCTTCTGGATCACGCTGGGCATGGGGGTGGTTTCAATCTCGTGCACGCCCATACCGTCGCGCAACAGGGTATGGACCGTGCGCTCATAAGCGCGCTGCCAGGCGTGGGCGTCGCTAGGGGTGGCTGAGGCGTTGTGGGCATGCAGTTTTTCCTTGTGCTGCTCCGACACGACCGGCTGCCCTTTGCGCAGGAGCAACTGGCCATTGGCGCTCCAGATATCCACCGGCAATGGTTGACCCACTTCCAGCAGCGCAATCGGAATAGGGACGTATTTCAAGGGCTCACCACCACTGGTACCCGCTGCGCCAGCGCGCACATCAGCTCGTAGCCGATGGTGCCGCCTGCAGCGGCGACTTCATCGATGGGCAGCAAGGCACCATCGCTTGCTTGACCCCACAGCGTGACTTCACTGCCAATGTCGGCGTCGGGTACGGGACTGAGATCCACAGTCATGAGATCCATGCTGACGCGGCCCACGCTGCGGGTGCGCACGCTGTTGACCAGCACCGGTGTGCCGTGCTCCGCCGTACCAGGGCTGCTGCGCATGTAGCCATCGGCATAGCCGCAAGCCACCACGCCAATGCGCATGGGCACGGTGGCGCGGAAAGTAGAGCCGTAGCCGACCGTGTCGCCCACGGCCAGGGTTTGCGTGGCGACGATACGTGAGCGCAGGCTCATGGCGGGTTGCAAGCCCCAGTCGGCAGCGCTGTGCTCGGGGTGGTCGGGCGAGGCACCGTAGAGCACGACGCCGGGGCGAATCCAGTCGGAGCTCAAGCTGGATTCATTGCCGCCCATGTGACGCAGGATGGCCGCGCTGTTGCTCAAAGAACGCTCGCCCGGCAGATCTTGCGTGATGCGATCAAAGACCGCGAGTTGCTGCGCAATGCCCGACTCACCATTGACATCGCCATCGGCATCGCTGAAATGCGTGAGCAGCGAGATTTCTTCCACTTGCGGCAGCACGTTCAACCGCGCCCAGGCGGCACGGAATTGCGCGGGGGCAAAGCCCAAGCGGTTCATGCCGCTGTTGAGCTTGAGAAAGATGCGGTGCGGCACATGGGTCTTGTGGGTGGCCAGCATGTCGATCTGCGCATTGCAGTGCACGGTGTGCCACAGGTCCAACCGCGAGCACAGCTCCAGGTCGCGCTGCTCGAACACGCCTTCCAGCAAAAGAATCGGGCCGCGCCAGCCCAGGCCCCTCAGCGTTGCGGCCTCATCCAAATCCAGCAAGGCAAAACCATCGGCGCCGCGCAGCCCCTCAAACACACGCGCCAGACCATGGCCATAGGCATTGGCTTTGACGACGGCCCAGACACGAGCGTCGGGTGCACTTTGGCGCACGCGCAAGAGGTTGTGACGAAGCGCCTTGGTATGAATAGTGGCCTGAATGGGACGGGGCATTGCGAGTGAGATGTGCAGGGTATGCCCTTGATTTTGACAGGGACGGGCATGCTATAAACCCTTGTCGCTTGGAATCTCATAATAAACACCCCGCACTCAGTCGCGCTGAAGGCCATTGACCAACAATGAAACGTGGTTTTTTCACCATCATGTCAGCGCAGTTTTTCAGCTCGCTGGCTGACAACGCTTTGTTCGTTGGTGCCGTGCAATTGCTGCGCAGCGGTGGCGCCGCCGAGTGGCAGCAGGCCGCACTGGTGCCGATGTTTGCCCTGTTCTATGTGATCCTCGCGCCCTTCGTCGGGGCCTATGCCGACTCGCAGCCCAAGGGCCGGGTCATGCTGCTCAGCAACGGCATCAAGATCTTGGGCTGTCTGATGATGTTGTTTGGCTCACATCCGCTAATGGCCTATGCCATTGTCGGCCTGGGCGCAGCGGCTTACTCCCCCGCCAAGTACGGCATCCTGACCGAGCTGCTGCCCGCTTCGCAACTGGTGCGGGCCAATGGTTGGATTGAGGGGCTGACCATCACCTCCATCATCTTGGGTGTGCTGCTGGGCGGGCAGTTGGTCGGGCTTCAGGTCTCCAGCATGCTTTTGTCGATTGACTTGCCCCTCATCACCACCAGCATCGACACCGCACCCGAAGCGGCCATCAGCGTGCTGATTTTTATCTACATCCTGGCCGCTTGGTTCAACACCCGCATACCGTACACCGGCGTAGAAATGCGCCCCATGCCCAAGCGTTTGCTTGATTTGTTGCCCGATTTTTGGACTTGTAATTCCCGCCTGTGGCGCGACAAGTTGGGCCAGATTTCCCTGGCCACCACCACGCTGTTTTGGGGCGTGAGCGGCAATCTGCGCTACATCGTGCTGGCCTGGGCCTCCGCCGCCCTGGGCTACAGCATGACCCAGGCCTCCTCGCTGGTCGGTGTGGTGGCCATTGGCACCGCTGTAGGCGCGGTGGTGGCGTCCATGCGCATGAAACTTGAACACGCAACGCTGGTCATGCCGCTGGGTATTGCCATGGGGCTGCTGGTGATTTTGCTTAACTTCATCAGCAACGTCTGGTTGGCCGTACCGTTTCTGGTGCTGCTCGGCGGCCTGGGGGGCTTTCTAGTCGTACCCATGAACGCCTTGCTGCAACACCGGGGGCACAACCTGATGGGCGCAGGCCGCTCCATCGCCGTGCAAAACTTCAACGAGCAGGCCTGCATCCTTGGCCTGGGCGCGTTCTACAGCCTGTCCACCGGATTGGGGCTTTCAGCCTTCGGTGCCATCACGGCCTTTGGCGTGGTGGTGGCGGGTTTCATGTGGCTCATCAAGCGCTGGCATGCCCGCAACTGCATTGTGGACGCCGAAGAAATCGAGCACCTGCTCAGCATCGCCCGCAACGACAACCACCACGGTTGAACCGCCCTAGTTCACCCTAGCGCGGCAACTCACCCGCTCTCACGCCCTTTCATCTGCATGTCCCATCCGCTGGCCCCTGCCCTGGCCCTGGTGTGCAACGCGCTGGTGTGGGGCGTGTCCTGGTGGCCCCTGCGCGCACTGGAGCAGCGCGGCCTGCACCCCTTGTGGGCCACGGCCATCGTCTTTGTTTTTTCGCTGATTTGCTTGCTGTGCGTGCGCCCCCATGCCTGGCGCGGCCTGATCCAAACGCCCTTGCTGTGGGCTCTGGCGCTGGCTTCGGGGCTGACCAATGTGGGCTTCAACTGGGCCGTGACGCAAGGCGATGTGGTGCGCGCTGTGCTGCTGTTTTATTTGATGCCGGTGTGGGTCGTGCTGCTGGCCTGGCCCATGCTGGGCGAGCGCCCGAGCCGCTCATCTTTGCTGCGGCTGGCGCTGGCGCTGACGGGCCTGGTGCTGGTGCTCAAAACCCCCGATTCACCCTGGCCCGTGCCCGAGGGTCTGAGCGACTGGCTGGCCGTCGTTGGTGGCTTTAGCTTTGCCCTGACTAACATCCTGCTGCGCCAGCTCAAACACACACCGGAGGACGCACGCATCCTCGCCATGTTTGTGGGCGGTGTAATGGCGGCCACGACCGCCGCAGGGGTGGGCATGGGCTTGGGTCTGATGAGCGCGCCACCGACCCCGAATGCCAGTTGGGTCTTTATTGCCATCCTTCTCAGCCTGGCATTTTTGGGCGGCAACCTGGCCCTGCAATACGGCGCAGCGCGCCTGAGCGCGACCACCACCTCGCTCATCATGCTGACGGAGGTGCTGTTTGCCACGGCTTCCTCTGTGCTCATGGGCGTGAGTGTGCTGACCGCGCAAATCCTGGGCGGCGGTCTGCTGATTGTGCTGGCCGCGCTCTGGGCGACATTGCCCACCCCCCTCTCCAAGGATCCAAACCTATGAATATCAAAACCTTCACCGGCCTCCTGAGTGCTCTGGCCATCACCAGCCTGTCGGCAGCAATGGCGGCTGACTACCCCAGCAAGCCCATCACCGTCATCGTGCCGCAAACCGCCGGCGGCAGCAACGACATCGTCGGGCGACTGGTGGCGCAAAAACTCGGCGAGGTCTTGCCGGGCAACGTGGTGGTGGACAACCGCCCCGGCGCGGGCGGCAACATCGGCACGGTGCTGGTGGCCAAAGCGCCCAAAGATGGCCACACCCTGCTCATGACCATCAGCAGCGCGCAGGCCATCAACCCGGCGGTGTACAAGTCGCCTGGGTTCGATCCGGTGAAAGATTTCACGCCGTTGGCGTTGGTCGGCTCGGTGCCCAATGTGCTGGTGGTCAACCCCGCGTTTCCCGCCAAGACACTGGAAGAATTTCTCAAGCTGGTCAAAGCCAAACCGAGCCAGTTTCAATACGCCTCGGCGGGCAACGGCACGCTGAATCATCTGCTGGGCGAGATGCTCAACAGCATGGCCGGCATCAAGCTGCAACACATTCCCTACAAAGGCGTCGCGCCTGCGATGACCGACGTGATTGGCGGCCAAGTGCCCATGGCCTTTGCCAGCCTGCCCTCGGTCATGCAACACCTCAAGGCCGGTCGCCTGATTGCCCTGGGCGTGAGCTCGCCCACGCGCTCATCGGTCTTGCCCAACGTGCCGGCGATTGGCGAGCAGGTGCCGGGTTACAGCGGCACGCTATGGGTCGGCCTGTTTGGTGTGCGCGGCGTCAAGCCCGAGATTGAGGCGCAGTTGCAAGACGCCATGAAGAAGGTGCTGGCCGCGCCGGACTTACAGGAGAAATTGGTGGCGCAGGGTGTGGAACTGGCCACAGCCACACCGGCGCAATTTGCTGTTCAGTTGCAGGAGGATATTGCGCGTTGGGCCAAGATTGTTAGGGAGTCGGGCGCGACGGTGGATTGACCAATTGCGGGCTTGGGATGTGACCGCTTTCTGAAAAGCCAAATTCGTGACTTTGAAAAGCAGATGGTCAACCTCGATTAATCCTATCGATGAAGCCGGTTCGTTCCAGATTGTCGACGAATGTGGGATCACACAAATCCTCGGAGCGAAGGCTTGCCGCAGCCGGGTACTCACGCGAAAAAGTGGCTTTCAGTCCCGGCAAATCCGCGTCGAAAGTCGGTCTCGGATTTGTTCGGAAAAGTGGCACGTAATAGGCGTGTAGTGTCTCGACCGCCTTGCGATCACTGATCTCCAGAAAGCGCTGGAGCAGTGGAATTGCAACGTCCGGCTTGGTTTTGAACATGGCGATAGTCTCGACCGATGCCTTGACAAATCGGGAAACCAGCTCGGGATTGGAGGCGATCTGGCGCCGCGTAGTAACGATTCCACCGGCACCAATGGGGATGCCAGCGAGGCTATTCCAGCCAAATTCCTTCTGCCCGATAAATCGCAAATCAACGGGCAGATAACCTGCATCGATCTCGCCTTTTTCAAGCGCGGCGTAGACATTTTTAAACGAACCGAGGGTCAGGACCGTCGCGGTGACACCCCATTTAGCAAGCAGCCCATCAACATACTTTCCGAACTGTCCCTTCGCGTCCACGCCGCCAATTCGCGCACCTGCGAGCTGTTCCGGCTTCGTGATATCTCGCCGGGCCATAAGAAACGCAATATCGTGTGGTTCGGTGACGCCAACGATCAGTACCGGATCCTGGCCCTTCAGCACACCCTGTACGACCGGCGTATCGCCGGTATGGCAAAACTCCCAGTCTCCGCCTATGGTGCCAGCCGCAGCTCGGGGACCACCCGTGTCGAGGGTCAGCGTCACATCCACACCGTGCTTTTTGAATATCCCAGCTTCGGCACCCATCCAGATCACACTCTGCGCGGCAGCCCGCAGCGCGATGGCTGCGCGAGTAGGGGTTGGATTGCCGGAAACATTGAGACCCATATCCGCCCGAGGCGTTTGAGCGCTTAAGGGCCACGGAGCCAGCCCGGCGAGAGGGGCGATCAACACAACGCGGCGATTGGTCACGGTTTACCTTTTGTGCTTTTGGTTGCTGAGGAAATGATGGATGTGATGGCTAGTTTGTCATGCCTTCGACAGCAAAGGATCGAACTTTGCTAGCCTTGTCACGCATGGCCATCAACTCCTTTTGTCCCGGCTCAGCTTTCCATGCCTGCATCTTCTCTGCACTGTCAAAAACGTAGATCGTGAACCGCTTCGGCGCTACGCCATCAAGCGCTGTGACCTTCCCACCGCGGATGATGTATTTCCCGCCATTTTTCTTGACCAGAACTTCTTGGCCTGCGGCATAGGTTTTGAACCCAGCTTCATCGATGACGTCAATCTCGCTGACCACATAAACGGGCACGGACGGCTTGGCCTGGGCATGCGCGCCCTGGATGATCGTCCCACCCAGAACGATGCCAGCGATCAGCGTCAATGGCGTCTTGTAAATTATTTTCATGAAAACCTCCCCTGCGTCAATAAAAGCGACGCGCTTAGCTACGGGATGCAGCCGAAGGTAGTGTGCTCTTCCGACTGCGCTGCGATATAGGTGCTTACCCGCCTAGAGGTTTGACGTCTGGATTGGGGATGCCTCAGTGGGTCAGCCTATTCGGTGTGCGCGGGGTCAAGCCTGAGATTGAGGCGCAGTTGCAAGACGCCATGAAGAAAGTGTTGGCCGCGCCGGACTTGCAGGAGAAACTGACAGCGCAAGGCGTGGAGCTCGCCACCGCCACTCCCGCGCAATTTACTGTTCAGTTGCAGGAAGACATCGCACACTGGGTCAAGATTGTTAGGGAGTCGGGGGCGACGGTGGATTGAGGGTCAATCTTCTGTCTGGCGATGAACCCAGTAGGAAGGGTCTCGATGTTGATGCGCAACCGCTAGAACATAAAGATGATCTGACTCCAAGGCATAAAGCACCTTGTAAGGAAAGCGGCTCAAGACCAGTCGACGGATGTCGCCTTGCTCCACCGGGCAGGAGAGGGGCCAAGTTTGAATTCTGCCCAAGCCTTTGCGAATCTCTTCGCGAAATTCGTCGCCCAATCCCTTGATCTGTCGGTTGTAGTACCGGCGAGCATCGTCAAACTCCGATTGCGCCTCAGGCGCAAAGACCACCCGCATCACAGAGGGCCGAGCACGTCTTCAGCAGGAATACCCTTGACGTGACCCGCACGGTAGGCAGCGAGTCGGCGTTGCGCCTCTTCTTGCCAGAGCCGGTTGACGCTTTCATCGGGCTGGTCCA
>JANPNG010000104.1:0-4315 GCA_031427355.1 Hylemonella sp.
GATTCGTTGGTGCACACAGCCAGCAGGACGGAGGTGTCAATGGTAATGTTCATGGCTTCAAATTTCTATCATTTGTACAATTGTACGCATTAAGAGCATTGGCCGTTGGATTTTTGGGCTTATGTTCGTTCACTGAGCGCGGTGATTCGGCCGATCGCGGCGATGGTAGTCGCGTTCGGTGTCGTCAAAACATGAGGGGCCTCGATCTCAACGAGCTTCAACCGCCCAGTGGTTCCCGTCTTGATGGTGACAACGGACTTGCGGCAACCGAAGTGCTTCGTAACCAAGCCAATCAACTCCGCGTTGGCCTTGCCATCCACCGGCAGCGACTTGAGTTGCGCGAGCCATTGGCCCGACTCCTCTTGACGCAGCTGGCTTACCCGGGCATTCGGCTTTACCTTCACTTCGATGATCAGCGGTTTTTGCGACATGGCAATGAAGGCATCTCAAAGCGGGGTTGCGAGCGGAGTGTGGCTTGCATTGCTGTCGGCACGAAACAGGCAACAGCGACTGAAAGTGAAAGCGCTCGCGTTGCTTTCATCCGCCTTTTCGCTTGGTTGCCTTGTGATCGGAGATGATGTGAATCACCGCACCGTGACCACGTTCGTTATCTATCATTTCAAGACCTGCCCCCCGGCATTCGCTGACGTAGTCACTCATTGAATGAACTTTTTCCTGACAATTGTGATGATCTTGCCGCCCCTGATTTCCGTTCGAGCCTGCTGGACCTGCGGGGTTGGAGTCGTTGGCAGGGTACACGATAACTGGATGCGATCCGGTGGCTCCAGCGGAACACCAGCTTTCCCGGTATTTTCGTCCGCCTCTACTGCTTTAAGACAAGCCTTGATGTCTGCAAGATGCATCTCAGTGAACTGCACTGTTGTCGCGGTTCCGGCAAGAACCACATCAATCTCGACCCCCGATGCAGTGGCGACCAGCTCCGCCATCATCGCCTTCTGATTGTTGGCGTACTTAAACATCGCCGCGTGGTTCGGGCATAAGGCCAGAAACGTCTCGCGGAACTGTTTTTCCACGGTGTTAAAAATCTCAACTGCTTCAAAGTAATAAGTCCCGTTCGGAAGCTTGAACGGTAGTTCGGCTTTGCAGGCTTGACAGATCATCATCCCGCTGGTGTTCGTGTACTGCTGGCGCAAGTACAGCCTCGTCGCAGCCTCGGCTGCTTTGTAACCCACGAAAACTGGACGCGAGGGGATCTCCGATTTTTTCTCAGGTTCGTACTCGGCTAGTCGTTTGTGCAGGTCAGTGTTCCGCAATTGGAGTGCCTCAGCCCTTTCAGTCGCCTCAGCAGCTTTTCCTTCCACTCTCGCCGCACGTCGGACTCGTTCCGATTCACGCCCAAGCGCCCAGTTCGCCACGTCATCGACTTGTGTCCAATAACCATCGGCAGTAAGCTGACTTGCCAGCCAATCTGCCAATACCTTCATAGAAGTAGAAGGCAATCGATCAGGGAACTCAAGCGCGACACGGCAATGCGCCGCTCGTGCGCCTGACACGTAGTTCTGCCACGTCTTCAGTGACCGTTTCTCATTAGTGGTTCCCACGGCAGCCCGACGCAAGGCTGCGGCGTAGTCAGCAACGTTCAGAACGGGATCGCGCATCATCGCAGCTGTCGTAGTCAGCTGGAGCGTGCTTGCGATGGCTGTAGCGACTTCGTGCGAAACAGTTGTGATAAAGGGCGTGTACACGATACTTATCCTCATGACTGAAGTGGTCGGGCTAAAGTGGATCCCTGAGAGGGACTTGCACAGGGGATGGTGTCAAGGCTTGTATTGCCAGATTTCAAATCCAGGAAACCGTGCTGACTTCCTCTTGCTGGATTTAGCCTCGCATGCTTTGCAAGGCGGGCCAGCATTTTGGGGCCAATTTCTTCACCCTCGTGAAAAGCGGAAACCACGTCACTCCAGCCAACCCGGACCAGAGTCCATTGGGAACATGTTTTGCGCTCGAAGTGCAAGCGCTTCCGCTTTTCCCATGGCCTCTTGCGCTGTGACACCGTAGCTCAGTACCCCAGGAATTTCTGGCACTTCGGCTATCCAGCGCCCGTCGTTCTCGCGCTCAGTTTCGATATGGAAATTCATGGGGACTCCACAGTTAGTTCGCTTCAGGCTTCAGTTTAGACCAGCGACGCCAACACCCGATCCACCATCACCCCCGCCTGCCCCAGGTTGTTCATCGGGTCGCAGAAGCTCGCGAGCTGCTCACGTGTGACGTGTTTGTTGATCTCGGGGTGCTCGGCCAACAGATCAATCAAGGGGCGCTGTTGCTTGAGGGCGGCGCGGCAGATGTCATAGACCAAGTCGTGCGCGTACTCGCGGCCCAGGTAGGGTCCCAGGCCCATCATCACGGCCTCGGACATCACCAGGCCGTGCGTCATGTCGATGTTGCGGCGCATCTGGGCGGCGTCCACTTCCAGGCCTTGCAGGATGAACTTGGTTTGCTTGAGCGCGCCGGACATCAGGCAGAACAGGTCGGTCATCGCCACCCATTCAATCTCCCACGGGCCGGTGGAGCGCTCGTGGTCGGCCACCATGGCATCCATGAGGGACGCGGCCAGCTGGCGCGCCACCGAAATGTTGGCGTGGATGTACAGGCACGAGATCGGGTTGCGCTTTTGCGGCATGGTGGATGAGGAGCCACGGCCCGGCGCGAAGGGCTCGAACACCTCGGCCACTTCGGTCTGCATCAGCAGCTTGACGTCCATCGCAATCTTGCCCAGCGACCCGCCGACGATGCCCAGAAACGCGCCGACTTCGGCAAAGTTGTCGCGCACGGTGTGCCAGGAGATCAGGGGCTGGCCCAGGCCCAGCTCTTTCATCAATCCGGCTTGGGTTTCCATCGCGCCTTTTTCCAGGGACGACAGCGTGCCCGAGGCGCCGCCAAACTCGCCGACCAGCACACGGGGCTTGAGCTGCTGCAAGCGCTCGCGGTGGCGCTCGATGCCGGCCAGGATGCTGGCCATCTTGTAGCCGAAGGTGATGGGCGTGGCCTGCTGCAGATTGCTGCGGCCGATGATGGGTGTGTCGCGGTGATCGCGCGCCAGTTTGGCGAGTGCGGCGGAGATGTCGGCCAAGTCTTGTTCTACCAGTGCCAGGCCTTCGCGGATTTGCAGCACGGCGGCGGTGTCTGTGATGTCTTGCGTGGTCGCGCCCCAGTGGCAGTACTCGCCCAGCTTGTCGCGGCAGTTGGCGTTGATCTGGTTGACCACGGCGATGATGGGGTAGCCGATTTGCTCGGTCTTGGCCTTGAGCTTGGCCCAGTCGATCATGTCCAGGCGGCAGTTGCGCACGATCTCGTCCGCCGCCTCTTGCGGGATCAGGCCCAGCTCGCCCTGCACCTTGGCGAGTGCGCGTTCGATGTCCAGGTATTTGGCGGTGCGGTTCTCGTCGGACCAGACTTGGCGCATGGCGGCGTCGCTGAAGATGTCGCCGAAGATTTTGGAATCAATGATGGATGCTGACATGGAGGCTCCGTTGAAGTTTGCTTTGAAGGATAAAAAATTAGGGGTTGCGAGCTGCATGCGCCACGATGCGCTCGGCTTTCAGAACCACCGGGCGGTCCACCATCTTGCCGTCGAGCTGGATGGCGCCACCGGCAGACGCCGCCCAGGCTTGCAGTACGCGCTGGGCCCAGGCCAGCTCTTGGGCGCTGGGGGCCAATGCCGTGTGCACGGCAGCGACTTGCGCGGGGTGAATGCACATCTTGGCACCAAAGCCCAGGGCCTTGGCCGCCAGCATGTCAGCACTCACGCGCTCGGTGTCCAACTCGGGCGTGACACCGGCCAGCGGCGAGGGTAAACCGGCGGCGCGTGAGGCGATGGCGATGTGGGCGGCGGCGTAGTCCAGCGCCACGCTATGGGCGGGCAAGTCCAGGTCGGCCATGTAGTCGAGCGAGCCAAAGGCCAAGCGATTCACACCGCGTGCGGTGGCAATGGCTTGCACAGCCAGTAGGCTGCGGGCGGTTTCGATCAGAGGCAGCACCGTAGCGCTGGCGGGTAAATGGGCCAGCACATCAGCCACCTGCCCAGGCGCTTCGCACTTGGGTAGCATGACGCACAGCGCCTGCACGGCTTGGGCCATCGCCATGTCTTCCGCGTACCAGGGGGTGGCGGCATCGTTGATGCGGATCAGCACCCGGTCTACGTGCGCAGGGTGGTCGCCCATCCACTGCGCGATAGCAGCACGTGCAGCGGCTTTGTCAGCAGGCGCGACCGCATCTTCCAGGTCAATGATGATGCGGTCCGCCCCCGAGGCCAGCGCCTTGGCAAAGCGCTCGGGCCGGTTACCGGGCACGAACA
>JANPNG010000105.1:0-3817 GCA_031427355.1 Hylemonella sp.
CTCGTGAGTAGCAACGCTGCCGCTGCCAAAATCCGCCAGAGCTTGCCTGCTCTGATGGCTCACTTGCGCACCAAGGGATGGGAGGTTACCTCAATTCGCTTGAAGGTTCAATCGGTACGAAGCGGATAGTTCGTAACAAGAGTGACATAAATGGTGCCGATTGTCGGAATCGAACTGACGACCTACCGCTTACAAGGCGGTTGCTCTACCAACTGAGCTAAATCGGCACGGCGCTTATTTTACTTCACATCAAGGGCTGGAACGGTTCAAAGTGAACATCTTGCTCGCCTTATTTGATGCGAGTTAGTGCGGGTTTTGTGCGCCCTGTGGGGTGCGGAGGATCTGGTTTGCCATCCTCTTGTGAAGCCTCGTGAGAGACTAGCTGAACGCGTTTGCCCGCCGCTTCATTGCGCGCACCCATGGCGCTTGGCTCTGGGGCGGGTGCACCTCGTGTTGGTGTGGGCGCTTCTACGGGGAAGGCCATGCCCTGGCCATTCTCACGCGCGTAAATGGCAATCACACGGTTGATGGGTACCCGAATGTCTTGTGCCACCCCACCGAACCGGGCTTTGAACTCAATGAGATCGTTGCCCAATTGGAGTGAACTGGTGGCATCAAAACTGATGTTGAGAACAATCTCACCATTCTTAACGTGATCCAGAGGAACGCGAACGCTGTCATCCACCTTCACCGCCACATGGGGTGTGAAGCCGTTATCCGTACACCACTCATAAAGAGCGCGCAAGAGATAAGGGCGGGTGGACGGTGTGTCCTTGTCGGTCAACATCAGAATTTATGCGCCGAAGCTTATTTGCGCATCACTTTTTCAGACGGGGTCAGCGCTTCAATGTAGGCCGGGCGCGAGAAAATTCGCTCGGCGTACTTGAGCAGAGGCGCCGCGTTTTTGCTGAGCTCAATGCCGTAGTAGTCCAAACGCCATAGCAGCGGCGCAATGGCGACGTCCAACATGGAGAAGTTGTCACCCAGCATGTACTTGTTCTTGAGGAACACAGGGGCGAGTTGCGTCAGGCGATCACGGATGTGAGCGCGTGCTTTTTCAAGTGCTTTCTCGTTGCCTTTGGTGACACGGGACTCCAGTGTGGAGACGTGCACAAAGAGTTCCTTCTCGAAGTTGAGCAAGAACAGACGCACGCGAGCACGGTCAACCGGGTCGCCAGGCATTAACTGGGGATGGGGAAAGCGCTCATCAATGTACTCATTGATGATGTTGGACTCATACAGGATGAGATCGCGTTCGACCAGGATAGGCACCTGACCATACGGATTCATCACATTGATGTCTTCGGGCTTGTTGTACAGATCGACATCGCGAATTTCAAAGTCCATGCCTTTTTCAAACAGGACAAAACGGCAGCGATGAGAAAACGGGCAGGTAGTTCCTGAATACAGCACCATCATGATGGGGGCTCCTAAAAATCAAAAAGTAGTTTCTGTGGAGAGTAACTTGTATCCAAGTTACCTCGAAACTAAAAAGAGTGGGCTGCGGTTAGCATCCCACTCCGAACAGTTCAAGCCTCAATTTGCCATTGAGGCTTGGCATGGGGCACGCGTCAAATTTACTTGACGTCTTTCCAGTAGGAGGCGTTGAGACGCCAAGCAAAGAAGGAGAAGATGAGCAGGAATATCAGAACCCAAACGCCCACGCGCACGCGGGTGTTTTGGGCAGGTTCACCCATCCATTGCAAGTAGTTGACGAGGTCACCAACGGCCTGATCATACTGGAGTGGGCTCAAGGTACCGGGTGTGAGTTGCTCCCAACCTGCAAAGGCTTGCGTCTCGTGACCATGCTCACCCGCCACGGTTTTCATGATGGGTTTGCGATTGCCTTGCAACTCCCACAGGGCGTGGGGCATGCCCACGCTGGGGAAGGCCAAGTTGTTCCAACCCGTGGCCTTGGTGGCATCCGGGTAGAAGGTCCGCAAGAAGGTGTAGAGGTAGTCAGCTCCTGAACCTTGACCCGGTGCGGCGCGCGAGCGCGCGATCACGGTGAGGTCAGGTGGGTTGGCGCCAAACCAGGCCTTGGCCTGCTTGGGGTCAATGGCTGACTTCATGGTGTCGCCCACTTTGTCGGTGCTGAACAGCAGGTTGTCTTTGATCTGTTCGATGGTGAAGTCGATGTCCTGCAGGCGGTTGTAGCGCATGTAGGCCGCCGAATGGCAGCTCAGGCAATAGTTCACAAACAGCTTGGCACCGTTTTGCAAGGAGACATTGTCGGAGGTGTTGATGGGCGCTTTATCCCAAACGATGGCACCTTCGCTGGAGGCTTGTGCGGCAGACGTGAAGCCGAGCGTCGCGATCAGGGCAATAAGGATTTTTTTCATGTTGTTTTGCTCCGGCTCAGTGTGCAGCAAAGGTGACGCGGGCGGGGACCGGTTTGGTCTGACCCAAGCGGCTCCACCAAGGCATCAGCAGGAAGAAGCCAAAGTAGAAGAGGGTTCCGATTTGGGACACACGTTCACCGATAGCAGAGGGTGGCTGAACACCTAGATAGGCGAGTACGACGAAGTTGATGACGAAAATGCCGTACATGTATTTGTGCCAGTCAGGACGGTAGCGAATCGACTTCACCTCGCAGTTGTCCAGCCAAGGCAGGAAGAACAGGATGACGACAGCGCCACCCATAACCAGAACACCCCAGAACTTGGCATCAATGGCCAGCATCATGGCAACGATCGCCACAGCAGCACCGAGGACGACACCTTTGAGCAGTGCCGACATTTTCAGCTTGAGTGCGCTGAAAACGGCAGCACCCAGCACGCAAGCGATCAAGGCGTACATCATCTCGCTGGTGATGGCGCGCAGCATGGAGTAGTAGGGCGTGAAGTACCAGACCGGCGCAATGTGCGCGGGGGTCTTGAGTGGGTCAGCCGGGATGAAGTTGTTGTACTCCAGGAAATAGCCGCCAAACTCGGGTGCAAAGAAGATGATGGCTGAGAAAACCATCAAAAAGATGCTGACGCCGAAAATGTCATGTACCGAATAGTAGGGATGAAACGGCACGCCATCCAGTGGATGACCTTGCGCGTCTTTCGGGGCGTTGGGGCCTTTGATCTCCACGCCATCGGGGTTGTTGGAGCCGACTTCGTGCAGTGCAATGATGTGTGCGGCCACTAGGCCCAGCAGCACCAATGGCACGGCAATGACGTGGAAGCTGAAGAAGCGGTTCAGAGTGGCGTCACCCACCACATAGTCACCACGAATCAGCAGCGCCAGATCGGGGCCAACGAAAGGAATGGCAGCAAACAGGTTCACGATCACCTGTGCACCCCAATAGCTCATCTGGCCCCAAGGCAGCAGGTAGCCCATGAAGGCTTCGGCCATCAGGCACAAGAAGATGGCACAACCAAAAATCCAGACCAGCTCACGCGGCTTGCGGTAGCTGCCGTAGATCAGGCCACGGAACATGTGGAGGTACACCACCACAAAGAAGGCCGAAGCGCCGGTGGAGTGCATGTAGCGCACCAGCCAGCCCCAAGGGACATCGCGCATGATGTACTCGACTGAGCCAAAAGCCAGCGCGGCATCCGGCTTGTAGTGCATGACCAGGAAAATGCCGGTGACGATCTGGATCACCAAAACCAGCATAGCGAGCGAGCCAAAGATGTACCAGAAGTTGAAGTTCTTCGGTGCGTAGTACTCGCTCATGTGCTCTTTAAAGAGCTTGCTCAGAGGAAAACGGTTGTCCACCCAGTTCAGCAGCTTTTCGGCGGCCGGGGCATTGGGGGAGATTTCTTTCATTTCAGCCATTTTGTTCTCCGCTTTTTAATCAGGCTTTTTTGTCTTCACCGATCAGCAA
>JANPNG010000106.1:0-4199 GCA_031427355.1 Hylemonella sp.
GCGTGATGGCATCAACACCGTGCTGTCGCGCGAAATTTTGAAGCCAGCGCGAATCGCCGCTACGCCCCTCCACAGCCACCCGGCACGCCTGCGGAGTGGGTTTGGGGATTGGATTCGGCGCTGGCTTGCTGGTCATCTCAAGGAATGGGAACTTCGATATAGCTTCCAACGGACGTTGAATTGATTGCGGACACCACTTGCGCTACAGCAACGCGAATGCGAGGCCAGCTTGTTGTAGCAAGTACAACGACTACAATTCGACGGGCCGCAAGGTTTTGTTGGTATCGAAGGTTTGAGTCAGTGGTCACAAGCACCTCGAATCCCCGCTCCTCCGCAGAGCGCAACAATTCACCATTCTTCAGAGTTGTCCAACCCAACTCATAAGCGGTGGAAACACTGTGCCCAGAGAGAAATTGTCGCAGCGGAACTGGCGTTCCTTGGTCAAACAAGACGCGCACTTACGCGGCCAGCAAAGTTGACCTGGCTGCGTGCTCCAGGACATGGCGCGCCTGCAACAAAGCGACACCGGGAAACCACTCAATGAACTGATGGATAGAGGCATCTTCTTCGAGGTTCTCGAAGAGCGCAGCAACCGGCACCCGCGTACCCCGGAATACCCAAGCACCACTCACGCGATCAGGATCACGCTCAACATCGACGCAGGAAGACCAATCAATCATGGATAAATGATAGCACTGTGCGCGGAAAAAGAGGTGGCTCACGTACAAGTCAAAGGAACGCCGACAGCGCACTCACTGGCGAAAAATGACAAAGTGAATAACGCCGTATGTAGGCCAGTCCGTCCACTTGTGAAGCGTTGGTTGAACACATGATTTCAAAACCTGACCCTCTTCCCGTTTGCGGCCGGGGTAGGTGTGCGATTCGTTCGTGTCGCTCGAACTGGGTTGGCGAGCGCACCGGGCGTCCGTGGCTGGGCTACGCGACAGGCTCGCGCATGGCGGCTTGTGGCGTGCGGTCGTGGTGGCGTCAACACCGTGCTGTCGGGCGAAATTTTGAAGCCAGCGCGAATCGCCGTTACACCCCTCCACAGCCACCCGGCACGCTTGCGGAGTGGGTTGGGGATTTTCAGAGCCCCACTCCTACGCGCCTGCATCGCCGACAACGGTTGCGTGACGAAGTACACCGCGCCGTTGGCAGGTCAGTCTGTTAATTTGTGAAGCAAGAGCTTGATTTCAGGACTTGACCCCCGGCTTCCTGCAAGGGGTTAGGCGTCCGTTCGTGGCAGTCAAAGCATGCTCTGCCAGTATTTAGGCACATCGTGAGCGTCGATAACGTGTGCTATGTCCCGAAGATTACCCACGGACAGTCTGCATGCATCCCCTGTGCCGTTTGACAACACAAGCCGGAATTCGTTCTGATATCTATGCGTCGTGAACTTGCGGAAAGGGCCCATCGGTCCGTCGTGTGTAGCGCATTCAACGTACTCGATTGGTCCAAGGGATAGTTTCTTGCTCACCTGCTCGGTCGCTCGCTTCACCCGGCAAATGAACTCTTGCAGGTTATCTATGACTACGGCTCTCTCCCCGAAGGCGAGGTTTTGCTCATTGAAAGAGTCCCCTGCTCGGTCAGTGATCGTGAACAAGCACAGGACGTTCTGCTTTGCCGACACTTCGCTTCGTGTCGTGATTGGTCCTATGACCTGAAGGGGCAACCAGTTGCCCGTGTGGTCTTGAATCTCAACCTTGCTGACTTGACGCGACTCATCGATACCATCGTCTGGGTCGAATCGAACTTCATCCTTATGGTCGATGATTCCGAAGTAGGCATTTGTGTTGAAGTAGAGGTAGCCATCAAGGAAGTCGGACTCGTACTTCTCGGGCAAGAGCTTGACAAGGATAACGCGATGCGACATTTTGGGAGGTTCGTAGGCCCAACGTGGATGCAGGGTTAGGGACAATTAGTCACTGAGGATTTTGTATTTAATTGTCTGATTGTCTGCTTGCACGATTTCAATGCTGAATCGTTGAAAACGAACAATTTTTGACTCGGTTAAATCGTACTTAATGTTCTGGAAAAATGCTGGTGCGGCAAATCCACCTCTGAATTCTCTGTAGCTAACCTCAATTGTGGCCCCCGACTTCCCCGAATACAGCAACTCCTTTCTGACGAAGTCTTGAGAATAGCGGTCCTCAACCTTCCAGCCATCAGGAGAATTCAGGACGCCAACCCAAGTCTTAACCTTTTCAACTGATCCATTTTGATCAATCAGAAACGCCTCTCCGATAGTGGCGATCGCTTCGCGACCAACGGAATAGGACTTGAACGTCTTTTTCTCAAGCGTCGTGGTCGCACAGCCAAAGAGTGCGAACATTGCCGCTATCGCCATGAGTAAAGCGCGTGATGTCATTAGATGAGCTCCTAACGAATAGCGTTTATCTGCCGCGCGGCCAAGTCTGTAGAAACCAAGAGCGCCTCCTGCGGCAGATAAACCTTGTTGGACTGAACCGCCTGCGAGGCGGTGGCACAGGGGATTGAAATCTTCGTCCCGCCTGCCGGTTCAAATTATGACGGGTATTTCGGCGCTGCTGGGGCTCGAGTTGTGTTTGCCGGCCGACCTGATGCAACTTCGGACTGACAGCGATATGACGCGAAGGGCTTGCCAAGCTGCTCTGTTCGTCACACAACGCGGTGCATCCATTCGCGGGCCGCGTCTTGCCCCGCAGCCGCTGTAGCGACCGCGCAACAATGCTTTGGGCGAAACCGGCGCGCGCCTCATGGTGGCCCCCGACCTTGTGGCACCGGTGCGTCCATCGTCGCCTCTCGCCCCGGAGCGGGCAAACGCGCGGGCGAGGCCAACACCGCCACCGTGCGCAGCCTGCCTTGCCCGCAGCACGGGCACACTGCGGCATTCATGCGTGCCACCCTTTGCACAAACTCGCCCGCCGACTCCAGTGCCACTGGGTTGCTGGCGGGCATAGCCAGCGCCAGCCTGGCCGCCGCAAGTTTGCGGCCCTTGCACGCCGATGCCAGCACCCCGTAGTGGCGAATGCGCTTGATCCCCGTGGGCAGCACGTGCAGCAGGAATCTGCGAACGAACTCAG
This sequence comes from Hylemonella sp., assembly GCA_031427355.1. GTDB lineage: Bacteria > Pseudomonadota > Gammaproteobacteria > Burkholderiales > Burkholderiaceae_C > CANCDA01. Next base: position 3,063 of record JANPNG010000106.1, read on the forward strand.
TACCGTCAAGTCGGATGTTGCGCTTGCCACCCTTGTCATCGGCCCGCACCGAGAACACCACGCCATGCTCGTTCACGGCGCGGATGCGCTGGTTGCCAATCGCTGTGCGGTGCGTGTAGCGGCTCAGGTACTCCAGCACCTGGGCTGGCCCGCCCAGCGGCGTCTTGGCATACACCACCCAGTCGTGTTGGTAGAGCTGGCGGCTGCGCTCGCGCCAAGCCGCTTCGTTGCCCTGCGGGTCGCGCTCAATATTGCCGTCTTGACGCCCTGCAGCCAGTGCCGCCATGAACTTGCCCCGAAACACTTTGGACAAGGCCTGCACCGGAAACAGGAAGTCGGGCTTGCGTGCCGGGGTGTGCCACCTGTCGCAACCATCTTCATCTTTGCCCAGCACCCCGCAGGCCATCACCGCGTGCAGGTGAATGTGGCGGCGCAAGTCCTGCGTCCAGGTGTGCAAGACCAGACTGAAGGCCGGTGTGCCACCGGCCACCCCCAGCCACTTGGGATTGGCGGCAAACTCGGCCAAGGTTTGCGCGGTGCAGGCAAACAGCGTGTCGATCACCCAGCGCGGGTGGGCACCATACAAAGCATTCAAGCTGTGCGGCAAGGTGAAGACCAGGTGGGCATAGGGCACGGGCAAGACCTCGGCCAATCTGCCTTGCAGCCAGGCATCTTTAGCCCGCGCACCGCACTGCGGGCAATGACGGTTGCGGCACGAGTGGTATTGCCAGTGGCTGTGGCCGCAGGCGTCGCACGCCAGTTGCTGGCCACCCAGGGCCGGGGTGCGGCAGGCAACAATACCCCGCCAGGCTTTGGCCTGCGGGGTGCTCAGGACGTGCTTTGCCAGGTAGGCAGCGCCGTGCTGGCGCAGCACATCGGCCAAGGTGGCCATGGGCGGTTGACCCCAACCCTCAGAACAGGCGCAGCCCGGCCAGCAGATCCAGTGGGTCGAGTTCCTTGGGTGGGCGAAACTGTGGACTGATGAGGTGCAAATAGCGCCCGGTGGTGGCGATGTGGCCGTGGCCCAGCAGTTTTTGGATGGTGAACAGGTCCACCCCGCCTTCGAGCAAGTGGGTGGCAAAGCAGTGGCGCAGGGTGTGGATGCCCCCGCTCTTGGTGATGTTGGCACGCGCCCGC
>JANPNG010000107.1:0-6470 GCA_031427355.1 Hylemonella sp.
ACACGCGACGATTTAAACGTATTTATTTTTGGAGCAAAAAATGGCTCAAGTCCAAGGCAAAATTGTTCAGTGTATCGGTGCGGTGGTGGACGTGGAATTCCCACGTGACCAGATGCCCAAAATTTATGACGCGCTCAAAATGGACGGCTCCACGCTGACCCTTGAAGTGCAGCAGCAAATGGGTGACGGCATCGTCCGTACCATTGCGCTGGGTTCATCTGACGGCCTGCGTCGCGGCATGGTGGTGCAAAACACTGCGCAAACCATCATGGTGCCGGTCGGCAAGGCCACTCTGGGCCGCATCATGGACGTGCTGGGCGCGCCGATTGACGAGCGTGGTCCGGTTGTCAGCACGAAAACCGCCTCCATTCACCGCAAGGCTCCCAGCTACGACGAGCTCAACCCGTCGCAAGAATTGTTGGAAACTGGCATCAAGGTGATTGACCTGATTTGTCCGTTCGCCAAGGGCGGCAAGGTCGGTTTGTTTGGCGGTGCTGGCGTCGGCAAGACCGTCAACATGATGGAACTCATCAACAACATCGCCAAGGCGCACAGCGGCTTGTCCGTGTTTGCCGGTGTGGGTGAGCGCACCCGCGAAGGCAATGACTTCTATCACGAGATGGCCGACTCCGGTGTGGTGAATCTTGAGAACCTCGAAGAGTCCAAAGTCGCCATGGTGTACGGTCAGATGAACGAGCCCCCAGGCAACCGTCTGCGTGTGGCCTTGACCGGCCTGACCATTGCCGAGTCCTTCCGTGACGAAGGCAAGGACGTGCTGTTCTTCGTGGACAACATCTACCGCTTCACTTTGGCCGGTACCGAAGTGTCCGCTTTGCTGGGCCGCATGCCTTCCGCCGTGGGTTATCAGCCCACGCTGGCCGAAGAAATGGGCCGCTTGCAAGAGCGCATCACCTCCACCAAGACCGGCTCCATCACGTCCATTCAGGCCGTGTACGTGCCCGCCGATGACTTGACCGACCCGTCGCCTGCCACCACCTTCGCCCACCTGGATTCCACCGTGGTGCTGAGCCGTGACATCGCTTCGCTGGGTATCTACCCTGCGGTCGATCCGCTGGACTCCACCAGCCGTCAGCTGGACCCGCTGGTGGTAGGACAGGACCACTACGAAACCGCACGTGCGGTGCAAGGCACTTTGCAGCGCTACAAAGAGCTGCGCGACATCATCGCGATTTTGGGCATGGACGAATTGGCACCGGAAGACAAACTGGCTGTGGCACGTGCCCGCAAGATCCAGCGTTTCCTGTCCCAGCCTTTCCATGTGGCTGAAGTGTTCACCGGCTCACCCGGTAAATACGTGAGCCTGGCCGAGACCATTCGCGGCTTCAAGATGATTGTGGCTGGCGAGTGCGACCACCTGCCAGAACAGGCTTTCTACATGGTTGGCACGATTGACGAAGCCTTCGAAAAGGCGAAGAAAATCGCTTAACGCGACGTTTTCATCGACCTTTAGAACTGGAGAACTCATGAAAACCATCCACGTTGATGTGGTCAGTGCTGAAGAGTCCATCTTCTCCGGCGAGGCGCGGTTTGTCGCCTTGCCTGGTGAAGCCGGTGAACTGGGCATTTACCCGCGCCACACACCGCTGATCTCCCGCATCAAGTCGGGCTCAGTGCGCATTGAAAAGGCCGATGGCAGCGAAGAATTTATCTTCGTCGCCGGCGGCATTCTTGAAGTGCAACCCGATTGCGTGACGGTCCTCACCGACACGGCTATACGCGGCAAGGACCTGGACGAAGAGAAAGCCAACGCCGCCAAACTGGCTGCGCAAGAAGCCGTCAAGAACGCCAAAAGCGAGATTGATCTGGCCAAGGCCCAGTCTGAGTTGGCGATTCTCGCCGCTCAACTCTCTGCCCTGCGCAAGTACCGCCAGAAGCGCTAAGTTAGTTTGACAAGCGCTGGTCTTCGGGCCATGCGCTGGCCAACAAAAAACCCCAGATCAAAACGATCTGGGGTTTTTGCATTTAGGTCGTTCTACTTCAATCAATAACGGGTCTGTCGGGCAACTCATTGCGGTGAGCCTCGCCTTCGCGAAGTGGATAACAACGCACCAAAACGGCTGAGACTTCTTCCAGTGCCTGGGTCAGCCCATCTTCGTAAGCACCTTGTTGAAAGGCCTTGCGCATCTGCTGAATAATGCCTTGCCAGTGGTGAATGGGCACATGTGGATTGAGGCCCCGATCCGCCACAATTTCAACCCTCTTTTCAGCCAGCAAAAGATAAATCAAGACCCCGTTATTTTGCTCGGTATCCCAGACCCGCAGCTTGCCAAACAGAGTCAGCGCCCGTTGCCGGGCCAGTTGCGACATGCTGGCTTTGCGCCAGAGGTGGCTGCTGGGCAGTGCGGATTCGACAACGATGCGAACCTCTCCACTGTGGCGGCCCTCACTGGCTTTGACACGTTGCATCAAGCGCTCTACCATGTCCGGCGGAATAGACCGCCCTGTGGCGGATTCATCCTGCCAGCGGTGCTTCAACAACCGTTTGATTCGACCCCACATCACCAGTCCCCCGAGGCACCACCGCCACCAAAATCTCCGCCACCACCCGAGCTAAAGCCACCCCCACCTGTGTTCCAACCTTGAGCGCTGGAAGCTCCCCAACCAGAACCGCCCAAGACACGGCCAAAGCCTGACAGCAGCGTCCACGTCAACGCGACCAAACCCGCTAGGCCGGCCAGCAACCAACTACGGGTCACCAGCAGCGCCAGTAGCCCAATACCGCCGCCCGTGAGGATTGATCCCAGATTTCGGCCCATGATGCGCCGGGCCAAGCCACCCACCATAGGAACCGCAATGAACAGGAAGACGGCCAGATCAGTCCACTGAACGCCGTCTCCGTGACGCGATGATGAATCAGAAGCAGGCATGGGCAGTGCTTCGCCCAGGATGCGGGCCATGAGTTGATCTACGGCCGCATTCAGCCCGCCCGAAAAGTCCCCTTGCTTGAAGCGTGGTGTCATGGCTTCGTCAATGACTTGCTTGGCCGCCAGATCAGGGATGGCTCCTTCCAGGGACTTGGCGACTTCAATCCGCACCTTGCGGTCATTTTTGGCCACGATGACGAGCAGGCCGTCGCCCACGCCCTTGCGCCCGATCTTCCAGGTGTTGGCCACACGGTTGGCGTAGCTGGCGATGTCTTCGGGCAGGGTGCTAGGCACCATCAAGAGCACGATCTGTGCCCCACTGCTGCGTTCGAACGCGGACAACTTTTCTTGAAGCGCTTGGGCCTGAGCCTCGGTAAGCGTGCCTGTGGTGTCAAGTAGCGACGTGGTCAACGCAGGCACCGCAAGCACGGGCTGCGCCTGAAGCGGCAGACTTAAGCCCACAGCGGCCAGCACAAGCAAAAAGCCTAAACAGTGCAGGGCCAAGTCACCCCATCGGCCTCGCGTGAGCGCAAGCCGTGTGACCATTATTTTTTGCCGAAATCCACCACGGGCGGGATTGAAACAGCCGCTTCGTTTTGCACCGCGAAGGCGGGCTTAGGTGCGTAGCTAAAGACCATCGCCGTCAGGTTGCTCGGGAAGCTGCGGGCCAGCACGTTGTACTCCTGCACCGCCTGGATGTAGCGGTTGCGCGCCACCGTCACCCGGTTCTCTGTGCCTTCCAGCTGCACCCGCAAATCACGAAAGCCCTGGTTGGCCTTGAGCGAAGGGTATTGTTCAGACACCACCATCAAACGACTCAAGGCACTGCCCAGCTCGCTCTGGGCGGCTTGGAACTTCTTGAACGCCTCCGGGTTGTTGAGGGTCTCAGGCGTCACCTGAATGGACGTGGCCTTGGCGCGCGCCTCAATCACCTTGGTCAAGGTGTCCTGCTCAAAAGCCGCCTCGCCTTTGACGGTGGCCACGATATTGGGCACTAAATCGGCGCGGCGTTGGTACTGGTTCAGCACCTCACTCCAGGCGGATTTGGTCTGCTCATCCAGCCGTTGAAAATCGTTGTAGCCACAGCCGCTGAGGGCGAGAACGGATGACAAAATCAAAAGCCAGCGCGACATACAAACTCCTGGAGAAAACCAAACTGTAAGCATACACCCAGCCCCCTGAGCACAACGCTTGATCGATGTCAATTGTTCGTGGAGAATGGACCCTACTGGATGATTTTTATGAACTATGTTGCCCCTTTATGGCTGCCGGGCAGCCACCTGCAAACCATCTGGCCTGCGCTGTATTCACGCCGCGTGTTTGGGCCACGCCCGCAGTACCGCAGAGAGCGCTGGCCCACGCCTGACGCTGATTTCATAGACGTTGACTGGCTTGTTGGCCTTGAGCACAACACCTTGATGGTGCTGTTTCATGGACTGGAAGGCTCTTCGCGTAGCCATTACGCGGAAGCCTTTGCCGACTATGCCCGGCGCTCTGGCGTGTCCTACGCCGTGCCCCATTTCAGGGGTTGCAGCGGTGAACCCAACCGCGCGCCGCGCGCCTACCACTCGGGTGACTTTGAAGAAGTCGGCTGGATTCTTGCGCGCTTTCGCAGAATGCACCGTGGCCCCATCGTCGCAGTCGGCATCTCACTGGGCGGCAATGCTTTGATGCGCTGGGCAGGCGAGATGGGCCAGGCGGCTAGTCAATACGTGTCTGCCGTGGCCAGCGTGTGTTCCCCGCTGGACTTGGTGGCAGGGGGGCGGGCCATCGGGCAAGGCTTTAATCGGCTGGTTTACACCCGCATGTTTCTTCAGACCATGAAGCCCAAGGCCTTGGCCAAGCTGGCGCAATACCCCAAGTTGTTTGATGCAAGGGCACTACAGGCCGCCTATGATTTGCACGCGTTTGACGACATCTTCACCGCCCCGCTCCACGGCTTTAAAAACGCCGAGGACTACTGGGCCCGCGCCTCAGCCAAACCCAATTTGCACTGCATCCGTGTTCCCGCGCTGGCCTTGAATACGCGCAACGACCCGTTCATCCCGGCCTCCAGTCTGCCCCTTGCCACGGAGGTTGGCCCTTGTGTCACCCTGTGGCAGCCCGAAGAAGGCGGGCATGTGGGCTTTACCAAAGGACTACCGCCCGGCCATGTGCAAGCCCTGCCCGAGGCTGTGGGCGGCTGGCTGCTGTCCAAGCTGAGCGATTGCGAGCTGGTGCCAGACAGCGGCCTCTACGTCAACCCGGTTCCTGGCTGATCAGCGCTGCCATGGACGACATCGTTAAACAAGCCATGGCCAAGTGGCCCAATGTGCCCGACTGCTATGGCTGGCTGGGGCTCAGTGCGCGCGGTCAGTGGTACATGCGTGACGACCGGGCGCAGGCCGCAGGGGCGTTTGCTGGCGGCGGCGAGCAGGCCAAGGGCTCGCTGCTCCAGCATGAAAAACTCATCGAGTTCATAGCGCGCAACTACCTGGCCGATGCGCAGGGCCGCTGGTACTTCCAAAACGGGCCGCAGCGCGTGTTCGTCGAGCTGGAGGCCACGCCCTACATCTGGCGCGTGAACGCTGACTTTTCCGTGAGCGCCCACACCGGCGCGTCTGCGCAAGTGCAGGCCTGCCTGCTGGACGAGAGCGGCTATGTGTACCTGTTGACCGATCTGGGCTTTGGCCTGATCCACACCCAGGACGTGGTGCAAGTCGCCGAGGCCGTACAAGCCGGTGTGTGGGCGCCGCAAGCGTGTGAGTCACAAAGCCTGAGCACGCGGTTTACTTTCGTGAACAGCCCAAAGCCGCTACAAAAACAATAGCTGCTTGCGCTGGATCTGCATGGCTTCCAGGCCAAATTGGCATAAAAATACCGGCCAGCAGCCGGTATTTTTAGGAAGAAGAAGCGCTTACTTGGCTTCAGCCGTCACCGTAGCGGCAGGCTTGGGTTCCGCGAACTTTGCACCTGCGGCGTTGGCCATGTAGACCGCGCCGCGTGCAATCTCCACGTCAGAGAAATCGCCACCCCCTTGCGGGGCCATGGCACCTTTGCCTTTGAGGGCCGAAGCCACCAGCATTTCCAGACCCGTCTTGATGCGCGGGCCCCAGGCCGCCGCATCAGCCAGCTTGGGGGCACCCGCAGCGCCGGTCGCGTGACAGGCCACGCACTGGGCCTTGAACACCTCTTCGCCACTCTTGAGCGGGCGGTTGGCATCACGAATCTCAACGTTGCCGACCTTCTGAATACGCTCAGCGACAGACTTTTCCGCATTCACCACGCCCGCGATGGGCTTGGGGGCGGAGGTCACGTAATACACCAGGCCGATGATGATGAACACTGGCAGGACAAAAGCCAGCACAGAAGCAATCAACACTTGCTTGGGGTTCTTGATCGGGCCGGTATGGGCTTCTTCGTGGTCGTTCGCGCTCATGATGTCCTCAAAAAACAGGGGCTGGGAAACAACCGGTGATTATAGCCGCCGCCCCGATTGAAACCTCCTACAATGCGGGCTGCACCACCGTGCGGCTGTAGCTCAGTGGATAGAGTATTGGCCTCCGAAGCCAAGGGTCGTGGGTTCGATCCCCGCCAGCCGCACCA
>JANPNG010000108.1:0-5664 GCA_031427355.1 Hylemonella sp.
ACCACCTGCCGGGGTTGGCCCACCTGCAACAGCCGCAAGAGCGCAAAGGCTGCCATGGCGCCAAAACCGACGACCATCGCCGCCACCCGCCATGCGTTGCTGATCTCAAGCGCCGGCGTCAGCATTACTATCTCTTCAGCAGCGTACTCCCACGCGTAGGGCAAGATGATGAGCAGGAAAGACAGCGCCGCCGTCGTTGCCAGCAAATCGAAGAAGGCGCGCCGGGCTGGCGCCATCTTGCTGACCAGGGCCGTCATGCGCATGTGCTCGCCACGCTTGAATGCCATGGCGGAACCCAGCATTGCCAGCCATAAAAACAATATTGATGCCAGCTCGTCCGACCAGATGAGCGGATGGCGAAACACATAGCGCGCGATCACGCCAGCCAGCAGCACAATGATTTCTGCCGCCACCAGCAACGCCGCAGGCACGCCCAGCAGGCGGCCCAGCAACTCTTCTACGCGGCTTGCCCACTGGGCAATGTTTCCTTCAGGCAAGCCGTCGCCGGGGATGCGGGTGGTTTGCATTGTTCAGCCCAATTTGCCAGTGTACTTTTCGAGCAGGGCCCAAGCCTCCTCGCCGTACTTCTGGCGCCATTCGGCGTAAAAGCCGGACTTGACAAGCGTGGCACGAAAAGCATCCAGCTTGGGGTCGTTGAAGACCAGGCCCTTGGCCGCAAGCTCGGTGCGCAGTGAAGCATTGAGCTTGGCCCCGTCTGCCCGCATCTCGAGTGCGGCCCGGTTAAAGTTCCTGGCAATAATTGGCCGAGCCGCTTCCGGAATGCGGTCCCATACTTTCTGGTTGCTCATGCACCACCAGCCATCCCACATGTGGTTGGTCATCGAGCAGTATTTCTGCACCTCATAGAGTTTGGCGATGGAGATGATGGCAAGCGGGTTCTCTTGCCCGTCGACGACCTTGGTCTGCAGGGACGAATAGGTTTCGGCGAAGCTGATCGATGCCGGCGATGCACCCAGGTTTTTGAACAACGAGGTCCACAGGGGGCTGACCGGCACCCGAATTTTTAGGCCCTTCAAGTCCTCCGGTGTGTTGATCGGGCGCATGCTGTTGGTAACCTGGCGAAAGCCCGAGCTCCAGATCGTATCCATGGCCAGCAAGCCGACCTTGGGAAACTGGCCACGCAGAAACTTACCCAGTTCGCCATCGAGTGCCGTGTGTACGGCAGCGTCGCTCGACCAAGCGAACCCTACGCCCCACATTGAAGAGATTGGCACGAGTTGCGAGAGGACGTTGACGCCCGAAATAGTGAAGAAATCCAGCCCTCCAGCGCGTAGCTGGGACAGCATGTCCGAGTCATTGCCCAGCTGGTTGTTGGGAAAGACGTTGATGGCAACCTGGCCATTGGTTTCTTTCAGAATGCGCTCGGCCGCCTCCATTGCGCGCACGTTCAGCGGGTGCGCAGCCGGTACGTTGGTACCAAACTTATAGGTGAACTCTGCAGCGCGTGCTGACAAGGGCAGCATAGAGCTGGGCACAGTTGCCCAAGCGGCACTGCGAAGCAGGGCTTGACGACGGGTAAATTGGGTCACGGTTAGTCTCCTTTGGTGGGGGTGGGGATATCTGCTGGATGGCTTGAGGCCGTACCGCGCAAAGCTTTGACAAAATAATCTTGCTGGCCCATTTGCCCGCCCTTCAGGGCGATTTGTAGATGCCGCAGGTGGGGGGCCTGCGACACGACCCGGCACAGCGGTGCGCCGGGCGCCAGGCGTGCCGCGATGAGCAGCGCGTCGGGTGCCAATTGCTGGGTTATCTGGCTGGAGGTGTCGCCGCCAGACAAAATAAGGCGACGCAGCGACACGGCGCGAACCGTGCGATCAACCAATTGCCCCAGCCGCTGGCCAAGCAGGCGTCCGCCAGCAAGCTTGGCCTGGTCACGGGTCATACCGGACAACATCAATGCACCGATCATGGCTTCGATGCGTGGATCGTGCGGGCCCCGCGCCGTGTGTAGCATGACGCTCCTGCCTTCCCGCAGACAGGAGATCGCCTGATCAGCAAGCGCGTCCAGACTGAATTGCCAATCGCTGCTGGCTACCAGCGCGGCGGCATCTACTGGCAAATTAATGAAGCCTGCATCAATGGCGGCGTCGATTTGCATCGCGCTCAGCTGCGAGGCGCTACCCGACACAGCCAAAACTTGCGGCACGGCCTCAAACAGTTCATGATTGATGGATGGGCTTGATGCCGTATCGGGCAGGGTGCCGCTCTCACGCCACCACTGGGTCATTGCATACTCCAGGCCTGACGAACCGACCGCAAATAACGGGCCGCTACGCAAACTGCTCAGGCTCTCGATCAGTCGCCCAACTTCTGTCAGATGCGCAGGCGTTACGCTATCGAACACGATAGCGTCGGGGGTATCGGCCATCAACCGCTCTAACTCGCAATCCATCGCGTCCCGCCCACCTGCAAATGTTGGCAGCGTGAACTTCGCGATTTTCTGGGTCGTTTGCGGTGACAGGTAGCGTGCCAAGTCAGCTTCGGTCATCGGCGTGACGGGGTGCGTGCCCATGATGGGATGACGGTCCAGGCGATGCACCTGGCCATCGGTCCCGGAGCGGGCAAAAAGGTTGCCGAACGTGCAATACCGACCCAGCGCAGGTGTACCGGCAACGATGGGGAACATGCCATTGCCGAAAGTGTGCCGTGCCAGGTCCATCACCCGGCCAATGCTGCCCACTGTTGGCGAGCTGTCAAAAGTGGAGCACACCTTGTAATGCACCAGGGAAGTCGGCAGGGCCGCCAGTGCCGCCAATACGGCCGGCAATTGCGAATCCATCTCGACTGGTGACATGCTGCGGCTGGCACCGGCGATACCAATGGCATCGAACGGCCCCAATTCGCGCAGCGTCTGGGCGCTTGGCACGGAAAGGAACAGCGCGCAACGCAGTCCGGCGAATGCCAGGACCTCCAAGGCGTCGGTAGAGCCGGTGAAATCGTCGCCGTAGAAGGCGAGGCGCAAGGCGGCATCGGAATGTACAGTTGCCATCCGAAGTTACACCGAGCTGAAATGTTCCAGCGCTGCGCGCAGCGCCGGATGGGTTTGCGCGTAGGTGGCCAGGCTGATACCCTCGACCGCAGCCTCCCAACTTTCGCGCATGCTGGCCACGCCGGCCGCGATGCCGTCGGGGTGACCAATGATGCCGCCACCGGCCAGATGCATCAGGTCTGTCGATCGCAGCTTTGCATACAGATCTGGTGCCTGTCCAGCCCATTGACCAGAAGAAAACACCGGCATCAGCGGCATCAGCCCGGCGAAAGGTGCGAGGCAGGCATGTGCCGAACGGATCACCGACTCGTCTGGCTCCCAGAACTTGCTGCGGATTCCGTTGACATGAAGATGGTCGATGCCTGCCAGGCGCCACAGCTTCTGGTAAGCCTCAAAGGCGAAGCCCAGCGCGGGGTTGCGGGTGAATGCGCCCCAGCCATTGCGATGACCATGGATGGGCAGTTGCGCGTGTTGGCGAAGGTGGGCTACCCCGGCAAAGCCGACCCAGTTCACGCTGACCATCACGCACGTACCGCCAGCCTGCATGACCGCATCGTGCCGACGCAGCATCTCGTCAATGGACCCTGAAATGTTGAACGCGTACATGGGCATGCGTCCGAGCCGATCGGCGTGCCGATGCAATACCGGCATCACCGCTTGCAGGCGCTGGTCAAAAGGGGCGTATGGCGAATCAGCATTCAGCTCGTCGTCCTTGATGAAGTCAACCCCAGCAGTGCACAGGCTGTCAACCAGCTCGGCAGTCTGTTGCGCTGTCAGGCCAATGCTGGGCTTGATGATGGTACCAATCAGCGGGCGCTCAAAAACATTCGCGAGCCGGCGTGTGCCAGCGATTCCGAATGCAGGACCGCCAAAGGCGCTGGCATACGCCGTTGGCAGATCAATGTCGAGCAGGCGCAAGCCAGTGACTTCGCCGAGTTCAAATAAATTGCCAGCGATCGTCGCGAGCAGGCTGGGCAGGTTGGCGCCAACGTTATCCACGGGAAAAGCGATTTCGATATGCGCCCGGTGAAATACCCCGTCATGCCGCCGACGCTCTACCAAGGCACTTGGTAGCGTGGGTTCCTGAACTGGCGGCAGCTTATCGACGCGCACGACGCGGGCACGCGAGCGCTCTTTGAGTTTTTCAGTTTCACCGGGCAATGCCATGAACGTTCCGCTTGACTGCTCGCCGGCAATAACCTCAGCCGCCTTCTCTGAGGGTATCGAGCTTTCGACGAGGTAGCGTGCTGTGAATTCGGCGCGGTTTGTTGGCAATGGCAATGGCATTGAGGTTGTGAGTTTATTTAGCGGCAAGAACGCATGCACGATGTGCCTTGTCCTGCTGCAAAGCATAGCAATTCACGGGCAGGCAATCAAACGATATAAACTTCCATCTATGTGAGAAAAGATCACATGACCTTCGGGTAAACCCAGTCCAAATCTATTTTCAGGAGCTGCCGAATGGCCTCGCCTCGCCTGTCATTGAATGCATTGCGTGCCTTTGAAGCGACTGCTCGGCTGCAGAGTTTCAGCGCCGCTGCAAGCGAGTTATCGGTCACGCACGGTGCCGTGAGCCGACACATCCGCATGCTGGAAGACGAGTTGGGATTACCGCTGCTCAGTCGTAACGCGCACGGCACCAGGCCGACAGAGGAAGGCAAGCGCTTCGCCGAAGGATTGTCACGGGCCTTCAACCTGATCCGGTCGAGTATCGAACAAGTCAGGCCCGGGCCGCTGACGCTGTCCTGCTCTGAGTCGATCATGATGTATTGGCTGATTCCGCGGCTCGCCCGATTCCAGCAAGCGCACCCTGAAGTCGAGCTTCGCTACAACATGAGCCACGGGTCGGTGGACTTCACACGCGACAACATCAGCGTAGCCATCCGGCTGTCGACCATCGACTCGCCCAAGGAGGTCATTTGTTCTGATGTCGTTACCGAATGGATAGGCCCAGTCTGCTCTGCGGCGTACCTGCGTACCTTGCAGTTAACCTCCGTTGACGACCTGCTTCGCGCGCATCTGATGGTGTCCAGTACCCGTCCCCAAGCCTGGCTTGACTGGAGCCACTCTTGCGGCCAAAACCCCCGCGACTTGCACATTGACGAGACATTCGATCATTTTTACCTGCTGATCCAGGCCGCCAAGTGCGGCTTGGGCTTGGCCAACGTCCCGCGCATGTTGGTACGCGACGACTTGAACAGCGGAGCGCTGGTGGCACCCCTGGGCTTTGCTGCTGGGCCCAACAGGCTGGTGATCTGGGTCGCCCCTCACCTGAGTAGACGAGCTGACACAGTCAAGCTGGTGGACTGGCTGACGGATGAACTCCGTGCATCGGAGCAATGAGTCCACAAGCCGTGCCATCCAGCGTGAGAACTGGAAAAAACTTTAACTTGATTCACCGCTAGCGCAAAGTTTGATGCTCACGGGTCACTCCAAGGAAGAGCGGATGAGCAAAATGGACGATAACCAGAGATCAAATGGCTGAAAGGCCGCATGGAGTTTAGGTTTCAAGTGTGGTGCGGCTGGCGGGGATCGAACCCACGACCCTTGGCTTCGGAGGCCAATACTCTATCCACTGAGCTACAGCCGCAATGCTGTGTGTGCTTGAAAGCGTGGTCATTCTATCAGTCGGCCACGGCCAACCTGCTTGAGCT
>JANPNG010000109.1:0-6023 GCA_031427355.1 Hylemonella sp.
GCCTGCGGCGCGCGGGCCAAGCAGGTCGGCTATGCGCTGCGCTTGGTCGGCTTGCTCTGGCGTGGAGAGCACCAGAGCACGCTTGGCGCCCATCAGCTCGATCTCGCGGCCCAGGTGTTGCAAGGCCCCCAGGCCAAACACAACGCGACCGGCTTGGCCGTGGTACACAAAGTTTTTGATGGTTTCCGTCATATATGCTGCCTGCCAATCCGCCTGAAAGGAGTCATACACCCCTTCGGGGATGGCTAACAAGTGTCAATGCGTGGGGGTGTGGATATTTCATCAATTCTCTCGCTTCAAATAAACGAGCAAATCGTGTCCCCGCCCAGCTAAACGCGCGGGTAAAGCAAGAAACTGTGCAGCAATCTTTGCCATCTGGAATACAAAAGGATGACACTGGTCTTTTTCATAAAAACGGACGTTTCGCGTTTCTATGCGGGCGACATCCATGTTAATAGCTCGCGCAAGGAATCGAATTGACGATGGCGTGAAGAAACTGACATGTCCACCCAAACCGATGAGACTAAAACCCTCCCATCGTTTTTTCATGAATCGGGCCGTCCAACTGTCAGCGTTTGGTGTATTGATAACGAGTACGCCGCCGGGTTTCAAGATTCTTCGACATTCAGCAATCAAAACTAATGGGTCACCAACGTGTTCAACAATCTCGAACAAGGTGATCACATCGAACGACTTATCCGGATAGTTTGCCTCGTGGAGGAAACCAGAAAATACTTCAAATCCCGCGAGTTGGGCGGCTTCAGCAGCTTTAGTGGCTGGCTCAACGCCCGCAACAGAAAATTCCAAATCGCTGGCGACGACAAGTAAAGCCCCACTTGAACAGCCGATATCCAGCAAGCGTGGGTGAGCAGCCCTTGAACCCAATAACCGCAGTGCGGTACGCAGTCGTCGTGTATTCACCTGACGATAACGAGCGACGGATCGAAGATTGGGTTTTGTTCCTTCCGCCGCATCCCATTTCCATAAAGCAGCTTCGTGCTGCTCTTTGGTACAACTGCTCATAAGCTGACCGCATGTAGCGCAACGCAGTAGTGCTCCTTCGATCAATACAATTTCGGTCCTCTCCAAGTCATTCGAACAACCTAAAGGGCATCGTTTGAATAGTTGATTGTTACGGGCATCGTCAGAATATCCAGCGGTCATTTACATCTCTTTCGTTCTAAATCGGTCGACAATCCCGCACTGCGCTCCACCGCGCGGATGATGGCAGCGTAGTCCAGCGCGGCATCGCCTTGGGCTATGGCCGTGTGCATCAGTTGCTGCGTCAATGCAGTTTGCGGCAGGGCGACATGGTGGGTGGCTGCGGCAGCGGTGATCAAGTCCAGGTCTTTGAGCATCTGCGGCACAGTGAAGGTGGGGGTGAAGTCGCGCTCAGCCAGTTGTACACCCTTGGCCTTGACGATGGGCGAGGCTACCGCGCTGGCGCTCAGCACGGCCCACATGTCGCGCCAGTCCAGCCCGCCCGCGCGGCCCAGCGTCAGCCCCTCGGCCAACATGGCGCTGGTCTGCGCAATCATCAGGTTGACGACCAGCTTCATCAGCCGTGCCTGCTCGGCATCGCCCAGGTAGAACTGATTCGTGCCCCAGGTTTGCAACAGCGGCAAGGCGGCGTCGTAAGCCCAGCGCGGGCCAGAGGCCATCACGGTGAGCTGCGCAGCTTCGGCCATGTGGTTATTGCCCGAAACGGTGCAGCGCAGGTACTCAATACCCGCTTCATGGCACTGGTCGGCCACCTGGCTAGAGGCGGTGGGCGACACGGTGCTGGTGTCGATGAAGATCGCGCCACGCCGGGCCGTGTCCACCACTTGCGCGGCAACCTCTAACAAGGCGGCATCGTCAGGCAGGGAGGAAAAAATGAAGTCGGCTGCGGCCAGCTCGGCACTCACGGCGCTCAAATCATCCGCAACAGACAGGCCGCGCTCATAGGCGATTTGCTGGCGCGCTGCGCTCGGGTCGCTCACGCTGATGGCGTGGCCTGCGGCCTTGAGGTGCGTGGCCATGGGCAAGCCCATCTTGCCCATGCCCATGAAGTGAAGGTGTGAACTCATTGGGCTTTGAGGTTGGCCGCCTTGGCGATGCGCGCAGCCGTGTCCATCTCGGTTTTGATGAAGGCGTTAAAGGCCTCGGGACTCATGGGGAAGGGATCGGCCCCGAGCTTGGCCAGGCGCTCTTTGATCTCAGGGCTCGCCAGTGCTTTGAGCGCCTCGTCGTGCAGTTTTTTGATAATGGCAGGCGGCGTGGCGCTGGGCGCAATCATGCCGACCCACAGGGTGTAGTCCGAGCCCGGCACACCGGCCTCAATGCTGGTGGGCACTTGCGGCAAGGTGGCGGCGCGCGCCTTGGTGCTGACCGACAGCGCTTGCAACTTGCCGTCTTTGATGAGCGGCAGGGCCGAGGCCAGCGGTGCAAAGAACCAGTCGTTGGAGCCACCGATGACGTTGCTCATCGCGTCGGGCGTGCCTTTGTAGGGCACGTGCAGCGCGTCGATACCGGTTTGCATGCGGAAGATTTCCGCGTTCATGTGAGTGGCACTGCCCACCCCCGCTGAGGCGTAGTTGAGCGTGCCGGGCTTGGCCTTGACCGCAGCCACCAAGTCGGCCTGCGACTTCCAGCCCTTGGCGGGGTTGACCACCAGTACATTGGGCACGGCGGCCAAGGTGGTGATGCCGGTCAGGTCTTTGAGCGTGTCGTAACCGGGGTTGGGGTAGAGCGCAGGGTTGAGTGCATGACCCGAGGAGTGCACCAAAAGCGTGTAGCCATCGGGCTCGCTGCGCGCCACCTGGGCAGCGCCAATGGTGCCGCCCGCACCCAACTTGTTCTCAATCACGATGGGCTGGCCCATGCTCTTACCCATGGCGTCACCCACCGTGCGGGCCACGATGTCGGTTACGCTGCCTGCCGTGAAGGGGACGATGAACTTGATGGGCTTGCTGGGGTAGCCTTGGGCGAGCACCGCACCGCTGAAGCACAGCGCGGAGAGAAGCAGGTAGCGTTTCATTGTCATTTTCCTATCTAATTTATTAACAAAAATGCCTGCAGTCCAATAAACACTAGCGTAAGAAGCTACTTTTTTAATAGCAAATCAAATCTTCCCCAGACCCAAAGCCTGGGTGATTTTGATGCCTGAGGCCTGCAAGGCGAGCAGCTTGGGGGCCAGATCCACACCGAGCAATTGGCCATGGCGTTTCTTCCAGCGCCCGGCCACCATCACGCTGTCGATATTGGCCAGCGAGGTCTGCATCACCACGCTGCTGACTGCGTCATGCACGGGCTGCATGTTGAGGTCGCTCGCGCGGATGAGCACCAGATCGGCCTGCTTGCCCGCAGCCAGCGAGCCGATGCGGTGCTGTTGCCCCAGCATCTTGGCACCCTCCACCGTGACCCAAGACAAGGCTTGTCGTGTGGTGACCGTGGAAGTTGGCGGGATGCTGCCATGCGCTTCGCAGTACGCCACGTTGTCCAGGCTGCGCTGAATGCCCAGGGCGATACGCGCCTGGCTCAGCATGTCGCCGCTCATCACGCTTTCCAGATCAACCCCGAGCGAGGGCGCATGACCCAGGGCCAGCAAGCGACCGGTGATGGGGTGGCCATGGCCTTGCGACATTTCGCTCTCGGCGGCGGCAGAAAAGCTCATGCCCAGATCGCAAAACCGTTTCAACTGCGCGTCGCTCAAGGCATGGCCGTGCACGATGTTGACGTGGGGCCCTAGCAGGCCATCAGCCTCCAGCGCCTCCCAGCCCTCAGGCGTGCGGGCAGGCCCGCCACCTTGGTGCAGCGAGGCAATAAGCCCCAACTCTTTGGCCATGCGGAAGTCGTGCAGCGCCACGTCCAGCGTCGAGTAGTGCGGCCCCAGCACGGCGGCGTGCACGCGCAACAGCTCAGCGCCCTGGTGTTTGGCCAGCAGGCGCTCGATCTCGGCGCGCGGATGCGGCACTTCCCAAAACGGACGCTCACCCGGCTTGGGGTCGGGCTTGGGTGTGCCATGAAAAAACTCGGCACGGATGCCGGATTCCAACAGGCCACTAATCGCCGCGTCGTTGTGCTCAGGCGTACGGTTGTTATGGCACCAATCGGCCAGCGTGGTGGTGCCGCAGTTGATCTGATTCAGCGCGCCCATCAGGGTGGCGATGTGCAGGTCTTGCGGTTCAAACACCGTGGCCAGCCCGGCATGCATGTTCTTGAAGTACTCCAGCAGCGTCCAGTTGGCCGCCACGCCACGCAGCGCGGTCTGCCAGGTGTGCATGTGGGCGTTGATGAGGCCGGGGATGAGGATGCAGCCGGAGGCGTCCACCACCTGCGCATCAATCACCTGCAAGTTGGGTGCAATGGCGGTGATGGTGTCGCCGCTGACCAGCACATCCGCGCAAGGCAGGTCGCCCTGCGCGTCCATGGTGATGACGCTGGCACCGCGAATGAGAGTACGGGTCATAGTTTTGTCGTGACTTTATTGCGACTGCAAACCGTCG
The DNA here is from genome assembly GCA_031427355.1 of Hylemonella sp. Taxonomy (GTDB): domain Bacteria; phylum Pseudomonadota; class Gammaproteobacteria; order Burkholderiales; family Burkholderiaceae_C; genus CANCDA01. The sequence goes on from JANPNG010000109.1 coordinate 4,488, forward strand.
TCGATGACCTTGTTTTCAGACACCAGCGTCATGCCCGCATCAGCAGCGGTTTCTTGCAAGAGGATGGCGAAATCAACGTCGTCATGACCATGGCCCACCATGCGCGCCACCGACTCGCGCGTGGCGGCTGCGGCGGGCATGGCCACACCATAGGTTTTGGCCGCGGCCAGCCCTAAGTCCATGTCTTTGAGCAAGAGCTTGGGCGTGAAGGTCACGTTCTCGAACGTCAGATTCGTGAGCACCGGCGTCTTGTAGCGGGTGTACATGGAGCCCAGCACCGAGTCGTTGATGCTTTCCAGAAACACATGGCGCGGAATGCCCGCTTTTTCGGCCAGCACGGTGATCTCGCACAGGTTTTGAATAATCACGCCAAACATGGTGTTGTGCGCGATCTTCCAGACCCGCGCCAACTCGCCCTCACCCACCCACATCACCTTGCGCGCCATGGCCTGCAAGTAGGGCTCGACCGAGCTGTACAAATCTTTAGGGCCGGACGAGACCATCAACAGCTTGCCCGCCTTGGCCACTTTGGCGTTGCCCGAAACGGGCGTACAGAGATAAGCCACGCCCAGCGCTTCGAGCTGCGCGCGAATTTCGGCCGAGCCTTCTTGGGAGATGGATGAACTGTCGACCACCACCTTGGGCAGCGTCTTGCCTGTGACCAAGCCGCCCGCGCCAAACAACACTTCTTTCAAGTCGTCGGTGGTGGACACCATGGTGAACACGGCGTGGCAGCTCGCCAGGTCGAGTTTGCTGGCGGCGATGGTTGCGCCGTATTCCTTCAAAGGCTCGGCCTTGGAGGCCGTTCGGTTCCACACGCTCACCGGGTGCCCTGCCTTGAGCAAGCGCTTCACCATGGCCTCGCCCATCCGACCCAAACCTATCCATCCAATGCTGTTTGTCATGTTGTTGATGTCTTTCTTTGTTGGCGCTCGATTCGTTCGAGCAACTTCAATCTTCCGTTCGCCCTGAGCTTGTCGAGGGGCTGAGAGGCTTCGACAAGCTCAGCCCGAACGGGGCTACTAATCCACCTTGGCCCCGGTCTGCTGCACCACCGTGGCCCATTTTTTGGCCTCGGTCGCGATGTAAGCGTCCAGCGTGGGCCGATCCATACGGATGGCTTCAAGTGACTGGGCGGCAAAGCCTTCATTGAGGGATTTGTTTTGCAGAATTTTGTTCACCTCGGTGTTCACGCGGTCCAGCACGTCAGCGGGTGTGGCGGTAGGGGCCAGCATGGCGAACCAGGTGTTGGCTTCAAAGCCGGGGTAGCCCAGCTCGGCGATGGTGGGCACATTAGGCAGCGCACCGCTGCGCTTGGCGCTGGTCACGGCCAGCGGGCGCACCTTGCCCGCCTTGGCCAGTTGCACCACAGGGGGAATGGAGGTAGAGCCCACTGGCACCTGACCGCTCACCACCGCATTGGCCGCCGCCGCAGGCGAGAACGGCACGTGCTGAATATCGACTTTGGCCAGGTTGCGAAAGAACAGCTCCGCGCCCAAGTGTGTGGTGGTGCCATTGCCTGAGGACGCATAGCTC
>JANPNG010000110.1:0-5807 GCA_031427355.1 Hylemonella sp.
ACGATCTCTGCGCCGAACGGGTCATGTGCCCATTTGGCTGAACCGAGCGGGACCACGTCAACATGGCCGGTGAAGCAGATCGGCGGCTTGTCGGATCTGCCGCCTATGCGTGCGACCAGGGTGCTGCGGTGCGGTGCGAAATCAACCAGCCGGCAATCGTAGCCCGCCGCCGACAGCAGCTCTGCCAGATACCGGGTGCACTGGTCTTCATTGCCGGGCGGATTGATGGTGTTCATCCGCAGAAGGGTCTGGGTCAAAGCTACTGCATCGTTGACCGGGATACTTGATAAGTTGTCAGTCATTTTGGGTTCCATATTGTTATTGATGTGACGGGGCGGTCAAGCCAGAGTCCTTCCTGCGCAGTGTGTTCCTCTTTGTCCGCCCGGTAGTTTCCGTCCTCGACGACTGCTGTTATGTCCGTCGCAGTTTAGGGAGCGCCAGTCCTGAACGTCCCAGTTTCATTTAGAGCCTTTGTGAGAACACTCCCGGAAGTAGCCTGGGACGGCACATAAAAAGTATAGGCCGGTACTCAGTTGTATTGTGTGAGGTAACGACACGACCCACAACACACGAGACCAGCCTATGAACCGAATTTTAGGGGCCATCACGAGCCTCGACCAGCACTTTGATGAGATCGCCAACGGCGGCGATACCTACCGACCCGCGAATTGCCCACACTGCCAAGTTGGTGGGTTGTGGCACCACGGCTGCTACCACCGCAAGGCCGACCGCAGAGTAGACGCCAGTGAGTCGCGCAACCCGGTGGCAATCCTGCGTTTTCTGTGCAACGCATGTCTGCGTACCTGCTCTCGCTTGCCCGCCTGCATTGCTGCGCGGCGCTGGTACGACTGGGCCATGCAGCAAGTCGTGTTGCTGCTGTTGCTGGCTGGCGCGTCCCTGCACCAGGGTTGCCGCCAGACAGGCCGCGCGCGTTCAACGCTACGCCGCTGGCGGGACTGGTTACAGGCGCGCAGTGAGCAATTCACATTCTTCCTTCGTAGCCGCTTGCCGGAGTTGGGGCGTCTGCCAGAGTCGGACTTCTGGCGCCAAGTGATCAGCCGCATGTCCCTGGCCTGTGTCATGACCCAGCTCGATCAGGACTTGGTCGTCCCGTAATACGCTGCACCTGGACCAGTGGCAAACAGCCAGAACCTCGCCGGTTTGGCAGTCCACACACTTTGGCCTCTTACGCCAAAGCGCCATTGCGATTCTGATCGGGACCTCTTCAACTGGAGGTTTTTATGAACGAAATTAATGCAGTGGCCTTATTCCGCCTGTCCGTGCTGGGTCCACTGGTCAGTCCCGAGCAACTGCAGCGCGGAGAACTGCAAACCATCATTCGCCAACTCGCACAGCGCAGTCACGCCATTCCAGAGTCTGATCGTCGCTTGCTGGGCGAGAAGACCATACAGGCTTGGTATTACGCTTGGCGCAAAGGCGGCATTGAGGCACTGGTGCCCAAGGTGCGGGTGGACCGCGGCCAGTCCAAGATAGCGGTGCCAGTGCAGGAAGCCATATTGGCGGCCAAGCGGGAGAACCCGCGCCGCTCGATCAACCAGATTGAGCGCCTGCTGGTGGCTGCTGGACACGTCGCTGATCAAAGCCTGTCGCGCTCCAGTGTGCACCGCCTATTGCAACAAAACGGTTTATCGCAAATGAGGGGATCTGCCAGCCTGCCCCAGGAGAAGCGCAGCTTCACGGCGGAGTTCGCCGGCTCCATCTGGTATGGCGACGTGATGCATGGCCCCAGAGTTGCGATCAAGGGCCAACTGCGCAAGACCTACCTGGTCTCCTTGATTGATGACGCCTCGCGTCTGGTGGCCCACAGCGCCTTCTGCCTGGGCGAAACCGCCCTGGACATCGAAGGGGTGCTCAAACAGGCACTGCTACGCCGAGGGGTACCCGTAAAAATCATTGTCGACAACGGGGCTGCTTACCGTGCCGCCACCCTGCAGGGCGTGTGCGCACGCCTGGGGATTCATCTGATCTTTTGTCGCCCCTATGCACCCGAAGGCAAGGGCAAGCTGGAGCGCTGGCACCGCACGTTTCGTGACCAGTTCCTGAGCGAACTCGATGAGCGATGCATTGCCGATCTGGCCGATCTCAATGCCCGCTTGTGGGCCTGGATTGAGCTGGTCTACCACCAGACGGTGCATGGTGGCCTGGCAGGTTTGACCCCCTTGGCGCGCTACCAACGCGATTTGCCCAGGATCCGCAGCCTGGGTGCCAAGGCAGTCCAGCTTGATGCGCTGTTTCTTCACCGCATTCCCCGCTTTGTGAGGAAGGACGCCACGGTGTCTTATCTGAACCAACGCTTTGAGGTGCCATATGAGTTGTCGGGCAAGACCGTGCGCTTGGTGGTCGACCCGCACGCCGGGCGTGTCGTGGGTGTGGAGGACGCCGCCGGTGTTTCTTTGGGCGCGGCCACTCCGCTGGACATGCTGACCAACATCCACCGTACCCGGCGCAAGCCTGAACCGCTGGCCGATCCCGCGTTCACAGTAGTCACAGCACGCAACGGCCCTAACCTGGTGGAGTTGGCCCATGCAAAGTACCACGGCTTGGCTCAGCCTTCGAAGAAGTTGGGAGGCTGACATGTACCTGCAACACTTTGGCCTGCGCCACCCGCCACTGGGCAAGAACCTCACCGAGCCCTGGGACGATGGTGTACTGGCCCAATTGGACCAGCGTTTCAACTGGTTGCTGGAGTCCCCCGGCATCGGACTGCTCACGGGCGAGCCCGGTGTGGGCAAGACTGCGGCACTGCGCAGCCTGACCCAGCCCCTGAATCCGCACCGCTACCAGGTGCTGTACCAGGCAGAGACCGACTTCGGGCGGGTGGACATTTACCGCAGCCTGGCGCGCGAGTTGGGGTTGGAGCCCAGCTACCGGCGTGCACAGCTGTGGCGTGACATCAAGCAGCGCGTGCATGAGATGGTCGACAGCAAACAGCTCACACCCTTGTGGATCATCCTATTTTCCTCAGTTACGCTACTCCCGGCGCAGCTTTCGCCGCGTGGTCTGGAAGTCCAGCCAGGAGACCTGGGCTCGGCTGCATGAGCAGGCATGGCGCTACTTCGGTGGTTCTTGCCGATACGTTGTGTTGGACAACCTCAAAGAGGGCGTACTCAAGCCCGACATTTACGAGCCTGAGCTGAACCCGGTCTACGCCGGCGTGCTCAAGCATTACGGCGTCGTTGGTGACCCCGCCCGCGTACGGGATCCCAATCGCAAAGGCACCGTCGAGAACGCCATCGGCCACACCCAGGCCACCGCCCTCAAGGGCCGGCGCTTTGAGACCATCGAGGAGCAAAACGACTTTCTGGAACATTGGGAAGTCACCTGGGCCGCTACCCGCATCCATGGCACCGAACGCCGCCAGGTGCAGGCCATGTTCGCAGAAGAGGGTCCCCACCTGCAAGCCCTGCCCATCGTGGGCATGCCGTATTTCACTGAGTCCCAGCGCACCGTCTACGACGACACCTGCGTGCGCGTTGACCACAGCAGCTACGCCGCACGTCCGGCCCCCATTGGCTCCCTGGTTCTGGTGCGCATCTTCGAGCACCGCATTGAGATTCGTGACCTCCAGTCCAAGTCCCTGCTGCGTACCCACCCGCGCGCCCAGCGCCCAGGATCGGTGATTCTGCCCAATGAGGAACGCGTCTTCAATCCTTCGCGTGAGACCCTGTACATCCTCAAGCAGGCCAAGGACATCGGGCCTCATGCACATCGGCTTTGCGAGATGCTGTTTGGCATTGAGGGGCGTGTAGGCCAGCGCAAGCTCTGGGGCATCGTCGGCTTGGGCAGGACCTACCCGCACCGCCTGGTCAACTCCGCTTGCGAGCGCGCCATGCTTGATGGCCTGTACAGCTACAAGCATGTCAAGGCGCTCACCGAGCGGTTCGTGGCTGACGCTCTGGCCGCCATCGATTCTGCGCCAGATGCGCCCCTCGCTCAGGTCGAAATGCCCCTGACCCAGGAGCACCACCTCATCCGCAGCCCTGACGAATACGCCGACCTCTTTGCCCATTGCAGCGCCCAGTCATAACCCCATCCATTTTCATTTTTGACAGAGATATTCCCATGACCATCACTGAGATCGAACGCGCCCTGAGCGAACTGCGCCTGTCTGGCATTGCCGCCACCCTAAACACCCGCGTCATGCAGGCCCAAAGCTCCCAGGAGCCGTTCCTCGACACCTTTGCCTCCATGCTGCAGGACGAATTGGATCGGCGCCGCTCGCGTTTGACAGAGCGCCGATTCAAACAATCCGGACTCGATGAGCGGCTGAGCCTGGCTGACTTTGATTGGCGCTTTAACCCCAAGGTTCCCCGGCAGGCATGCTTCGAGCTGCACACCCTCAAATTCATCACCGAGGGTGCCAACGCCCTGATCATTGGCAAACCCGGCACCGGTAAAAGTCACGTGGCCAAGGCCGTGGCTTATCAGGCCACGTTGCAGGGCTATAGCGTGAAGTATGTCGAGGCAGACAGCGACTTTGCAAAGTTTGGGCTGGCCACCCAGGCTGAACAAGCCAAGATTCTGAGCACCTACACCGAGCCGGATTTGCTTGTCCTGGACGATCTCTTTCTGGCCCGGCGCATTGCTGAGGTGAGCGCGGAGTTGCTCCAGGCGATCGTCCACCAGCGCTACAAACTGCGCCGCTCCATCGTCGTCACCTCAAACCGTGTCGTCCAGGACTGGGGCAAGTATCTGGGCGACGCCACCATGGGCAGCACCATCCTGGACCGCCTGATGCACCGCTTCAGCATGCTTGACTTCGAGGGACGGAGCTATCGACTCAGGGAGGCGGCAGCTCGAATGGCAGCACCAGCGCCCAGTGATTCTTGAGTCCCCTATCTGGAAATTTCGCGCACAATTCGCCCGCCGTGGACAACTGTCCTGACCACAGGACGAGCCTGTCGCATCGGTGCTGCGCACCGATGCGACAGTTGTCCACCGCTCCCCGGCGTTTCGCCTTCGGCCTGACGCGCTGCGCTTGCCAAGCAGCTTTTTATAAAAAATTCCGAAAAGTCAGGGAGAAATTACCAAGACAGGAAGTCAGAGCCAGCTAGGCCAAAAAGTTGATAATTAGGCCGTCCTGCCTGGGGCAGTTTGAGTGGCCATAAGTGGAGCAATTTGGGGTGGCCATCGGGGCAGAGTTCGCTTGATAATGACCTGCTCAATACTTGCTATGACCTTTGACGGCGTGTCGTACTTTGTGTTAGCAACCTCATCTAAGACTGAGCTATCTCTCTCATGTCCAATTCCCGTGAGGACTGGCACGGGCAAGTCGCAGATAAATCGTGCCAGATCGTAATCATTTAGCCACGCCAGATCGTTGACGGCGCCGCCGCCACGAATGATGACAACAGCATCAGGTAAAGCGCCTCTTTCACGACCCCAATGCGCAATTGCATTTTGTAAAGCGTCACAAATTTCACGCGCTGCGCCTTCCCCCTGGAAACGACTATATGCATAAATGAATTGGCATACACCGAAGTGCTGTAGTCGATCGGCCTCAACCTGAAAATCACCCAGGCCTGCACCGCCTTCAGGAGCGACGACCAAAATCGAGTTGAAGTCCCATGGAACTGCCAACTGCTTGTTTGCAGCGAACACTCCTTCAGCCTGTAAGCGTTCTCGAATTTCACGTTTTCGGGCTTCTAGGTCGCCTAACGTGTATTCCGGGTCAATAGCATCAACCTCTATACTAAATCCATGCTGTGGCTTGAAGACCGGGCGTGCACGAACAAGCAGCTTGATCCCGCTTCATCGTCAAACAGTCGATCAAAGAGATTTGAGGC
>JANPNG010000111.1:0-2308 GCA_031427355.1 Hylemonella sp.
TGCAGACGGGGAGGTGCTTTCATGGGGGGTATTTTGCGCTATGGGCGATGAGGGTGAGATCGCGAACCCAGCCGCCTCATGCAGACGCACGCAGCGAACGACGCCATGCACAATACGCGTCTAATCAAGTGGCCAAGCAAACGGCAAGAATACGGCGGTGATGTCTTCTTTTGAAAGTAGGACCGATGAAAAAGTTCAAGCTTGACCCCCAAGCCCAGGCGCTGCTGACCAAGGCCCAGCAGGAAGGGGCGCGCCCTCTGAGTTCCCTATTGCCGGGGGAGGCCAGGAAAGCCTATCGTGAAAGCCGTTTCCCCACTCAGCCGGTATCTCAGGCCGTGGCTGTCGTTCGGGATTTACGGGTCCCCGGGCCGTCCGCTCCGATACCGGTCCGTGCCTACCGGCCGCTGGGGAGCACCGAGGCCGAGGGCTTGCCAGCGCTGGTTTTTTTCCATGGTGGGGGCTGGATCGTGGGTGACTGCGATACCCATGATGTGCTCTGCCGGGAGTTGTGTCATCTCGCCGGTTGCGCCGTTTTCTCCGTGGATTACCGTTTAGGGCCGGAACACCCATTCCCTGCGGCCTTCGACGATGCACTGGCCGCGACGACATGGCTCAGCCAGCATGCGCGCGATCTTGCTATCGATGCGGCGCGCATCGCGGTGGGCGGGGACAGCGCAGGCGCCAACCTGGCGGCGGTCGTGGCCTTGACCTTGCGCGATGCCGTCGAGATCGCTTTGGCTGGCCAATTGCTGGTCTACCCGGTGACCGATTTGCGATGCGCCACCGCCTCCTATCAGAGCTGTGGCGAGGGTTACGTTCTGTCCGCGCAAGACATGCTCTATTTCAGGAAGCACTACATCACGGATCGGTCAAATTTCACGGACTGGCGCGCCTCCCCTCTGTTGGCCGATGACCATTCGGGATTGCCGCCTGCGCTGGTACTGACGGCAGGCTTCGACCCGCTCAGGGATGAAGGGCGTCTTTATGCCGACCAGCTTTCAGCCGCAGGCAATGCCGTGCAGTACATCTGCTTTGAGCGGCAGATGCATGGCTTTTTGGGCATGGGGGGCGTGATTGATGAAGCGAACACCGCAGTGCGGCTGTGCGCCGACTGGCTCAAGCGGCAGCTTTAACCTCAGTCGGCAAGATGGCCTTGAGGCCGGCCAGGAAGGAGCCCACTTGCAGGGCGATGACCTTCTCGACATCCAGCGACGTTGCACCGTGGTAGATGTGGCGCCTGATGGCCAAGTGCGATACGGCGCCGTGCAGGATCCAGCCGATCTCTTGTCGCTCGGCCTGGTTTTGGGGCAGGGCCAAACCAGCCTCGTGGACCGCCTCTTCCATCATGGTTTCAAGCAGGTGCAGGATGATTGATGAAATGTAGGTGGTGGCCATCTCCACCTCGGCGAGCGAGGCATACAGAAAAAGGCGCATCCAGCGCCGCGTCAGAACGGTGCCGTAATACTCGCGATAAAACTCGTTGAGGCGCTGCGCCATCGGCTTGCTGCGGTCACGCAGCTGAACGAACCAAACCGCCTTGAAGACGCCCGCAATCTCCGTTTCGTAGACGGCATTGATCAAGGCCGACTTGTTGGGGAACACGCTGTAGAGCAGCCGTTGCGATACCCCGCAGGCATCGGCGAGCGCACGCGTCTGGGCGGTGAGCCCGTACTCCGAAAAGAACTCAAAGGCCTTGTTCAGTATCTGTGCGCGCCGCTCGGCAGTCGGCATCCGCACCGTGGCGCGCCGCACGCCGCCTTTGGGGGACGCGGTGGAATTTTGTTGGCGAGTGGCTGTAAGGCGGTCAGATTTGGCTTTCATGGGAGGTCACAGGGCTGGGAATACACGTTAGACAGCCGCCTACTTTAATGGCAAAATTAATCGTCAACTGACGATTTGTGGCCCGGTGGCTTCAAACCCTCAGCTGCCGTGTTGGATGACGATTAACTCACTTGCAAAGTAGGAGAGACCATGATTGTGGAGATGCGCACCTATCAGGTTCAGCCCGGCAAAGCGCCGGAATTCCTGAAAATTTACCAAGATAACGGCTTGCAGATCATTAGCCGTTACGCCAAACTGATCGGCTGCTGGACCAAAGAATCGGGGGTGCTGAATTCGGTCGTTTTTCTCTGGGCCTATGATGATTTTGGCCACCGCACCAGCCAGCGCGCCAAGATGGCGCAGGACGCCGAATGGACGGCATTTACCCCCTCCATCCTGCCTTATCTGGTGCACCAGGAAAGTGTGTTCCTGAACCCGGTGTCATTCTCGCCGATCAAGTAAGTCGACTGCTGCGCCAGCACTGAAG
>JANPNG010000112.1:0-6542 GCA_031427355.1 Hylemonella sp.
TCAGGTCTTGTAACTCGGGTCCATGCGATCGAGCTTGCGCAACAGCGCGGGCCATTCCATCAGGCCGTAGGGGCGGCGCGTGCTGGGTTGGTAGTTGTTCCAGGTTTCTTCCAAAATCGGCGCGGGCACCTTCACCAGCGGCGTGTTGCAGGCCATGGCGGCGAGTTGCGAGTGGCAAGCGAGCTCGATGCGGTGCATCCAGTTGAAGGCTTCGCCGATGGAGCGGCCAACGGTGAGCGCGCCATGGTTGCGCAGGATCAGCGCCTCGCCCTGGCCCAGGTCGCGCAGGAGCGAGGCTTGCTCTTCGGTGTCCAACACCACGCCTTGGTAGTCGTGATAAGCAATCTTGAGAAAGCGCATGGCGGTTTGCGTGAGCGGCAACAAACCGCACTCCAGGGCAGACACCGCCATCGACGCCCAGCTGTGCGTGTGGATGACGCAAGCCACTTCGGGCCGCGCCGCGTGCACCGCGCTGTGGATCACGTAGCCTGCCAGGTTGATGCCGTAGTTGAGCTCGCCAAAGTCAGGCTTGCTCAAAATCTTGCCGGTGTGGTCAATCTTGATCAGGCTGGACGCCGTGATCTCTTCGTACATCATGCCGTAGGCGTTGATGAGAAACGCGCCCGGCTCGCCCGGCACATGGGCCGAGACGTGGTTGGCCATCATGTCGGACATGCCGTAGATCGCCACCAGCCGGTAGCAGGCCGCCAGATCGACGCGGGCTTGCCACTCGGCAGGGGTGCAGCGGCCCTGCATGGATTCGATTTGCAAATAACCGTCTTTGACCATGGTCAGTCTCCTAGTTTGAGTTGGCTTGGCATCCGCTTTTCAATCGCCCATTTCAGCAGCGCCGCACTCCGGAAAATACCGTGCGCGAACTTGCCGTAGGGTAGCGTGAGGAACAAGGCCATCACCACGCCCAGGTGCAGGGCCAGCAGGGCGGGCAGGGCGGCAGTGCCACCGGCCAGCCACAGAGCCAGACCGCTGGTGCTGATGAGGAACAGCAAAGCGATGAAGCCTCGGTCCATGGGCTTTTGCTCGGCATCGCCATGCATCGGGTGGCGATGCAAGTTGAGCCACAGCAGGCCCACGGTGCCTATGCACAAGCTGATACCACCCACCACGCCCAGTAATTTAGGCAAGCTGGGCAAGGTATAGGGTGCGGTCCAACCGAAAGCATAGTGGTAGACCGTGGCCACGCTGGTGGCGGCAAAGCACAGCATGAAGCCGTAGAAGGTGGCATGGTGAAAACGGCGGCGCCACAACGTCCAGGCGTCGTCTTCGTTGTTGCAACCTTCGCCGTGGCCGCCGTCCAGGTACTTGAGCGTCAAGGCGCTGCCGGTGGCTTCTGACACGGCGGCGCTGTGAATGACATCGCCCGGCGACACCTCACGCCAAAAACGCCGCACGCCTAAGCTCAAGGCCAATACGGCAAACGCGAACACCGGCAAGAACAGCGACACCAGCAAGTTGTGCGGGAAGATGGTGTAGAAATTCACCGTTGGCGGCAGACGGAACAACGCGTCTTTGAGGAACAGCGTCAGCAGCAAGAAGAAGACCAATGCGCCCGCCACCACCAGCGACAGCTTCAAGCCGTGGCGTTGGTACATCGAACCTAAGGCCGGTGGCCAAGCGTAGTCGGCATAGGTTTGCACACGTACTTTGGCCATGCTTTGGGGCACGTTCACGGCAAATTCATGCGGCGGCGCGTACTGGCACGCGTGCAGGCAAGCGCCGCAGTTGTGGCACAGGTTGGCCAGGTAGTGAATGTCGGCCTTGCCAAAGGACAGTCGGCGCGTCATGGCCGGGAAGACGGCACAAAACCCTTCGCAATAGCGGCAGGCGTTGCAGATTTGGAGTTGGCGGGCGACTTCGGCCTCGGCCCCGCTCAGCAGCGTTTCACCCACCATTTCACCATTCGCCAGCGCCTTGGCATCGCGCGTGAGTGCTTCAAGCTGTTGCAAGATATGCTCCTGATTTCATAGCTGCTTGTGCAGCCTGTACGCCGGCTATACGGCCAAATGCCGTTCCAATCGTCATCCCCACCCCAGCTGTATAGCCCTGGCCCAGCACATTGCCCGCCATCATCTCGCCCGCCACAAACAGGTTGTCGCTGGGCTGACCCTTGAAGTGCACGGCCGCTTGCTCATTAACCTTGAGCCCGAGGTAGGTGAAGGTGATGCCGGGCCGCACCGCGTAGCCATAAAAAGGCGCGGTGTCGATGGGGCGCGCCCAATGCGTCTTGGCGGGGGTCAGGCCTTCGGTGTGGCAGTCATCCAGCGCAGTGTGGTCAAACGTTCCCTCGCGACAGGCGGCGTTGTAGTCGCTCATCGTTTTCATGAAAATGGCCACGTCCAGGCCCAGTTGCTGCGCGAGTTCGGGCAGGCTGTCGGCCTTCACGCCTTCAAACACCGGCGGCATGAAGCGCCCCACCGCCTTGGCGTCAATGATGGAGTAGCCGATCTGCCCTGGCTGATGCGCCACCAGGCGGCCCCAGATGGCGTAACGCTTGGGCCAGAAGTCTTCGCCTTCGTCGTAAAACCGCTGGGCATGTTGGTTGACCACCACGCCCAGCGAGACGCAGTCGATCCGGGTGCAGATACCGCCGTCGTACAAGGGTGAGCGCGCATCTATCGCCACCATGTGGGCCTGGGTCGGGTCGCCAACCGCGTCCGCACCGAGGTCGAGCAGTTGCTTGAGCAGCACGCCCTGGTTGTAGCGCGTGCCCCGCACCAGAAAATTGTCCGCCGTCCATTCGCCCAGCGCGTTTTGACCCCAGGCCTCACGCACCCAGGCCAGGTTGGACTCAAAGCCACCGGCCGCCATCACGCAGGCTTTCGCTTCGATGCGTTCATCCCCAACATAGGCCGCCACAAACTCCGTTCGCCCTGAGCTGCCTGTCCTGAGCTCCGTCGAAGGGGTCGAAGGGCGCAACTCCAGCCGGTCCACCGGGCTGTCATAACGAATCTGCACGCCAATCTTTTCAGCGCTGCGGTAGTAGGCATTGACCAACGCCTTGCCGCCCCCCATGAAAAAAGCATTGGTCCGGCTCAGATGCAAAGTGCCCGACAAAGAGGGTTGAAACTTCACGCCATGCTGGCGCATCCAGTCGCGGCAACTGCTGGACGCCTGGATTGCCAGCCTTGCCAGCGACTCATTGGTCTTGCCCGCCGTGACCTTGCGCAGGTCTTGCCAGAACTCCTCCTCCGGGTAAGCCTCGGTCAACACGTCCTGCGGCGCGTCGTGCATGCACCGGATGTTGCGCGTGTGGCTGGAGTTGCCTCCCCGCCACGCCTTCGGGGCCGATTCGAGCAGCAATACCGAAGCCCCGGCTTCGCGCGCCATCAGCGCCGCACACAGGGCGGCGTTGCCGCCGCCAATCACCAAAACGTCTATAGCCATTTTTTCTCAATCCGGCTTGATGCCCGCCCGTTTGACGATGTCGCTCCAGATGGTTTGCTCGCGCCGGATGAAGGCCGCGAAGTCGGCCGATGGCCCACCGCCGCCCACCGCATTGTCGGTGGCGAAGCGCTCGGTGACGGCGCTGGAGCGCAAGGCCTTGTACGACTCTTCTTGCAGCCGCTTGACCACGTCCGCCGGTGTGCCCGCAGGCACCAGCATGCCGTACCACTGCGAGGTCTCAAAGTCTTTGAAGCCCAACTCCGCCACCGTGGGCACGTCCGGCAGGGCGGCGATGCGGTGTTGCGTGCCCACCGCAATCGCGCGCAGCTTGCCGCTGCGAATGTGCGCGCCCAAAGCGGGCATGCCGGCCGAGCTGGCCTGGGTGCGGCCCGCCAGCAGATCGGTGAGTTGCGGGCCGGTGCCCCGGTAGGGGATGTGGGTGATGAACATGCCCGTCACCAGCTTGAGGTACTCCATCGCTAGGTGCCCGGCGCTGGCGTTACCGGCCGAGCCGTAGTTGAGCTGGCCGGGGTGCTTCTTCACGTAATCGACAAACTCGCGGAAGTTCTTGGCGGGCACATCCGGGTGGATGACGAACACATTGGGCACCTTGGCCAGCAGCGTGACGGGGATGAAATCCCGGTTCACGTCATAGGGCTGGTTCTTGAGCATGTAGGGGTTGACCGCCAGCGTGCCGACATGGCCGAGGATGAGGGTGTGGCCATCAGGCGCAGCCTTGGCCACCTCTTGCATGGCGGGCACGCCAGCGCCACCGGGCTTGTTCTCCACATAGACCGTTTGCCCCAGTTGCTTGCCCAGCTCAGAGGCCACGCTGCGCGCCACGATCTCGCTGGTGCCGCCGGGGGCGAAAGGCACGACGAAGCGAATCGGTTTGGATGGCCAAGTTTGCGCACGAATTGTGGGCGAAGCCAAGGAAGACAGGGCACAAGCAGCTATCGAAAGCGTAGCGCGTCGGGTGAGAGGTGTATCCATAAGAGCGTCCGAGTATGAAGTTCGCACTGTAAACGAGGTCTGCCTGGCCGCGCAGGCATGGCGCGGTGTGCCTAGTCAAAATGCTTCGTCTACCTTGGAATTACAAATCAAAGAAATAAACTCCGATTTGTAAAAATGATTCCTCGCACCGCCACCCAAGACTTTCCCAATCTTTCCCTGACCGGACGGCGCCATTCTGGATGAGGTGCAGCGCTGCCCTCACTTGCTGTCCTGGCTGCAAGGTCTGGTGGATGAACCTGGCCGCACTGGGAGCGGATTGCGGCATCTCCGCAGTCACCGCACGCGAGTGGCTGTCGGTGCTGGAGCCAGCTATCTGGTGGTGCGTCTGAACCCCTACCACCGCAATTTTGGCAAGCGATTGGTCAAAACACCCAAGCTGTATTTTTTAGATGTGGGCCTCATGGCCTGGCTGCTGGGTATTCGCGATGCGGTCAGCATTCAAACCCACGCGGCACGGGGTGCGCTGTTCGAGACCTATGTGGTCAGTGAACTCGTCAAGCAGCGCTTCAACGCGGGTCAAGCGCATGACCTGTATTTCTGGCGCGACAACGTGGGCCATGAGGTGGATGTGCTGTATGAAACCCCTGCGGGTTTGCAGGCGGTAGAAATCAAATCGGGCAGCACCTTCGCCTCTGACTGGCCTGATGCGCTGCGGCAATGGCAGAAGTTTGCGGCTGGCGAAACCCTGGCCCCGGTGCTTGTGTACGGTGGCGACGCTGAGCATGGGCGCCAAGGCTGTAGAGTCATCGGCTGGCGCGAACTGCAAGGCTTGCCCCCATAAGCCAAGGACTGCGGCGAAAATCAAGGCTGAATAATCTATTGCTTCAAGAGAGATGCCCATGAACCTGCAAGACTGGATTGGCCGTGTTGAGACGGTCGAAGACATCGCCACCGCCACGCCCTACGCCGCGTTGTCGGCCACGCTCGACCAACCCGATTTTCAGCGCCCGCCGCCCGGCACGCCGCTGCCTTATCTGTGGCACTGGTTGTATTTTTTGCCGATTTACGCGCAGTCCGACATCGGCCCCGACGGCCACGCCAAGCGCGGCGGCTTCATGCCGCCCGTGCCGTTGCCTCGCCGCATGTGGGCCGGTAGCGACTTTGAATTTCATGAACCGCTGCTGATTGGCGACGCGCTGAGCCGCACCTCCACCATCGTCGATGTGAAAGAAAAATCCGGTCGCACCGGCAGTCTGATTTTTGTGAAAGTGCGGCATGAGCTGCGCCGCAATGGCAACGAGAAAGTAGCACTGACCGAGCATCACAACATCGTTTACCGCGCAGCCCCCGCACCAGATGACGTGGCCCCGCCACCGCAGGCCGCGCCCGCCGAATTCGCCTGGGAGCGCCGCGTCAAACCCGACGACGTTCTGCTGTTCCGCTACTCGGCGCTGACCTTCAATGGCCACCGCATCCACTACGACCGCCAGTACGTCACCGAGGTCGAGGGCTACCCCGGCCTGATCGTTCACGGCCCGCTGATCGCCACGCTGCTGATGGATTTGCTGCGTCGCCAGCAGCCCGACGCCCAGGTCTTGCGCTTTGAGTTCAAGGCGGTTCGCCCCACCTTTGACATCAACCCATTCTCCGTTCACGGCCAGCCCTCGGCAGACGGCAAGACGGTGCGCCTGTGGGGTCGTGACCATGAAGGTTGGCTCACGATGGACGCCACAGCAACACTCAACTGAAACTTTGCGGGACAGACCGAAGCGTAGCTCTGGCCTCAACTGATTAGGACACTTATGCAACCCCTCAAAGGCATCACCGTCGTCGCGCTAGAGCACGCCATTGCCGCGCCCTTTGCCACCCGCCAGTTGGCCGACCTGGGCGCACGCGTCATCAAGATCGAACGCCCCGGCGTGGGTGACTTTGCCCGTGGCTATGACGAGCGCGTGAACGGTCTGGCCTCGCACTTCGTCTGGACCAACCGCTCCAAAGAAAGCCTCACGCTGGACGTGAAGCACGAAGAAGCGCAAAAAATTCTGATGCGCCTGATCGTCGAAGAAGCCGACGTGGTGGTGCAAAACCTCGCGCCCGGTGCGGCTGCGCGCTTGGGCCTGTCGTATGAAGCGCTGTCCAAACTCAAACCCGGCATCATCGTCTGCGACATCTCGGGTTACGGCGAC
>JANPNG010000113.1:0-2879 GCA_031427355.1 Hylemonella sp.
GCCATCACAAAAGGCACATCAAGCTGGCGCGCCAGCGTTTGCGCCAGCAAGGTCTTGCCAGAGCCGGTGGGGCCAATCAACAAGATGTTGCTTTTGGTCAGCTCCACATCGTCTTTGCGCGCTTTTTCCTTGTGCTGCAAACGCTTGTAGTGGTTGTACACCGCCACCGCCAAAATGCGTTTGGCGGGCTCTTGCCCAATCACGTAGTTGTCGAGGTTGCCTTTGATTTCCGAGGGCGTCGGCAACTCATTACTGCGCGCAGCCGCGTCAGTGGTCAGTGGCAACTCATCGCGAATGATTTCATTGCACAACTCAATGCACTCATCGCAGACGAACACAGAAGGACCCGCAATCAGTTTTTTGACCTCATGCTGGCTTTTACCGCAAAACGAGCAGTACAGAGTTTTCTCGCTGGAAGAGCCTTTTTTTTCAGCCATTAAATGGACCCTCTCTGCGAAAATTAATCAAACAATAAAACAACAAACACGTCTCTCATTCACAACGAGTCACAACGCCCTCAGGCACGCTTACTGATGACCTGGTCCACCAAACCGTATTCCTTGGCTTCGTCGGCGGACAGGTAGTAGTCTCGCTCGGTGTCGCGCTCGATCTTCTCCAAGGGTTGGCCGGTGCGTTCAGCCAAAATTTTGTTGAGCTGATCACGCGTTTTGAGAATCTCACGGGCGTGAATTTCAATCTCGGTGGCTTGACCCTGGGCGCCGCCCAAAGGCTGATGAATCATGACCTTGGAATTAGGCAGCGTGAACCGTTTTCCCTTGGCACCAGCCGCCAGCAAAAACGCCCCCATGCTGGCCGCCATGCCAATACACAGGGTAGAGATATCAGGCTTGACAAAGTTCATCGTATCAAAGATGGACATGCCTGCACTGACGGAGCCGCCGGGGGAGTTGATGTAGAGAGAGATGTCCTTCTCTGGGTTTTCGCTCTCCAAAAACAGCAACTGCGCCACGACCAAATTGGCCGTCTGGTCATTGACCGGGCCGACCAAGAAAATCACGCGTTCTTTGAGCAGGCGCGAGTAGATGTCATACGAGCGCTCGCCCCGACCCGACTGCTCAATCACCATCGGGATCATGCCCAGGGCTTGTGTTTCCATGGCACTGTTACGAAATATCATATGCGTTCCTCATCGGTTGAAAACAGCGCTACTTTAGCGAAATATCGACTCAGGCTTGACCCATCAACTCGTCAAACGAGATGGCCTTTTCGCTGACCTGCGCTTTGGACAGAACAAACTCGGTGACGGCGTTTTCCACCACCATGCCTTCGACATCGACCATGCGGCTGTTGTCGCTGTAGTACCAGCGCATCACGTCGGCCGGCTTTTCATAGCTGGCGGCGAGTTCGTCAATATGGGCCTTGATGGCTTCGGGCGTCGCTTGCAACTGGTTGGCACGCACCAACTCGGCCACCACCAGCCCTAAGCGAACGCGGCGTTCGGCTTGGGGGATGAAGATGTCAGAGGGCAGCGGTGCTTTGTCAGCGTCCTTGATGCCGCGCTGCTTGAGCTCGGCGCGTGCGCCTTCGGTCAGGCGGTCCACCTCAGACTGCACGATCGACTTGGGCAAGTCCAGCTCGGCCTTGGCCACCAGGGCGTCCATAACGGCCTGCTTGTTGCGGGCCATCAGACGCGATTTAACTTCACGCTCCAGATTTTTACGCACATCGGCGCGCAGGGCGTCCACCGTGCCGTCGGCAATACCCAGGGACTTGGCCAAGTCGTCATTCACCTCAGGCAGGTGAGCGGCTTCAAGTTTCTTGATCGTGACCATGAAATCAGCGGTCTTGCCTGCCACATCTTTGCCATGGTAATCGGCGGGGAAAGCCAGGGGGAAAGTCTTGCTTTCGCCGGACTTCATGCCCACCACGGCTTCTTCAAACTCTTTGAGCATCTGGCCTTCACCGACCAGAAACTGGAAGTCGTCAGCCTTGCCACCGGCAAAAGGCTCGCCATCGATCTTGCCTTCAAAGTCCACCGTCACGCGGTCACCCGTTTGCGTGGCGGCGTCCATGGCGCGCTGGGCAAAGGTGCGACGCTGTTTGCGCAGGATGTCCAGCGTTTTGTCGATGGCAGCGTCCCCCACGTCGGCGGATATTTTTTCAACTGTCGCCGTAGACAAGTCACCAATTTTGACTTCAGGGTAGATTTCAAATACAGCATCAAAAGACACCTCGCCCTCGGGCGCACCTTCTTTTTCGGTGATGCGGGGTTGTCCGGCCACGCGCAGCTTGGCTTCATTGGCGGCGGTTGCAAAAGCCTCGCCCACTTTATCGTTCATCACTTCGTAGTGAACCGAATAACCGTAACGCTGGGCCACGACATTCATGGGCACCTTGCCAGGACGAAAACCGTCCATCTTCACTGTTTTAGCCATGCGCTTGAGGCGCGAATCGACTTCAGACTGGATCACGGTCACGGGAAAGGTCAGCGTAATTTTGCGTTCCAGCTTCTCAAGGGTTTCAACAGTCACGGACATGGTTCACTCACTCCTAAAATAAAAATACAAGGCTGTGCGCTGGCGCTCAGCCGATTGCTCTAAAAAGATGGTGCGCGGGGGGGGACTCGAACCCCCACATCCTTGCGGACGTCAGGACCTAAACCTGGTGCGTCTACCAATTTCGCCACCCGCGCAACAAAACAAAAAGGGGCGATCAGCAAAGACCACCCCCGTGAAATCGGTCAGTCGATGATTTTAACCTGTGGCGACCCGCATTTCATCGCCCAGGTGTATCGCGGTTTCAGGCCGATGCTTGTGACTCGACTTGCCCAGCTCTGCCCCCACGCTGCATTCGGCTTTGTTCTGGATGACAAAACGAATCAAAGCCTCGGATGGCAAAGGCTTGCTGAAATAGTAGCC
>JANPNG010000114.1:0-5525 GCA_031427355.1 Hylemonella sp.
GATGCGGCCCGTCAACTCGATGATTGAGTTCAAGCAGATCATCGGGCGCGGCACGCGCCTGTATGACGGTAAGGATTACTTCACGATTTATGACTTTGTGCGGGCGCACCACCATTTCAATGACCCGGAGTGGGATGGCGAACCGTTCGAACAGGAGCCGCCTAAAGAACCCAAGGCCGGGCACGAGGTGCGTGAGGGCGCGCCACCGGATTACCTGCCACAGCCCGACAAGCCGCCCCGGCCCGACAAGATTCAGGTCAAGCTGGCCGACGGCAAAGCCCGCATGATCCAAAGCATGACGGCCACCACGTTCTGGAGTGCCGATGGCCGGCCCATGTCAGCGGCGCAGTTTCTGGAAAGCCTGTTTGGCGTATTGCCTGAGTTCTTCAAGGACGAAGCAGAGCTGCGCACCCTGTGAAGCGCCCCCGACACCCGCCGAGCTTTGCTCATGGGCTTGGCCGACAAAGGCTTCAGCAAGGAGCCGCTGGCCGAGATGCAAAAGATCATCGACGCAGAGAACAGCGACTTGTTTGACGTACTGGCCTACGTGGCGTTTGCCTTTGCACCCGAAACTCGCGTTCAACGCGCCAACATGGCCAAAGCAGAAACGCACCAACACTTCAACGAGCGTCAGCAGGTGTTTCTAGACTTTGTACTGGCACAGTATGTGACTCAGGGCGTGGAAGAGCTGGACACCGAAAAGCTAACGCCGCTACTGCGGCTCAAGTACCACAACGCGATTTCAGATGCGGTGACGGATTTGGGCGGCACGGCTCAGATTCGGACAATGTTTGCAGGCTTTCAAAAGTACCTGTACGTAGCTCAGTAGCGCGGCTTAATAAAGCGGTGGCAACGCCATGGCTTGAGTGGCAAAATTAACCCTCTTCACAAGACACCCATCATGACCACCACTCCAAAAACCCATCTCAAAATCGACATCGTCTCCGACGTCTCCTGCCCCTGGTGCGTCATTGGCCTGACGGCGCTGGAAAACGCGCTGGCGCAGGCAAGCGATGCCGTTACCGCCGACCTTCATTTCCAGCCCTTCGAGATCAACCCCGACATGCCGCCCGGCGGGCAAGACATGGCTGAGAACCTGACGCGCAAATACGGCTCCACGCCCGAGCAGCAGGCGCAAAGCCGCGAGGCCATTCGCCAGCGCGGCGCGGACTTGGGTTTTGAGTTTCGGCCCGAGGGGCGAGGCCGCATCTACAACACCTTTGACGCGCATCGCCTGTTGTATTGGGCGGGGCTGGAGGACGCCAAGACTGCCGCTGGTGGCCAACAACGCGCTCTGAAGAAAGCGATGTTGAGCGCCTATTTCACCCACGGGCAAAGCCCGGCGGATCATGAGGTGTTGGTGAAACTCGCAAGCCAAGTCGGACTCGACGAGACACGTGCTCGCATCGTCTTGGGCAGCGATGAATTTGGCCCGGAGGTGCGCGAGCGTGAGCAGTTCTACCAGCGCGCGGGCATCAACGGTGTGCCCGCTGTCATCATCAATGACAAGCACCTCATCTCAGGCGGGCAGCCGGTCGAAGTCTTTGAGCAGGCGCTACGTCAAATTGCGGGCGAGATGGCCGCTGAAGTGTGAGCCGTGAGCCGCAGAGACGCAGTTTGAAAGTTGGAAGTCAACAGGGTGCAACTTGATGACCAAGCGAGTTGTAAGGTATTTCATCGCGGCGTGCCTAGCGCTGCTGACGTGGCCAGCCAGCGCACAACCCGTCTCCTTCGGCCTGTTCGGCGACACACCCTACAGCCATTGGGAGCGCGAACAATTGCCCGACATGCTGGCCGCCATGGGGCGGGAAGAGTTGGCCTTTGTGGTGCACGACGGCGACTTCAAGAGCGGCTCCAGCGTATGCAGCGACGAGGTTTTTCAGGACATGCTGGGCGTGTTCCAGGCGTCACCTCACCCGCTGGTTTATGTGCCCGGTGACAATGAATGGACCGATTGCCACCGCAGCAACAATGGTCGCTACGACCCGCTGGAGCGGCTGACCAAGTTGCGTGAACTTTTCTTTGTCGGTGAGCGCACCTTGGGCCAACGCACGCTACCGCTGGAGCGCCAGAGCCGAGACCCGGCGTTTGCCCTGTACCGCGAGAACGTGCGCTGGCAGGCGGGCGGCGTGTTGTTTGTGGGGCTCAATCTGCCGGGGAGCGAGAACAACTACCACGGCAGCACCCGTGGCAGTGGCCCGGTGCCAGAGTACATGGCGCGCAACACGGCCAACCGCGTCTGGTTGCAGCAGGCCTTTGCGCTGGCGCGTGAAAAAAAGCTGCCTGGCCTGATGATCGTGATCCAGGCCAACCCCGAGTTTGAAGCCGCCAGTGCCCAGCACACTAAGCCCGGTTATGCGGACTTCCTCCAACAATTGCGCGATGAAACCACGGCCTTCGTCGGTCAGGTTGTGCTGGTGCACGGCGACTCTCATCTACAGAAAATCGACCAACCCCTGTTGGATGCGGCGGCTAAAGAGGTGGTTAAAAACTTCACGCGGGTAGAGACCTATGGCTACCCCTTCATGGGCTGGATCAAAGCCACCGTCGATGTGTCAGACCCGAAGGTTTTCAAATTTTCACCGCGCCGCTGGAGCGTAAGCCAGTAGAGGAAAGTTCACCATGTCCAAAACAACATCCATGCCAACAAAACTCCCTGTTCTCTCCTTGTCCCACGGTTCGCCCATGTTTGCGATAGAGACCGGTCAAACCGGCCCCATTCTGCAAGGCTTTGGCCAGCAACTGCAAGATGGCACCCAGTCGCCATCCCCGCGCGGCGTAGTCATCATGTCCCCGCACTGGATGACGCGCGGCCCGGCGGTGATGACCAACCCGACCCCACCCACTTGGCATGACTTTGGTGGTTTCCCACCCGCGCTGTACCAGTTGCAATACCCCGCACCGGGCGCGCCCGCGCTGGCCCAAGACGTGTTGCAGGCCTTGCAGGCCGCAGGCTTGCCCGCACAGGCCGATGCCAATCGCCCGCTGGATCACGGGGCCTGGGTGCCGCTGATGCATTTATTTCCCCGTGCCGACGTGCCGGTGGTGCAAGTGGCCTTGCCGGTCGAGGCCGGGCCGCGTGAGGTCTATGCCTTGGGCTTTGCCTTGCGCCATTTGCGCGAGCAGGGTGTGTTCATTGTGGGCTCGGGCGGCATGACGCACAACCTGGGCGAGTTCTTTGGCGGCCGCCCTGAGCTGGGCGACCCGGCTGAGCCCTATGTGATCGCCTTCAGCCGTTGGGTGGAGGAGGCCGTGCAAACCAACGACCGTGAGCGACTGTTCAACTACCGAACGCTGGCCCCGCACGCCGTGCGAGCGCATCCGAGTGAAGAGCACTTTCTGCCGATTTTCTTTGCCCTGGGCGCGGCGGGCTGGGGTGAGGCGGGTGCGACCCCGGTTGATTATCTAAGCCGTGAAGTGATGTACCGCTACCTGGCCATGGACGCGTTTGTGTTGCAGTAAAAGCGCGTCTATATTTCAACCAATCGCAACCAAGGAGTCAATCCAAATGTTCAAAACACCTTCCAAATTTGTCTGGTACGAATTGATGACCAGCGACACCCAGGCCGCTGAGATTTTTTACAAACAGGTCATTGGCTGGGACGCGAAAGACGCAGGCATGGCCGCTGGCCCGTACACGCTGGTGTCTGTCGGTCCCGCGATGGTCGGCGGCATCATGGCCATTCCGTCGCAGGCCGCCGCCATGGGGGCTCGCCCGAGTTGGCTGGGTTACATCGCGGTGGATGACGTCGATGCGCAGACCGAGAAAGTCAAGGCGGCAGGTGGACGGCAGTTTGTCGCACCGACCGACATCCCTGGCGTGGGGCGCTTCTCTTGCGTGACCGATCCGCAAGGCGCGGTTTTCATGCTCTTCAAGGGCAATGGCGAGCCCGATCAAGCGCCCCCGGCCCCCGGCACGCCCGGCCACATCGGCTGGCGCGAGTTGCATGCGGTTGAGGGTGTGAGCGCGTGGGACTTTTATGCCAGCCAGTTTGGCTGGACCAAAGGCGAAGCCATGGACATGGGGCCGATGGGCGTGTACCAGCTCTTTGCCAGCGGCGATGCGCCCGTGGGCGGCATGATGACCAAGACGCCCGAGACGCCCATGCCTCATTGGCTCTACTACATCAACGTGGATGCGATTGATGCGGCCATAGCCCGCGTGACCGGGGCCGGTGGCAAAGTTGTCAATGGCCCGATGGAAGTGCCCGGCGGTAGTTGGATCGTCCAGTGTCTGGACCCGCAGGGAGCGATGTTTGCCTTGTTGGCACCCAAGCGCTGATGAGATCGGGGCGCAATTTTTACTGCGTCCACTTCCACACCACGACCGCGAAGCACACAATCGCGGCACCCACCAACATCGATGCAACCGCCAGTGCGGGTTCGACCTGCGTCTGTCCCATGAACAGCAGCGCCAGCAGCACCATTTGCACAAAGTGGGCGGGCACGTAAATCCAGAAATGTGCTTTGGCCAAGCCGGTCTCAGCGGCCTGCGGCAGCACCCGGTAAAACAAGCCAAACAAAGTGAGCAACACAAAGCCCAGCAGATTCAGGTGCGCATGCACCGGGTGCATGACATGGTTGTGGCTGGCCGCCATGTACAGGCCCAGCCCCACGCCCGCAATGAGGTACAGAACGGCTAGACGCAAGAACCAGTTGCTGATGTTTTTCATACGGAACTCCTTGTTGTATGAGGGCGGGGCTTGGGTAACCGGGGTCATTGTGCTTCTCGTTTTTATCCGGCGTCAAGAGCGTTTGTTGCGTTAGGTCAAACGTTGATCGTGTGGTTCAACTCCTGTGAATTCAAAAATTGATTTCGCGTTACGATGCTGACATGCTTCCCACGATCGAACCTGTTGTTATCGAATTCGACTGCCCACCAGCAGATGCACAGGAAGCACGTGAGCTGGCCGAAGCCCTGCGCGTGCAAGCCATGACGCCAGCGCAGCGCAGCGCCTGGCTGCGTGACGTATGGGGCAGGGTGCAGCGCAATGCCGCCGCACTACAAACCCACGCCCCGGCGCACGAACCCACAGCGCGCAGCTACGCCACGATGGAAGAGAAAAATCGCTTCGACGAAGCACGCGAGTTAGAGTTTGCGCTGCGGCATTCGGTGTACGCGACCCAGCGAGCTTCCCAGGCATCGTGACCCAACGCGAACCCACCCAACAAGACCTTGTGTTGCTGGCCCAGGCCTTGGCAGACTTTGATGTGCAGTACGCGTTGATCGGCGGCACTGCCATGGCCGTACACGGTTTTTCACGCGCCACCAAAGACATTGATCTGCTGCTACCTGTGGACGCTGACAACAACGCCCGCTTGCTGCAAGCCTTGGCAACCCTGCCCGGCAGCGCAGATGCCATGCCCGCCCTGCGTCGTGAATGGATGGACAAGGGCCACTCCACGGCACTGGAAGGGGAGATATTTGTTGACCTGCTCTACGTTGCCGCCAGTCAGTCTTTTGAGTCACTTAAAAGCCACGTGCAAACCGTGATGCTGGAGGGTGTGCCTGTGGTGACCTTGGA
>JANPNG010000115.1:0-11277 GCA_031427355.1 Hylemonella sp.
GATCGGCGGCAAACCCGCTCCGGCCGTGGGGTGGGCGTTGGGTGTTGAGCGCGTGCTGGAGTTGCTCAAAGAACAAAATTCAGAAGTCACGCCGCCTGCGCTGGATGCGTACGCTGTTGTGCCCGAGTTGGATGCATTGCCTGTGGCGATGAAATGTCTGCAAGAACTGCGGTCTGCAGGACTGCGTGTTCAGATGCACGCGGGCACGGGTGACGGCATGGGCAGCATGAAGTCCCAGTTCAAACGGGCAGACGCCAGCGGGGCGCGTTACGCCTTGGTTTTTGGTGCGGATGAGCTGAGCCAAAATTTGGTGACCATGAAATCATTGCGCGATGGTTCGGGCGCGCAGACGTCGCACTCTTTGCTCAACGTGCCCGACTGGGCGGGCCACTTACAATCACAGGCTTGAAAGCCTGGCGGGACAGACCTTGGCGAAGTGAAGCGTCGTCCTCAATCAACTAGAAAACCTTATGGCCAATCAACTCGATCTCGAAGAACAAGAACAGCTGGAGCAACTCAAGCACTTCTGGACACAGTATGGCAACCTGATCAGCTGGCTGCTGATTGCCGTGTTGTCTGTATTTGCCGGTTGGAATGCCTACCAATATTGGCAACGTAACCAAGCCACTCAAGCGGCAGCTCTTTATGACGAGTTGGAGCGTGTGGCCAAAACCAATGACACCGCTAAACTGGATCGCGTTTTGGGCGACATGAAAGAAAAATTTGCGTCCACCAACTATGCCCAACAAGCTGGCCTACTGGCGGCCAAAGTGTATTTTGAAGCGGGCAAGTCCGATGAAGCAAAGTCTGCCTTGTCGTGGGTGGCTGAAAAATCTTCGGATGAGGGTTATCGGGCGATTGCTCGTTTGCGATTGGTGGGCGTTTTGTTGGAATCCAAAGCCTACGACGAGGCGCTCAAGCAGCTCTCGGGCAGTTTTCCTGCCAACTTTTCCCCATTGGTCGCTGACCGTCGAGGTGATGTTTTTCTTGCCCAAGGGAAAAAGGGCGAGGCTGGTGCTGAATTCCTTAAAGCCTATCAAAGCCTGGATGAAGGCGCGGAATACCGGCGTGTGGTCGATGTGAAGCTGGCATCACTGGGCATGAGTGTACCTGTCGCTAAAGCCGATTCGGTCGGAGATATAAAGTGAGATTGACCTGTAGCGTTGTTTCAAAATGCGTGCAACAGTCCTTGGCGCTGTCATTGCTGAGTGCATTGGTGGCCTGTTCCGGCGGACCTGCAATGCACAAGCCTGCAGATCTCTCAGCCAACGTTAGCCTCCTTGGGGTGAAACAAGCTTGGGTGTCCAGAATAGGGGAGGTGGCTTTTCCGCTGAACGTGCAGGTAAGTGAGCAAAGTGTAGCGCTGGCCAGTGCTGATGGTTCTGTTGCCGTATTGGATGCGAGCACGGGTGCTGAAACTTGGCGCGCATCAGTGGGTACACCTTTGGCTGCGGGCGTGGGGCATGATGGTCGGTTGGCGTCTGTGATCACACGAAACAATGAATTGGTTACATTGGAGTCGGGGCGTGAGTTATGGCGCCAACAGCTGGCGGCGCAGAGCTACACGGCACCGTTTGTTGCAGGTGGACGCGTTTTTGTGCTCGCCGCAGATCGATCAGTCAGTGCCTATGATGGCCAATCAGGGCGGCGCTTGTGGAATCAACAGCGCCCTGGCGAAGCCCTGATCCTGCGTCAGCCCGGTGTTTTACTTGCTGTGGGCGACACCTTGGTTGTTGGTATCTCGGGGAAGCTTCTGGGACTGAACCCGCTCAATGGCAGCGTGCGCTGGGAAGCGCCGATTGCATCACCCCGTGGCACCAATGACGTAGAGCGCCTCGTCGATCTGGTGGGGCCTGCCAATCGTCAGCTCAATGTGGTTTGCGCTCGGGCATTTCAAGCGGCTGTCGGCTGTGTCGATACCAGCCGTGGTAGTTTGCTATGGGCCAAACCAGGTTCAGGCGCTGTTGGCGTCTCCGGGGATGATCGCTATGTCTTTGGCGTAGAGGCCGATAGTACGCTGGTTGCGTGGCGTCGTGCCGATGGAGAGCGGGCCTGGACGGTGGAGCAACTGCGGTATCGCAAATTGGGCGCACCGCTGGTCATTGGACGGTCTGTGGTGGTGGGAGATGGCGACGGGACGCTTCATTTTCTTTCCCGTGAAAACGGTTCTCCTCTCACACGTATCAGTACAGATGGTTCACCCATCATGGCTGCACCGGTACTGGCCGGCAATACCTTGGTGGTCGTGACCCGAAAGGGTAATATCTTTGGTTTTAGGCCTGAGTAACTATTGGGCTTAATCGAATGAAACCTGTCTTGGCCTTGGTTGGTCGCCCCAATGTGGGCAAATCCACTCTGTTTAATCGACTCACCAAGTCGCGCGACGCCATTGTTGCAGATTTTGCGGGCCTCACACGAGATCGCCATTATGGGAATGGCAAACAGGGCAAGCACGAGTACATCGTGATTGACACGGGTGGATTTGAGCCCGATGCCAGTAGTGGTATTTACAAAGAGATGGCCAAGCAGACTCAACAGGCCGTTGCCGAGGCCGATGTGGTCATCTTTGTGGTTGATGCACGCGGTGGCCTGTCAAGTCAGGACCATGACATTGCCAAGTACCTTCGCCGCCTGGGTAAGCCCTGCATACTCGTGGCCAACAAGGCCGAAGGGATGCAGGAGGGCGGGGGGAAACTGGCGGAGTTCTATGAACTCGGCCTGGGTGAGGTCTATCCAATCTCGGCGTCGCACGGCCAGGGAATTCGCGATCTGGTCGATTTGGCCTTAGAGCCACTCAATTTACCCGAGCCCGAAGAGGATGATGGTAGCCTGAACGCAGGGCTCATCAAACTGGCGGTGGCGGGTCGACCCAATGTGGGCAAGTCCACGCTGATCAACACCTGGCTGGGTGAAGAGCGTCTGGTGGCCTTCGATTTACCGGGCACCACGCGTGATGCAATATCAGTGCCATTCGAGCGCAATGGTCAAAAATTTGAATTGATTGACACGGCTGGCTTGCGCCGAAAAGGCCAGGTGTTTGAGGCGATCGAGAAGTTCTCCGTCGTTAAAACTTTGCAGGCGATTGAGTCTGCCAATGTGGTGTTGCTGCTGTTGGACGCGACCCAAGGCGTTACCGATCAGGATGCCCATATTGCGGGCTACATACTTGAGTCTGGCCGTGCCGTGGTTTTGGCGGTGAATAAATGGGATACGGTTGATGACTACCAACGCCAGTTGGTTCAGCGCTCCATCGAAACACGCCTGACATTTTTGAAGTTTGCGAGTCTGCATTTCATTTCTGCCAAGAAGCGCCAGGGGTTAGCTCCGGTTTGGGCCTCCATCATCCAGGCGCACAAAGCGGCAAATTGCAAGATGTCAACGCCCGTTCTCACGCGCCTGCTGCTGGAGGCTGTCCAGTTCCAGACGCCCAAGCGTTCTGGCATGTTCCGCCCCAAGCTGCGTTACGCGCATCAAGGCGGCATGAATCCACCGGTGATCGTCATTCACGGAAATTCCTTGGATCATGTGCCCGAGTCGTACAAGCGTTTTCTGGAAGGGCGTTTCCGCAAGGAGTTTGATCTGGTAGGCACGCCCTTGCGCATCCAGATGAAGACCTCGCGCAACCCTTACGCAGATAAAGACGAAGATTGATTCCGTCAGTTGTATTAGGTCAAGATTTCTCAGCAAATTTTGCCTTGCATCAAATAGAGAGCTTGCTTGCTGTGGTAAGGTTAAGGCTTCTTTAATCGCTCTTAAACACGGAGAATATCGTGAATAACAAAGGTCAGTTACTTCAAGACCCTTTCCTCAATACCCTGCGCCGTGAACACGTGCCGGTTTCCATTTATTTGGTTAACGGCATCAAATTACAAGGCCAAATTGAGTCGTTTGATCAGTACGTCGTTTTGCTTCGCAATACGGTGACGCAAATGGTTTACAAACATGCCATTTCGACCATCGTGCCAGGTCGTGCCGTTAATTTCACATCCGATGCGACTGAGTCGCCCCCTGCCGCTTAATGGGTGGTCGGGTGAGTGAGGTACCAGTTGCGCCAACCATTTTGGTTGGCGTGGACTTGGGCCTCCCCCATTTTGATGCCGAACTTGAGGAATTAGGCCTGCTGGCCCAGACAGCAGGCCTGAATCCGGTCGCACGCATCACCTGCAAGCGCAAAGCCCCTGATGCCGCCCTGTTTGTGGGCAGTGGCAAGGCCGATGAAATCAAGCAACTCGCACTGCTCCATGGCGCGCAGGAGATTTTGTTTGACCAGAGCCTGAGCCCGGCCCAGCAGCGCAATTTGGAGCGGCAACTGGAGTTGCCCGTCAATGACCGCACGCTGCTGATCCTGCAAATTTTTGCCCAACGCGCACGCAGCCATGAAGGCAAGCTTCAAGTCGAATTAGCGCGCCTGCAATACCTCAGTACCCGTTTGGTGCGCCGTTGGTCGCACCTGGAACGGCAAACCGGTGGCGCGGGCGTACGTGGTGGCCCCGGCGAGAAGCAAATCGAGCTGGATCGCCGCATGATTGGTGAGGCCATCAAGCGCACCAAAGAGCGTTTGATCAAAGTTAAAAAACAGCGTCAAACACAGCGTCGCCAACGTGAACGGCGCGACGCTTTCAACATTTCGTTGGTGGGCTATACCAATGCGGGAAAGACAACGCTGTTCAATGCCTTGGTCAAGGCCCGTGCTTACGCTGCGGACCAGTTGTTCGCCACGTTGGATACCACCACGCGTCAGCTTTACCTCGGGGACGCTGGACGCTCGGTATCACTCTCAGACACCGTGGGTTTTATCCGGGATTTACCGCACGGCCTGATCGACGCTTTTCAGGCGACACTGCAAGAGGCGGTCGATGCCGATCTCTTGCTGCATGTCGTCGATGCGTCCAATCCGAACTTCCCCGAACAAATTGCTGAGGTGCAGCGCGTGCTGGTGGAAATCGGGGCGGCGGACATCCCTCAAGTGCTGGTGTTTAACAAACTGGACGCCATTGAAGCAGAGCGCAGACCCTTGCAGGTCGAAGACAGTTACGAAGTGGATGGCGTTGCCAGTCCGCGCGTATTTGTCAGTGCGCGCCAGGGCGAAGGTGTGCCGCAGTTGCGTCAGCGGTTGGCGCGAATCGTCAATGACCTTCAAAACTCAGCGCCCAGCGAGATAAATTTGACTGAAAATGACGAGAGGCAGAACTGATTGGGCACAATCTGCGGGTGGAACACATTAGAGACAACAACGAGACGAAACAATGAAACTCAATGCAATCGCTTTACGGCTGACAAGCTGGCCGGGCCGACTTCGGGGCATGTTCAATCTGAACGACCCGCGTTGGGGTCGCTCAGATGATGCGGCCCCTGGTGCCAACAAGCCTGAGGCCGCCAAACCCGAAGGCGAAACACCCACGCCACCACCGCCACCACCTCAGAACGATTCCGGGCGAGGTAAGAGCCAAGGCGCCAACCAAGGCCCACCTGATCTGGATGAGCTGTGGCGTGATTTCAATCGCAAACTTGGCGGGCTCTTTGGTGGTGGCAATGGGCGCGCGGGTGGCTCCGGGCGTGGGCGCATGCCTGGCGGTGCGGGTAATGGTGGCAATGGCGGCGGTTTTCAGCCGGACATGAAGAGCGCCGGCATCGGTGCAGGCCTGATTGCCGCCGTTGTCCTGCTGATCTGGCTGGGCACGGGTTTCTTCATCGTGCAAGAGGGGCAGCAAGCCGTCATCACCCAGTTTGGCAAATACAAGTCCAGCGTGGGCGCGGGTTTTAACTGGCGTCTGCCGTACCCGATTCAGCGCCATGAATTGATTTTTGTGACCCAAATTCGTTCGGTTGACGTGGGTCGTGACAACGTCATCAAAACCACCGGTCTGCGTGAATCTGCCATGCTGACTGAGGATGAAAACATTGTTGAAATCAAGTTCGCCGTGCAGTACCGTTTGAACGATGCGCGGGCCTTTTTGTTTGAAAGCAAGAACCCCGGTGAAGCGGTGGTGCAGGCGGCTGAGACAGCCGTGCGGGAAGTGATTGGCAAGATGCGCATGGACACCGCGCTGTCTGAGGAGCGTGACCAGATTGCACCCCGCGTGCGCACCTTGGTTCAAAAAATCCTGGATCAATACAAGGTTGGCATCGAAGTTGTGGGCATCAACCTGCAACAAGGCGGCGTGCGTCCTCCTGAACAAGTGCAAGCTGCTTTTGACGATGTGCTCAAGGCCGGTCAGGAGCGCGAGCGCGCCAAGAACGAAGCCCAGGCCTATGCCAATGACGTGATTCCCCGTGCCATTGGCTCAGCCTCGCGCCTGAACGAAGAAGCCCAAGCCTACAAGGCCCGTATCGTGGCGCAGGCTCAGGGCGATGGCCAGCGTTTCCGTTCGGTGTTGACCGAGTACCAGAAGGCGCCCCAAGTCACGCGTGACCGGCTGTATCTGGAAACCATGCAGCAGATTTATGGCAACGTGACCAAGGTGTTGGTGGAGTCCAAGCAGGGCTCGAACCTGCTGTACTTGCCGCTGGACAAGATCATGCAGATGAGCTCGTCAGGCGAGAGCGTCAGCCCAGCTGCAGCTGCAGTACCGGTCGTGCCCTTTGCGCCGACGGCCCCCACCAACTCTTCCAACGATCCGAGAGCCCGGGAAAGCACCCGCTCACGTGACCGCGATGTACGCTAGGAGTCCGACATGAATCGACTTGGATTTATTTTTTCTTCGTTGTTGCTGTTGCTGGCCTTGGCAAGTTCCACCCTTTTTGTGGTGGATCAGCGGCAGTTTGGTGTGGTGTACGCCTTGGGTCAGATCAAGGAAGTCATCACCGAACCGGGCCTCAACATCAAGTTGCCCCCGCCTTTTCAGAACGTGACCTATATCGACAAGCGTTTGCTGACCTTGGACAGCACCGACACCGAGCCCATGCTCACGCTGGAAAAGCAACGTGTCGTGATCGACTGGTATGTGCGCTGGCGCATCAGTGACCCAACCGAGTACATCCGTAATGTCGGCTTGAACGAAGCGGCAGGTGCCAGCCAACTCAACCGCGTGGTGCGCAATGCTTTCCAGGAAGAAGTCAACAAGCACACCGTCAAAGAGCTGCTCTCACTCAAGCGAGAAGCCCTAACAGCTGACGTGAAAAAAGAAGTGCTTGAAAAAGTACGCGGTGCCAAGCCCTGGGGCGTTGACGTGGTGGACGTGCGCATCACCCGGGCGGACTATGTGGATGCCATCACCGAATCGGTCTATCGGCGCATGGAGGCTGAGCGCAAGCGCGTGGCCAATGAGTTGCGCTCCACCGGTGCGGCAGAGGGCGAAAAAATCCGTGCTGACGCAGACCGCCAGCGCGAGGTGACCATTGCCAATGCCTACCGTGATGCTCAAAAAATCAAGGGCGAGGGCGATGCTGAGGCCGCACGTGTTTACGCTGATGCTTTTGGCCGTGATCCGCAGTTTGCCCAGTTTTACCGCAGCCTGGAGGCCTACAAAGCCAGCTTCAACAAGAAGAGTGACGTGATGGTGATTGACCCCTCAAGCTCGGAGTTCTTCAAGGCGTTTCGGGGTCAATCTGCCTCGGCTCCTGCACCCGCGAAAAAATAAAGCGTGAGTTGCAGTGAGCAGTGACGCCATCTGGCTGGCCATGGCCCTCGTTCTGGTGTTCGAGGGTCTTTTCCCCTTTATCTCGCCCTCGGGCTGGCGTCGCATGTTCTCGCAAATTTTGCAGATGACGGACGGCCAGCTTCGTTTTTTCGGCCTGTGCAGCATTCTCGGCGGCGCAGTGTGGCTGTGGTGGCTTCAGTCTTGAAATTTACCAGTCAGCAAGCCCGGTAAAATCTGTGTTTTAACAGCGTCCAATAATCACATGTCTGCTTGGGTCCTACCGGATCACATTGCCGATGTCTTGCCTTCCGAGGCCCGCCACATCGAAGAACTACGTCGCAACCTGCTCGACATGGCCCGCTGCTATGGCTATGAGCTGGTCATGCCCCCGTTGCTGGAGCATTTGGAGTCCTTGCTCACGGGCACCGGGAAAACGCTCGATCTGCAAACCTTCAAATTGGTCGATCAGCTCTCAGGCCGCATGATGGGTCTGCGCGCCGACACCACGCCTCAGGTCGCCCGTATTGATGCGCACTTGCTCAACCGCCAAGGCGTCGCGCGCCTGTGCTACTGCGGCCCGGTGCTGCACACGCGCCCCGCAGGCCCGCATGCGACGCGTGAGCCCTTGCAGTTTGGTGCTGAGATGTACGGCCACGCGGGCCCTGAAGCCGATCTGGAAGTGCTGCAACTCGCCTTGGACTGCCTCAAATCCACCCGCGTGCCCTCTTTCAACGTGGATCTGGCCGACGCCCGTATCGTGCACGCCTTGCTGGCTGATGTGCCCTTGGCCCCCAATGCCCTGATGCCCTTGCACGAAGCACTGGCCGCCAAGGATGCCAGTGAGCTGGCCCGTTTGACCCGTGATTTCCCGTCTGCCTCTCGTCAGGCTTTGCTGGCCATGGTACAGCTTTACGGGGATCAAAACGTATTGATCGAAGCTGAAAAAGTGCTGCCGTCCTTGCCCGCTGTGCGCGAGGCGCTGTCCAATTTGAAGTGGCTGGTGGGTCACCTAGGGCATCTGGTCAGTACCCCCATCACTTTCGATCTGGCCGATCTGCGCGGCTACGCCTACTACACCGGCGTGCGCTTTGCCATCTATGCGCCAGGCGCCAGCGATGCGCTGGTGCGAGGCGGTCGTTATGACGAAGTGGGTGCGGTGTTTGGCCGCAATCGCCCGGCCGTGGGCTTCAGCCTGGACGTCAAAGCGCTGGTCAACGGAGTTGAATCCCGTCCCTTGCGTGCAGCCATTCGCGCACCCTGGGGTGAATCCTCAACTTTGCGGTCGGCGATTGCTGAGCTGCGCGCACGTGGCGAAACCGTGGTCTGCGTGCTGCCAGGCCACGAGAGCGAAATCGACGAATTTCATTGCGACCGCGAGCTGTTGTCAACCGCTGGTCAATGGGTCATACAAGCTATCTGAGAAAACCGAGATGAACACTATCAAAGGACGTAACGTTGTTGTCGTGGGTACCCAGTGGGGCGACGAGGGCAAAGGCAAACTGGTCGATTGGCTGACCGAGAGCGCACAAGGCGTGGTGCGTTTCCAGGGAGGGCATAACGCGGGCCACACCTTGGTGATCAACGGCGTCAAAACAGCGCTGCACCTCATCCCCAGCGGCATCATGCGCCCCGGCGTCAAGTGCTACATCGGCAACGGTGTGGTGCTGTCGGCAGCCAAGCTGTTTGAGGAAATTGAGGGCTTGGAAAAGGTGGGTGTCGAGGTTCGATCCCGTCTACGCATCAGCGAGGCCTGCCCGCTGATTCTGCCTTTCCACTCCGCCCTCGACGTGGCCCGTGAAGCGGCCCGTGAGCAGGGCGGCGCCGAGAAAATTGGCACCACTGGTCGCGGCATTGGCCCAGCTTATGAGGACAAAATTGCCCGACGTGCCTTGCGCGTGCAAGACCTCAAATACCCCGAGCGCTTTGCCGCCCGGTTGCACGAGTTGCTCAAGCTGCACAACCATGTGCTGACCACCTTCCTGGGCTCCAAAAACTTCACCTTCGGCGATGCCCTCAAGCCTTACATCAAGGACGGTGAAGTGCAGTTCGACGCGGTGTACGACGAGGCCATGCGCCACGCCGAGCTGCTCAAACCCATGATGGCCGACGTGTCACGTGAGTTGAATGCCGCGCACAACGCAGGTATGAATCTGCTGTTTGAAGGCGCGCAAGGCACCTTGCTGGACGTGGATCACGGCACCTACCCCTATGTCACCTCCAGCAATTGCGTGGCGGGCAATGCCTCGGCAGGCGCGGGCGTGGGCCCCGGCATGCTGCACTACATCCTGGGCATCACCAAGGCCTATTGCACCCGTGTAGGCGGTGGCCCGTTCCCCACCGAGCTGGACTGGGAAACCCCAGGCACGCCGGGCTATCACATGAGCACGATTGGCGCTGAAAAAGGCGTCACTACCGGGCGATCACGCCGCTGTGGCTGGTTTGACGGCGCTTTGCTCAAGCGCTCGGCCCAAGTCAATGGCTTGACCGGCATGTGCCTGACCAAGTTGGACGTGCTGGACGGCCTCAAAGAGCTGCTGCTGTGCACGGGTTACGAGCTGGATGGTGAAGTGATCGACATACTGCCCATGGGCGCTGACGAGATTTCCCGTTGCAAGCCGATCTATGAAACCCTGCCCGGCTGGAGCGACAGCACGGTGGGTGTTACCCAGTACGACAAGCTACCGCTCAACGCGCGCCTGTATTTGCAGCGCATCGAGCAAGTCACGGGTGTGCCCATCCACATCATCTCCACCAGCCCAGACCGCGACCACACCATCATGATGCGTCACCCTTACATCGCTGAGTAGGTTTTTCAGGCAAAAAATTTAGTCAAATCGGCCGCTAGACCAAGCTGAACTAGCGTCACCAGCTATCAATTCAGGAGCTACCTCATGTTGACGGAAGACGGCAAGCACTTGTACGTGAGTTACGACGAGTACCACAACCTGATCGAAAAGCTCGCCATCAAGGTGCACCAATCCGGCTGGGTGTTTGACACCATTTTGTGCTTGGCCCGTGGCGGCATGCGGCCCGGTGACATCCTCTCGCGGGTGTTCAAAAAACCTTTGGCCATCATTTCCACCAGCTCGTACAAGGCTGATCTGGGCAAGACCCAGGGCCACTTGGACATCGCCAAATTCATCACCACACCACTGGGCGAGATTGCCGGTCGCGTGCTTCTGGTGGATGATCTGGCGGATTCTGGCTACACGCTGGATTCGGTCATGGCGCTCCTGCGCAGCGGCTACCCGGCCATCACCGAACTGCGCAGTGCGGTGATCTGGACCAAGGCAAAATCCACTTTCGTTGCCGATTATTCGGTCGAGCCGCTGCCGACCAACCCCTGGATCCACCAGCCGTTCGAGAACTACGACCGGCTCACCCCCGAGCAACTGCTGGCGAAGTGGAAAGTCTGATACGGGAGGGAGGCTTAATGCGAGACCTCAGCACCGAACTCATCCATCACCCCTACACACCGCCTGAGGGCTTTGCGGCCCCGCAACCGGGCGTGTTCAAGGCCTCGACCGTCATCTTCCCCAACGTGGCCGCCATGCGTCGCCGCGAATGGAAAGACAAAACCGGCTACACCTACGGCCTGCACGGAACCCCCACCACCTATGTGCTGGAAGAGCGCCTGTGCACGCTGGAAGGTGGCCGCCAGTGCCTGCTCTTGCCCAGCGGGCTGGCTGCGATTGCC
>JANPNG010000116.1:0-19504 GCA_031427355.1 Hylemonella sp.
TCCACCGCTGCGGCAAAAATCTCGGCCACGCGGGCGCGCTCTTGCACCAATTTCTTGATGCGGTCATCGGCAATCAGCAGCTCATGCAGGCCGATGCGGCCTTTGTAGCCGGTCTGGTTGCATTTATCGCAGCCCACCGCACGGTAAAAGCTGAGTTTCCCGTCTTGTCCGTAGCGCTCGACCCAGTCTTCGTACAGCTTTTGGGTTTCGCCGCTGTGATCGGCTTGCCAGGCCTTGGTGTTGCGCAGCTCGTCGGCGTATTCGGCCATGAAGCTGTTGATCTCCGAGCTGTTCGGGGTGTAGGCCTGCTTGCAGTCGCACAGTTTCTTGGCCAGGCGCTGGGCCAGAATGCCCAGGAGCGCGTCGGCGAAGTTGAAGGGGTCCATGCCCATGTCGAGCAGGCGGGTGATGGACTCGGGCGCGGAATTGGTGTGCAGGGTAGAGAACACCAGGTGGCCGGTGAGCGAGGCCTCCACGCCCATGGCCACGGTTTCCTTGTCGCGCGATTCACCGACCATGATGATGTCGGGGTCCGCCCGCAAAAAAGCACGCATGATCAACGCAAAGTCGATGCCGGCCTTGCGGTTGATCTGCACTTGGCGCAAGCCTTTTTGCGTGATCTCTACCGGGTCTTCTGCGGTCCAGATCTTGGTGTCGGGCGTGTTAAGGAATTTGAGGATGGAGTGCAGCGTAGTGGTCTTGCCCGAACCGGTGGGGCCGCAGACGTAGAACAGGCCGTAGGGCTTGCTCACGGTTTGCTCGACCCGCACGCGGTTGTGCGGCGTGAGGCCGAGTTTTTCCAGCGGGATGGGCTCGCCCCCGGCCAAGATGCGCATCACCACGTCTTCCACGCCGCCTGCCGAGGGGATGGTGGCCACGCGCAACTCGATGTCCAGTGGGCCGTATTTTTTGAACTTGATCTTGCCGTCTTGCGGTTTGCGGCGCTCAGAGATGTCCAGGTCGCACATGATCTTCAGCCGTGTGACCATGGCTTGACGAAAGTGAGCGGGCACTTCGATGTAAGGCGTCAGGCTGCCATCAATGCGAAAACGGATGCCAGTTTTGAGTTTGCCCGGCATGGGCTCGATATGGATGTCTGAG
This sequence comes from Hylemonella sp., assembly GCA_031427355.1. Lineage (GTDB taxonomy): Bacteria > Pseudomonadota > Gammaproteobacteria > Burkholderiales > Burkholderiaceae_C > CANCDA01. The sequence goes on from JANPNG010000116.1 coordinate 1,102, forward strand.
GCCTTTTGTTTGTAGGCGTCGATGATGACTTTATTGACGAACTTGACGAGTTCGTTGTCAGCAGCCGCAGATTCGAGCGAATCGTCGTTGCCGCTGTCGTCTTCCAGCGGCACATTCATGTCGGCCAGCAGCTGGTCGATGGTGCTGCTTTCGGCTGCGCCGCCAAACAGTTGGTCAACGGTTTGATCGAACTCGGTTTGTGTGGTCACCCGATAGGCGAACTTGGTTTGCCGGGGAAACACCTGCGGCACCACGCGCGCGCCGCGTGTGGCCTCAGGATCGATACACATGATCACCAAGCCCTCAGGCGACTCCTCCAGCGGCAGCCAGCCCTGGCCCTCAACAAACTCCCGCTTCAGTGCACCTTGCAGGGCTTCTGAGGGGATGCGGCCTGCACTAGAGGCTTCATACGGCACGTCGAAAAATCGGGCTAGCGAATGGCCAATCTGCGTCGCTTTGATGGGGTAGCTCTTTAGCAGTTGCTGCTCCATCGACACGTCCGCTAGCCGCGCGTCTTGCACGCATTGCGCCAGTTCTGCAGGGGTGAGCAGGCCTTCGGCCACCAAGCCGTCGTACTTGGTGGCCTGACGGCGTTGGAAATCATTGGTTTTTTCCAGCCGCTGGCGAATGGCGGTGGCCAGGGTTTTGCACAGCTGGGTGAGCCCTTCAACCTCCAACTCGCTGAACGGCACATCGCTCTTGTTGTTGATGACTTGCAGCACGCCGTAGGGGGTTGCGCCTTCCATGATCGGGGCAACCAACATCTGCTTTGTTCGGTAACCGGAGCGCTTATCCACCTCTTGCAAAAAATTTAGCGAGGGATGAATCCTGTGCAGTGCCGCCTTGTTGTAGACGTCTGGCAGGTTGAGTACTTTATGACTCAGGGCGACATAGCCGGCAATGCTCTGGGGACTGATCGGCAGCTTGAGGTCTTTGCTGCTGCCCAGACCGGTCTTGACCTTGGCCACGATGGCGGAGTGGTCCTCGTTGAGGACATACAGCGTCAAGCGGTCGGCATTGAGCAGCTGGCAGATGTTGGGGCTGACATCGAGCATGATCTGGTCGATGTTCTCGGTCTCGTGGATCAAGGTCACCACATGGTGGAGGTGCTTGTAAAACATCGCTTCAACGCTGCTGCGTTTTTCTGACAACCCTTTCTGCGCTTCAAAACCCGCAGACGGTAAAGTAGTGTCCGAAGCGGGCGGGCGCGGTAAACCACTCATAGCTCAAAAGTCTGCCCGGCGCTTAGCCAGCGGATGTCATAGTCTGCGGATCTATTGGCATCGTCATGCGAGTTTCTGTGCCGCACCTGCGACATGATCAGGCTCGTTTCAGCCGGTTTGGTGTGCGTGATGTAGATGGGAAATTTCTTGTCAGAAGCCAGCCCCTGCAACTCATCGGCCAACACCTCCGGCGACAAGTGCAGCGTGCGGGCCGCGAGTTCTTTTTCTTCGTGGCTGAAGGTGGTCTCGATCACCAGCATGCTCACGTCGATCTGGTTAATCCGCTGCCAGAAGGCCGGGTTGCGCTCGGTGTCACCCGAGAACACCCAACTGCCCGCCCCCTTGGAGACCGCGTAACCCACCGCCGGGACGGCATGGACGGCAGGCAACACCTCAATCTGCTTGCCACCAATCTGTAGCACTTGCCCGACCTGAACCGTATGCAATTGGATCAGAGGGGCCTTCGGCGTGGGAAGACGCGTGAAGTCCGGCCAGATAACGTTGTTAAAAATATGGGTCTGGAGGGCTGCGATGGTGCCGGCCAGCGCGTACACCTGCAAGGGCTTGGTGAGCTGCGCTGCAATGGCATCGACCAACAGCGGCAGGGCCGCAATATGGTCCAGGTGCGAGTGGGTCAAAAAGACATGCTCGATGCCCCTCATTTCCTCCAGCGAGAGGTCGCCCACGCCCGTACCCGCATCAATCAGCACGTCCTCATCCATCAAAAAAGACGTGGTGCGGCACTCTTTGGCAATCGTGCCAGAGCAACCCAGAACGCGTACTTTGAGTGTCATAGCAGTGTGAATTGCATGTGCGTTTCCGCCAGCTCAATGGTGTCACCACTGGTGAGCGAGACTGCCTCTTTGCCCACCGGGGTGCCATTGAGCAAAAGCGGCTGGGGGCCCTCCAAATGGGACAATACATAGCCCTGTTGCCGCCGGGTGATGGAGGCCACGGAAACCCCGGGCTTACCCACGGTGGTTACCACTTTGGTCAGCGGCACTTCCCGGCCCGATGCAGCACCCGAAAGCACCCGAATGGTTGCTGGTGCTATGCCTTGGGCCTTGGCACCGGGCAAAGACAAACCGGATTGGGTTGCATACAGGGAAGACGGGTAAGGCACGCTGGCCCTAAATCCGTTGGGGGATTCGCCGGGATCTTCTACCGTGCCGCTGCTGAGCTTGATCTGGTATTTGCCGACCTCGACCACGTCATCGTTTTGGAGCACGTGCTTCTTGACCACATTGCCATTGACGTAGGTGCCATTGGTACTGTTGAGGTCCTCTAGGGTCACCTCGGTACCGGACAACAAAAATGCAACATGCTCACCGCTCACCGCCAAATTGTCGATCACGATGTCGTTATAAGGCCGACGACCCAGGGTGGATCGACTCTTGTTCAACTCAACTTCCTTGATCACGACCCCGTCGATCGACACGATTAGTTTTGGCATTTCCGTTCCCATTTCCTCTTCTTCTCCCATTCTCGCTAATTATTAGGGGCAACCAGTCTCAATTTCTCCAGCCATCTTGTAACAAATTTTCGTTCATTTGCTGGCGCTTGTGACTTGACCAGCATGACTGTGATGTTGTCCCGCCCCCCTTGGGCGTTGGCTGCGTCAGTTAAGCGTTGTGCCTGCTGCTCCAGAGGTACGTTCAGGGCAAGAATTTTTGCAATGTCTGGGCCCCTGAGCATATCGTGCAAGCCATCCGAACACAAAAGGTACACGTCACCAGGGGCCACCTCGTATTCATTGACCTCCGGCAGCATCAGCGTTTCTACACCCAAGGCCCGCGTCAACAGATTTCTTTGGGCCGACGCGGCCGCTTGCCTGGGCGTGAGCAAACCTGCATCCAGTTGCTCTTGGAGCAGTGAGTGATCCTTGGTGAGTTGTTGCAAATGTCCCCGCCGAAAGCGGTAGCAACGAGAGTCGCCAATATGCCCGAGCAACAGCCGATGGGACTGAAACACCGCCACCACCAACGTGGTGCCCATACCTGCAAACTGCGCTTCGGTCTGAGCAGCCTCCAGAATGGCCCGGTTGGCATGTTCAATGCACAACTCCATGACCGGGCGAATATCACGCGGGTGAGCGACCGGCCCCATCTCGATCAGCCATTGCCGCAGCTCACCCACGATGATGCTCGTGGCCATGCCGCTGGCCACTTCCCCGGCGTTGTAGCCCCCCATGCCATCCGCCAGCACACCGATGCCGGTGGCTTGGTCAAAAGCCACCGCGTCTTCATTGTTGCCCCTGACCCGACCCCTGTCAGTTTGGGAGCAGAAGAGGTAGTTCACAGCGGTGGCGGGGGTATTCAACGCCAGTCTCGACCCAGGCGTTGGCGCAAGCGTTAGCTTGCCGTGCCTTCAGGTGCATGGCGTTTTTGTAGCGCCCGACCCAGCAACACAACAAAAGCAGCACCAGCGGCCGCGCCCACATAGTGCAGCCAAGGATTAGCCAGCGCGAAGTCTTTTAGCGCCACATCGCTGACGATGGTCTCACCACCGACCCAGCCGATCAAGGCCGCACCCAGCGTGACGATGATGGGGAAGCGCTCCATGAGTTTGATCATCAAGGTGCTGCCGAAAATCACCATGGGAATGCTGATGGCCAGGCCCAGAATCAGCAGCGTCATGCTGCCTTTGGCGGCGGCGGCCACGGCGATGACGTTGTCTAGGCTCATGACCAAGTCCGCAATCAGGATGGTGCGCACAGCAGCCATCAGACTGCCGTGTTCTTTGGCTTCGCCTTCGCCCTCTTCTTGCTCGCTGAGCAACTGCACACCAATCCACAGCAGCAAGCCGCCGCCAATGACTTGCAAAAAGGACATCTCCAGCAGCTTGACCGCCACAATGGTCAGGACAATCCGCAACACCACGGCCATCGCCGAGCCAAAGAAAATCGCTTGCTTTTGCTGGTGCGGTGGCAAGGAACGTGCGGCCAGCGCAATCACCACCGCGTTGTCACCCGACAGGATAATGTTGATCCAGATGATCTTCATCAGCCCGATCCAAAATTCGGAGGTTTGTAGCATTTCCATGTGTCGTATCCAAGAGAGTTTTAGATGTAAGAAGCGCCCCAGACAGGTTGTTTGGGGCGCTTCTTGAAGTAAGCCGTGTCTAATTTTAACGGAAGGTTCAGCCTTCCGAATCCGGGGTTTTGCTTAGCGCAACTGGGCCTTGAGCAGCTTGCCCAGCTCTGAGGGGTTGCGCGTCACGATAAAACCGCACTCTTCCATGATGGCCAGTTTCGCATCCGCCGTATCAGCACCGCCCGAGATCAAGGCACCGGCATGGCCCATGCGCTTGCCGGGAGGGGCTGTGACGCCCGCAATGAAACCGACAATCGGCTTTTTCATATTGGCCTTACACCACAGCGCCGCTTCGGCTTCGTCCGGGCCGCCAATTTCGCCAATCATGATGACGGCGTCGGTTTCGGGGTCATCGTTGAAGGCCTTCATCACGTCGATGTGTTTGAGGCCATTGATCGGGTCGCCACCAATGCCGACGGCGCTGGACTGACCCAGACCCACTTCGGTCAACATGGCCACAGCCTCATAGGTCAGCGTGCCGGAGCGGCTGACCACGCCAATGCGGCCCTTGCGGTGAATGTGACCGGGCATGATGCCGATCTTGATCTCATCCGGCGTAATCAGGCCAGGGCAATTCGGGCCGAGCAACAAGGTTTTCTTGCCGCCAGCAGCTTCTTTGGCGCGCATGCGGTTGCGCACTTCCAGCATGTCGCGCACGGGAATCCCTTCGGTGATGCAGATGGCCAGATCCAGATCGGCCTCAACGGCTTCCCAGATGGCGGCAGCGGCACCGGCGGGCGGCACGTAGATGACCGACACGGTGGCGCCGGTCTCAGACGCGGCTTCTTTGACCGTGGCGTAAATCGGAATGTTGAAGATCGACTCACCGGCCTTCTTGGGGTTCACGCCCGCGACAAAGCAGTTCTTGCCGTTGGCGTATTCCTGGCATTTTTCCGTATGGAACTGGCCAGTCTTACCCGTGATGCCCTGGGTGATGACTTTGGTGTTTTTATTGATGTAGATCGACATAATTCTTCCTAATCAGTTGAGGACAGAGCTGGTTCGCTGCGCGTAACTGCGGTCTGTCCCACAAAGTCTCATGTTTACTTAACAGCGGCGACGATGGCGGTCGCGGCTTCGGCCATGGTGTCGGCGCTGATGATGGGCAGGCCGCTCTCGGCCAGCATCTTCTTGCCCAGCTCGTCGTTCGTGCCCTTCATGCGAACCACCAGTGGCACAGACAGGTTCACCGCCTTGCAGGCCGTGATCACGCCGCTGGCAATGGTGTCGCACTTCATGATGCCGCCAAAGATGTTGACCAGAATGCCTTTGACCTTGGGGTTTTTCACCATGATCTTGAAGGCCTCAGTCACCTTCTCGGCGGTGGCGCCACCGCCCACGTCCAGGAAGTTGGCGGGCTCACCGCCGAACAGCTTGATGGTGTCCATGGTGGCCATGGCCAGACCGGCGCCATTGACCAGGCAACCGATGTTGCCGTCCAGGCTGATGTAGGCCAGATCAAACTTGCTGGCTTCCACTTCGGCCGGGTCTTCTTCGTCCAGGTCGCGGTAAGCCACGATCTCGGGGTGGCGAAACAGGGCGTTGGCGTCAAAGTTGAATTTGGCGTCAATGGCTTTGATGCCGCCATTGCCTTCGAGAATCAAGGGGTTGATTTCCACCAGCGAGGCGTCGGTGTCCATGTACACCTTGTAGAGCTTTTGAAGCACGTCCATGCACTGGGCGGTGGAGCCCTCAGGCACGCCAATGCTGTTGGCCAGCATCTTGGCTTGCGCATCGGTCAGACCGGTGGCCGGATCAATGATCTCGGTGATGATTTTCTCGGGCGTGGAATGGGCCACTTCCTCGATGTCCATACCGCCCTCAGACGACACGATGAAGGCCACGCGCTGTGTAGCACGGTCGGTGACAGCCGAGACGTAGTATTCTTTTTTAATGTCGGCGCCATCTTCGATCAGCAGGCGACGCACTTTTTGACCTTCAGGGCCGGTCTGGTGCGTGACCAACTGCATGCCGAGGATTTCACCGGCGATTTTCCGCACATCGTCAATCGAGCGCGCCAACTTGACGCCGCCGCCCTTGCCACGGCCACCGGCGTGGATCTGTGCCTTGACCACCCAGACCGGGCCGCCCAGCTTTTGAGCGGCTTCCACCGCTTCTTGCACGGTGAAGGCGGGGATGCCGCGCGGCACCGGGATGCCAAAATTACGCAAGATTTCCTTGCCTTGATACTCGTGAATCTTCATGAGGACGCTCTCAAGAGTGGGTGAAATGAATCTAAGGATGCAAACCGCGAATGTAGCATGTTGCAGCGCACCATTTTTAGGCGTAATTCTTGGACGAAACTGACAGCCCCGACCTCAACTTATTAAAATCGCCTCATGCACAAAATTTTCATTGACGGCGAAGCCGGCACCACCGGCCTGCAAATCCGCGAACGCCTGCAAGCCATGCCCGCCATTGAGCTGCTCAGCATCACCCCCGAGCAGCGCAAAGACGCCAGCGCCAAGCGTGCGCTGATGGCCCAGGCCGATCTGGTCGTGCTGTGCCTGCACGACGAAGCGGCCATCGAATCGGTCGCCATGATCGACGAACTGACCGCTGCCAACCAGGGCGTCGGCCCCAAAATCATCGACGCCTCTACCGCGCACCGCACGGCCCCCGGCTGGGTGTTTGGCTTTCCAGAACTGGTGACGGGGCAAAAAGAAGCCGTGGCCCAAGCCCGGCGTGTGGCCAACCCCGGCTGCTACGCCACGGGTGCGATTGCGTTGATTCGCCCGCTGGTGGATGCGGGCCTGTTGCCGCGTGATTTCCCACTCGCCCTGCCCGCCGTCAGCGGCTATTCGGGCGGTGGACGCAGCATGATTGAGGCCTATGAGGCAGGCCAGGCCCCGGCCTATGAGCTCTACGCCCTGGGCCTGAAGCACAAGCACCTGCCGGAGATCATGGCCTACACCGGCCTGACACGCCGCCCGGTATTCACGCCCTCGGTGGGCAACTTCAAACAGGGCATGCTGGTGCAACTGCCCCTGCACTTGGACCTGCTGCCCGGTCAACCCACGGCGCAGGACTTGCACGACGCCCTGGCCCGCCACTACGCGGGCAGCGAATGGGTGACGGTGGAGCCCGCCACGGCCGACGGCAAACTTAACGCCTTGGCGCTGGCCGACACCAACCGCATGGAGTTGCGCGTCTTTGCCAACGATGCGGCGGCGGATGGCTTTGCCCACGCCGTGCTGGTGGCGCGATTGGACAACTTGGGCAAAGGGGCCAGTGGCGCAGCGGTGCAGAACTTGAAGTTGATGCTGGATATCCAAGCCACTGCGATTGCCATACCGTTCGGGCTGAGCTTGTCGAAGCCACACAATCCTTCGACAAGCTCAGGATGAACGGATTTACTCGTCATCCATCGAGCCAACCACCACCCGCCGAATCACATCGCCGCCAAACCCTCGGCTGGCCAAAAACCGCATCTGGCTGGCCCGCGCTTTGGCATCAAGCGCAGGCTCACCAAACTTCTTGCGCCAGACCTCGCGCGCCCGTGCCAACTCGGTAGTGCGCAAGTCGCTCACGGCGTCAGCCACCGCTTGCGGGTCCAGGCCCTTGCCCTGCAACTCCTGCTGAATGCGCGCCGCGCCCAGTTTGGCCGAGCGGCGGTGGATGACTGACGCCACCACCCGCTGCTCATCAATAAAGTGTTTGGCTTGCAGCTCGTCCAGGGCTTGCGCCAGCGTGCCCGACACTTCCTCAAAACGGGCCAGCTTGCGCTCCAACTCAAGGCGCGAGTACTCGCGCCCGCTGAGCAGGCGCAAGGCACGGCCTTTGAGAGAAATGGGGGCGGTGCTCACGTTGAAACGGCGTTAAGTTCAAACCTCGGCTTTTTTGCCGCCCGCTTTTGCCTTGCCTGCCGGTGAAGCCTCAGCACCCAGACCCAGCAAAGGAATGCCCAAAGACAAGCGCACCTTGTTTTCAATCTCCATGGACAGCTCCGGGTTCTCGCGCAAAAACTCGCGCGCATTGTCGCGGCCCTGGCCGATTTTTTCGCCGTTGTAGGCGTACCAGGCGCCCGATTTGTCGATGATGTTGGCGTTCACGCCCATGTCGATGATCTCGCCGTGGCGACTGATGCCTTCGCCAAACAGGATGTCGAATTCAGCCGTTTTGAACGGCGAGGCCACCTTGTTCTTGACCACCTTGACCTTGGTCTCGTTGCCGATGGCCTCATCCCCCTTTTTGATGGTGCCGGTGCGGCGAATGTCCAGCCGTACCGAGGCGTAGAACTTGAGCGCGTTGCCGCCGGTGGTGGTCTCGGGGCTGCCAAACATCACACCGATTTTCATGCGGATCTGGTTGATGAAGATCACCATGCAGTTGGTCTTTTTGATGTGGGCGGTGAGCTTGCGCAGGGCCTGGCTCATCAGGCGGGCTTGCAAACCCGGCAGGCTGTCACCCATTTCACCTTCGAGCTCGGCCTTGGGCGTGAGCGCCGCCACCGAGTCCACCACGATCAAATCGACCGCGCCCGAGCGCACCAGGGAATCAACGATTTCCAGCGCCTGCTCGCCGGTGTCGGGCTGGCTGATCAGCAGGTCTTGCAGGTTCACGCCCAGCTTTTGCGCGTACTGGATGTCCAGCGCGTGTTCGGCATCGACAAAGGCGCACTGACCGCCGATTTTTTGCATCTCGGCAATGACTTGCAGCGTCAGCGTGGTTTTGCCGCTTGATTCCGGGCCATAAATCTCGACCACGCGGCCACGCGGCAGGCCACCCACACCCAGGGCAATGTCCAGGCCCAGCGAACCCGTGGAGCAGACCTGGATGTCTTCAATCACCTCGCCTTCACCCAAACGCATGATGGTGCCCTTGCCAAATTGCTTCTCGATCTGAGCCAAGGCCACTTGCAAGGCTTTGGCTTTTTCGCTGCTGGCGGCGGTGAGGTTTTTAACGGCTGCGTCCATGAGAGTCTCCTTGATTTAACGTTGAGGGGGGGTTCAATTCATCCGCTGCTTTTAACAACAGGCTGGATGCTTGAACAGTAGTTTAAATCAGCTTATTGAAACAAGTACAGCTTATTTTTAGTCAGTTTGATTTACTATTTGACGGTGACCAACACCCCCCTCTCCGCTGCGCCTGTGGGCTGGCGTCAAACCCATCTGGGGCGACTGCTCGGCCATGCCATGCGCCGCTTTGACGCACGGGTGTTGCAATTGATGGCCGACAACCCAGACGTGCCCCTGGCTCTGTCCAACTTGGCGGCACGCGGCCAGGTCAGCGCCGCCCACATCCACATCACGCGCCACCTGGCGCTAGAGGGCTCGCGCCTGACCGAGCTGGCCGCGCAAGCAGGCATGAGCAAGCAGGCCATGGGTAAGCTGGTGGACCAGTGCGCGGCTTGGGGCCTGGTCACGCGCACGCCCGATGCGCGCGACGCCCGCGCCCGGCGGGTGCAGTTCACCCCCGATGGCCTGGCCTGGTTGCAGGCCTTCCAGCAGGCGGTGGGGCAGGCCGAAGACGAACTACGGCAGGCCGTGGGGGCCGAGATTGCCACGGTAATCGCCATCGGGCTGGAGGTCTACGCCGCTTGAGCCAGACAGAGCGCAACACCGCCTGAAAGACTTGCTTCCGGTCCGAGGCCTAAAATTACAGACTGCCGCCCACCCCCCAGGAGACCCCCATGCGAATTCTCATTGCCGAAGACGACCAGGTACTGGCCGACGGGCTGCTGCGCACCCTGCGCGGCTCCGGCGCGGTGGTGGACCACGTGGCCAGCGGCACGCAGGCCGACGCCGCGCTCATGACCAACACCGAATTTGACCTGCTGATCCTGGACCTGGGCCTGCCCAAGATGCACGGGCTGGAGGTGCTCAAACGCCTGCGCTCGCGCGGCTCCGCGCTGCCCGTGCTGATCCTCACCGCAGCCGACAGCGTGGAGGAGCGCGTCAAGGGCCTGGACTATGGCGCGGACGACTACATGGCCAAACCCTTCAGCCTGCAAGAACTCGAAGCCCGCGTGCGCGCCCTGGTGCGCCGGGGCGTGGGCGGCAGCAGCAGCCACATCAAACACGGCCCCCTGACTTACGACCAAGCCGGGCGCGTGGCCACGATTGACGGCAAGATGATCGACCTGTCCGCCCGCGAACTGGGCCTGCTGGAAGTGCTGCTACAGCGCACCGGTCGGCTGGTCAGCAAAGACCAACTGGTAGAGCGCCTGTGCGAATGGGGCGAAGAGGTGAGCAACAACGCCATCGAGGTCTATATCCACCGCCTGCGCAAAAAGATCGAGAAAGGCCCGATCCGCATCGCCACCGTGCGTGGTTTGGGTTATTGCTTAGAAAAAATAAACGGATGACTATGGCCCCCACGTTCGGCACTGGCGTGTCCTCTCTGCCCCCCGAGGGGGCTTTGCCTTGCTTGGGGCGGCCCGGCACTGCGGCATGAAACTCTTCCAGCGCGAGCAGCGCTCGCTGTTCGGTGAAATCCTGGACTGGATGCTCACGCCGCTGCTCTTGCTCTGGCCCATCAGCCTGGTGCTGACCTGGCTGGTAGCGCAGGGCATTGCGGGCAAGCCGTTTGACCGCGCGCTGGAGTACAACGTGAGCACACTGGCACAACTGGTCACGATCAAAGACCAGCGTGTGAGCTTCAACCTGCCGCTGCCCGCGCGCGAATTGTTGCGCGCCGATGACGCGGACACGGTCTACTACCAAGTCGTGGGGCCGCGCGGTGTCTACCTGAGCGGCGAACGCGACTTCCCCTTGCCGACTGACGTCGACACGAATCTACCCGGCCAAGTTCAACTGCGGGATGACGAATTTCACGGCACCGCGATTCGAGTCGCCTACATGTGGGTTCCGCTGGCATTGCCTGATAACAAAATGGCGCTGGTCCAAGTGGCCGAGACGCTGGACAAGCGCTCAGTGCTGGCCGCTGAGATCATCAAAGGCGTGATGCTGCCGCAATTCGTTACCCTGCCGATGGCGGTGCTGCTGGTGTGGCTGGCTCTGGTACAGGCCATCAAACCCCTGAGTCGGCTGGAGTCGCGCATCCGGGCGCGCAAACCCGATGACCTGAGCCCGCTGGACACACAGGCCGTGCCCATTGAGGTCGCGCCCTTGGTGGCCTCAGTCAACGATTTGCTGCTGCGCCTGCAAGACTCCATGGCCACGCAAAAGCGTTTTCTGGCCGACGCCGCGCACCAGCTCAAAACGCCCCTGGCCGGCCTGCGCATGCAGGCCGATCTGGCGCAGCGCGAAGGCACCAGCACCGATGAATTGAAACAGTCGCTGCGCCAGATTGGCCGCGCCAGCATCCGCGCCACCCACACCGTCAACCAGTTGCTGGCCCTGGCCCGCGCCGAGGGCAGCGGTGCCGCGCAGAACCGCCAGCCCTGCGACTTGGCTCGCCTAACCATGGACGTGGTGCGCGACTGCGTGCCGCGTGCCATGGACAAGCACATTGATCTGGGTTTTGAGGGTGCCCAGCCCGGCACCCCTGGCGTCACGCTACAAGGCAACCCGACCTTGCTCAAAGAAATGGTGCGCAACCTGCTGGACAACGCCATCAATTACACCCCCTCCAGTGCTGCGCAGCCCGCCATCATCACGGCACGCGTCCTGGCCGACCCCTTTGGCCACGTCACCCTGCTACAGATCGAGGACTCCGGGCCTGGTGTGCCCGAGGCGGAGCGTGAACGCGTGTTCGAGCCCTTTTACCGAGCGCTGGGGGTGGAGGCCGACGGCTCGGGCCTGGGTCTGTCCATCGTGCAGGAAATTGCGCGCCAGCATGGCGCTACGGTCAGAGTGGATGACACCCGCCCCGGACACACGCCGCCGGGCGCGCGCTTTACGGTGCGATTCTGAGGGGGCAAGCCTGCAAGGGCTTGTCGGCCAACGCAGGCTTCAGGGCATCGAGTCGGGCGCGCAGGGCGTCGTCCACGGCGGGTAGCCTGAGCACGCTGCCCGTGACTTGCGCCCGCTCCAGCACCACACGCGCGGTACGCACACCGCGTTGGCTGTAGACGCTCAAAGCGGCTTCAGCCAACGCCTGGGTCTCAAAGCCGCCGAGCGACAGACCGGGCTCCAGCTTGGGATTGTTCAAGGGTTCGATTTTCACTTTCAAAGTGAGCAGTTCCGTGCGTTTTTTAGCCTGCGCCTCGGCGTTCGGGTATTTGCCCATGTAAACAATCCAGCGCGCAGGCTCCGTGCCCTCTTCCCACTGCCAGGCACCGTCCGGCAGGCTGGCTTTCAGGGCCTGACGCAACGCGTCGGACTGCTTGCCCTCCATCGGCCCGGCTTGCAGGCATTCAGGTGGTTTGACGTTGGCCTGATCGGCCACCGCCTCGCGCCGTGCTTCTTGTGGCGACAAAATGCGGATCGCCTCGGGTCTGATTTGCCGAGCCAAGCGCTGTGGCTCCGTGGTCGGGGTGGGGCCAAAGCCGTAGCCACGCAACCACTCTTGCGACCACGCGAAATACAGGCCATTGACCAGCACCAGCAACAAAACAAAGGAACGCAACATGGGTAAGGTGACTACTTGGAAGCAGGGCGCACGCTGACTTCAGCGCTGCTTATTTTTTTCAAGCCCGCGTCAGTATGCACCAGCAAAGCACCGCTGCCGTCCACGCCCTGCGCTTGCCCGTGCGTGCCGTCGCTCAAGGTCACAGCGCGTCCGGCCAAGGCGTCACGCGCCGCAAAGGTTTTCAAAAACGGGGCCAGTCCTTGCAACTCAAAGCATTGCACAGCCGCCACCAGCGGCGCTGCAATGCGCAGCAGGGTCTGCGGTGCGTCAATGCCGGGCAGCAACTCCTGCAACCAGGCCGGGGCCGTGCTCAGGCCTGCGGCCTCACGCGGCCCGATGTTGAGGCCCACGCCGATCACGGCATAGCGGGTGCTGCCGATGGTGACGGTTTCAATCAAGATGCCCGCCAGCTTGCGCTCTTGAAACCAGATGTCGTTCGGCCACTTGAGCTGGAGTTCGGGGTGCAGGCTGGTCGCCACACTCACCCCCACGGCCAGTGACAGGCCAGACCAGTCCGGCATGTGCAGCGGCATGCCGAGGGAGAACGTCAATGATGTAGCCCCCATGCTTGCCACTGCGTGTGCTGCGGCGGCCCCGCTTAACCAGTCTCGTCCTAAGCGGCCACGGCCAGCGGTTTGCGACTCGGCCACCAGCAAGATGGGCTCGGTCTGCCCGGCACGGGCTCGGCGCATCAACTCGGAGTTGGTGGAGTCGAGCTGGGGCAGGATTTCCACCGAGAAGCTCGGCAACAAGGGCGACACGGCCTCCCAGATGGCCTCTGCGGGCCACTGGATGGGTAATGACTTCGACAAGCTCAGTCCGAACGGGTGTGGGGCTCGCGAAGTGGGCTTAACGCTTGCGCTTGGGTGCCAACAGCGTGCCACGGCAGGCCTTCGCGCCGCACCAGCAGGGGTATTCGGCCTTGAGCTTGGGCGTGTAGCGTTCGTCAATCATCAGACCGTAGTCGTAGTTGAGCTCTTCACCGGCCTTGATGTTGCGCAGCGCCTTGATGAAGACGCGGCCCGCTTCCTCATCGGCCTCGCAGTTGGGCGCGCAGCTGTGGTTGATCCAGCGCGAGGAGTTGCCATCCACCTTGCCGTCGATCACATGATCTTCATCAATGTGGAAATAAAACGTGTGGTTCGGATCAGTCGGGTCGTGCGGGTGGCGGGCTTGCGCCTCGGTCCAGCTCACCACCTCGCCCGTGTACTCGATCAGGGTCTCGCCCTCGGCCAGGTTCTGCACAGCAAACACGCCTTTGCCATGCACGCCGGAGCGGCGGGTTTGAATGCGGCGGCCAGATTCGGGGACTGATTTTTTGAACACGTTTGAAAAATTTGGTAAGGTGAACTCGTATGGGCGCGCGTGTGTGCGTGCCCACGTGCTTGCGCGTACGCCTGCGTGCGCGAGAAACTGGATTGTAGTCAGATGAAAACTTTAGTCATTGCAGAAAAGCCCTCAGTCGCCCAGGACATCGTGCGCGCCCTCACACCATTGGCGGGCAAGTTTGAAAAGCACGACGAGTACTTTGAGAGCGACACCTACGTGGTCACCAGCGCCGTTGGCCATCTGGTGGAAATCCAGGCCCCCGAAGCCTACGACGTCAAACGCGGCAAGTGGAGCTTTGCCCACCTGCCCGTCATCCCGCCGCACTTTGACCTGAAGCCAGTGGACAAGACCAAGACGCGGCTGAACGCCGTCATCAAGCAGGCCAAGCGCAAAGACGTGGACAAGCTCATCAACGCCTGTGACGCGGGCCGCGAAGGTGAGCTGATATTTCGCCTGATCGAGCAGTACGCAGGTGGGGCCAAGCCGCTTGGCAAGCCGGTCAGCCGCCTGTGGCTGCAATCCATGACGCCGCAGGCCATCCGCGACGGCTTTGGTGCGCTGCGCAGCAACGCGCAAATGCAGCCCCTGGCCGACGCCGCACGCTGCCGCTCCGAGGCCGACTGGCTGGTGGGCATCAACGGCACGCGCGCCATGACGGCGTTCAACTCGCGCGACGGTGGATTCTTCCTGACCACAGTGGGCCGGGTGCAGACGCCCACGCTCTCCGTGGTGGTGGAGCGCGAAGAGCAAATCCGCAAATTCGTCAGCCGCAACTACTGGGAAGTGCACGCCACCTTTGGCGCGCAAGCGGGTGAGTACAACGCCAAGTGGTTTGACCCGAGCTGGAAAAAAGCCGCCGCCAACGCCGCCGCAGGCAACACCGACGAGCCCGACGCTGAGCTCAAGGCCGACCGCGTCTGGACGCAACGCGAGGCCGAGGCCATCGCCAACGCCGTGCGAGGCAGCAGCGCCACGGTGACGGAGGAAAGCAAGCCCACAACCCAAGCCTCACCCCTGCTGTTTGATTTAACCAGCCTGCAACGCGAAGCCAATGGCAAGTTTGGCTACTCGGCCAAGACCACGCTGTCCATCGCGCAAAGCCTGTACGAGCGCCACAAGGCCCTGACCTACCCGCGTACCGACTCGCGCGCCCTGCCAGAAGACTATGTGCCCGTGGTGAAAGACACCTTTGCCATGCTGGCCGACAGCGGCATGCGGCATCTGGCCCCCTTTGCGGCCACCGCCATCAAAGGCGGCTATGTGCGCCCGAGTAAGCGCATTTTCGACAACACCAAAGTGAGCGACCACTTTGCCATCATCCCCACGCTGCAAGCCCCCAGCGGCCTGAGCGAGGCCGAGCAAAAGGTGTACGACCTAGTGGTGCGCCGCTTCATGGCAGTGTTTTTCCCGAGCGCGGAGTACCAGGTGACGACGCGTATCACCACGGCAGCCCAGCACGCCTTTAAGACTGAAGGCAAAGTGCTGGTCAAGCCGGGCTGGCTGGCGATTTACGGCAAAGAAGCCGCCGAAGAAGTGGCCGACGCGAAAGACGGCGACAAAGGCCAGAGCCTGGTGCCCGTGGCCCCTGGCGAAAAAGTCAAAACGGAGACCGTCGATCCCAAGGGCCTCAAGACCCGCCCCCCGGCCCGCTACTCAGAGGCCACGCTGCTCGGCGCCATGGAAGGCGCCGGCAAGACCGTGGAAGATGATGAACTGCGCGAAGCCATGCAGGAAAAAGGCCTGGGCACGCCCGCCACGCGCTCGTCCATCATCGAGGGCCTGATCGCCGAAAAATACATGCTGCGCGAAGGCCGCGAGCTGATCCCCACCGCCAAGGCCTTCCAGCTCATGACGCTGCTGCGCGGCCTGGGGGTTGAAGAGCTCTCCAAGGCCGAACTCACCGGCGAGTGGGAGTACAAACTCGCACTGATGGAGCAGGGCAAGTTGAGCCGTGCCTCCTTCATGGCCGAGATTGCCGCCATGACCGAGCGCATGGTGAAAAAAGCAAAGGAATACGACCGCGACACCATCCCCGGCGACTACGCGACTCTCTCCGCGCCCTGTCCCAACTGCGGCGGCATCGTGAAAGAAAACTACCGCCGCTACACCTGCAACGGCAAGAGCGGCAAGGAAGACGGCTGTGGCTTCTCCTTCGGCAAAACCCCGGCCGGGCGCACCTTTGAAGTGGCCGAGGTGGAGCAGTTCCTGCGCGACCGCAGAATCGGCCCATTGGAAGGCTTTCGCTCCAAAGCGGGCTGGCCGTTCACGGCTGAGATGGTCATCAAGTTTGACGAAGAGACGAAAAACTACAAGCTCGAATTCGACTTTGGCGACGACAAAAAGGGCGAGGAAAGCGGCGAGCTGATCGACTTCTCGGCCAAAGAGGCACTCGGCCCGTGCCCGAAGTGCGGCGCGGCAACGGGCAATGCCACCGGTGGCACGGTGTTCGAGCATGGCAAAAACTATGTGTGCGATAAATCCGTACCCACCTTAGCCCAGCCCACACCGAGCTGTGACTTCAAAAGTGGGCAGATCATCTTGCAGCAACCGATTGAGCGTTCGCAGATGCAAAAACTGCTGGCCACCGGCAAGACTGACCTGCTCGACAAATTTGTCTCCATGCGCACACGCCGCGCCTTCAAGGCCATGCTGGCCTGGGACGCCACCGCAGGTAAAGTGAATTTTGAATTTGCACCCAGCAAATTCCCGCCGCGCAAAACCGCCGCCAAGACTGCGGTGGCGACCAAAACAGGCACGGCGGCCAAGAAAGCACCCGCCAAAAAAACCGCGACTAAAACAACGGCCAAAGTGGCGGTGAAAACTGCGGCCAAAGTCGCCAAGCCCAAAGCCCCGCGCAAAACCACCGCCGCCAGCGGCAAGCAGCCCAGCGCCGCGCTGGCCGCCGTCATCGGTGCCGAACCGGTGGCGCGCACCGAGGTCATCAAGAAACTGTGGGACTACATCAAGGCCAACGGCCTGCAAGATGCAGCCGACAAGCGCGCCATCAATGCCGACGCCAAACTCCTCGACGTGTTTGGCAAGCCGCAAGTCACGATGTTTGAGTTGGCCGGGATTGTGGGCAAGCACCTGAGCTGATGCGTAGCCCCACGCTGGCCCTACCGGGCCAGCGTGGACGCAACTCAGTGCACGAACTTGCTCTCACGCCCGATGATGCTGAGGTCGGTGAACTTGGAGCCTTCGTGGTTTTTAGCGCTGTAACTGATGTTGAAGCCACCCAGGTTCAGATCGTGCATGGACTCCAGCGCGTTAATCAAGCTATCGCGCGTGAGTGTGCGGCCCGCGCGTTTGACGCCTTCCACAAATACCTTGGCCATCAAAAAGCCCTCCATGCTGGAGAAGTCAAACTCCTTTTGACCGGCCTCACCCATGCGCTGCTGGTACTCGCGCACCACCGGCGCGGCCTGCGCGAAGGGGAAGGGCACGACCTGAGAAATCACCACGCCCGTGCCCACGGGCCCCAGCTCGTCGGCCAGCGCCTTGGAGCCGACAAAGCTCACGTTGAAGAACTGGCCGCCATAGCCCTTCTTGCGCGACTCTTTGATGAAAGCCGAGACCGATTTGTAGGCGCCGATCTGGATCACGGCGTCAGGCTTGGTTGGCAAAATCGTCGCTAGGGAGGCCGTCACATCCACCGTGTTGCGCTCAAACGTGGCCAAGGCCACCGGCTTCAAGTCGCGCTTAGTCAAGGCACGGCTCACGCCCTCTAGGCCGGCCTTGCCGTAAGCGTCGTTTTGATAGAACACGGCAATGTTTTTGACGCCCATCGACGTCACGTGCTGCACGATGCGCTCGGTCTCGTCAAAGTAGCTGGCGCGCACATGAAAGATCTGCCGGTTAAAGGGCTCGCGCAAAGCCTGAGCACCGGTGAACATGCCCACCATGGGCACCTTCTCCGCCGTGAACACCGGCATCGCGGCCAGCCCTGTGGGCGTGCCCACCGCGCCAATCAGGGCGAACACCTTGTCCTCGTAAATCAAGGCTTTGACGGCGGCGGTGGCCTTTTCGGGCTCATAGCCATCGTCACGCGTGACCAGCTTGAGCGTGCGGCCATTCACACCGCCTTGCGCGTTGGTGGCTTTGAAGTAGGCCTCAATGCCCACTTTGAGTCGCTCACCAAGTTGCGCCGCCGGGCCGCTGAAGGCGGCAAATTGGCCCACCAAAATTTCTTTGTCAGAGATGCCGGGCGACTGTGCCCATGCACCCGCACTGCCGACAAGCATGGAAATAAAGGCCAGGGTTTTATGGAAGTTCATAGCGCTCACT